>NZ_JBFTRV010000005.1:0-340586 GCF_056399665.1 Massilia sp. 01N410 | reverse complement strand
AGCCGGATGCGCACCTGGCTGCTGCCGTTCCGCGGCATCGCCAGCCGATACCTGGGCCACTACTTCGGCTGGCGCTGGGCGCTGGATGGCCAGCGCATTGCCAGTCCAGACGCCTTTTTGAGAGCGGCGCTCGGCAGATTCAACACTTAGCGCGAACAGCGCCTTTTTCTTTCAGGCCCGCGCCAGCGCCGTCAGCGGCTCGCCGGTCACGCGGCAAATGCGCCAGTCGGGCAGGATCTCGGCGCCCATGGACTTGTAGAAATTGATTGCCGGAGTGTTCCAATCCAGCACCGACCATTCGAAACGGCCGCACTCGCGCTCGACGGCGATGCGCGCCAGGTGTTTCAGCATGCGGCTGCCGTAGCCGTGGCCGCGGTGGGCCTGGCGCACGTACAGGTCTTCCAGGTACAGGCCCTTCTTGGTGAGGAAGGTCGAGAAGTTATGGAAGAACAGGGCGAAGGTCACCACTTCGCCATCGGCCTCGCCGATGATCGCTTCGCAGGACGGTTTCGTGCCGAACAGGCCTTCGTGCAGCAGGGCTTCGGTCGCCACCACCATGTGCTCGAGTTTCTCGAACACGGCGAGTTCGACGATCATCGACATGATGTGGGGGACGTCGGCCGGGGTGGCGGGACGGATGGCAAAAGTGGACTGTTGAGCGGTCATGGTGTTTCGAGGGGTGCGTCGAGCGCATTGTTCAGGTTGACGGAAGCCGCCTTGCGTTTAGGCGTGTACAGGGCCCAGGCGACACTGCCCAGGCAGACTGCCATGCCCAGCCATTCGATGGGGCCGGGACGGTAGTGTTCGAGCTTGATCGACATGAGCACCGACAGCACCGGCGTGATCACGCCGATATAAACGGTCTTGGCCGAGCCGATGCGGTTGATCAGCGTGAAGTAGCAGATGAAGGCCACCACCGAGCCGAAGATGGCCAGGTGCAGCAGGCCGAGCACGTAGGGCGTCGTGTGCGGCAGGATGAATTGCTGGCCACTGGCCAGGCACCACAGCGCGACCATGCAGGTACCCCAGAACATCGACCAGCCTGTGGTCAGGATCAGCTTGCTCGACTGCTCGCGCACCTTGCCGACCACGATGCTGCCGGCCGCGCTGGCGATCGAAGCGCAGATGCCGAGCCCCAGGCCGAGCAGGAAATGGCCCTGGCCGCCCTGGCTCAGGTCGTGCAGGGCGCCCTGGATCGAATGCCAGAACAGCAGGGTGACGCCGGCGATCGCACCGACCCCGGCGGTCCAGGTCTTGCGCGGGATCGGCGTGCCGAACACGAAGCGCGACAGCAGCGGCGTCCAGAACACCATCAGCGCGAACAGCACCGCCACCAGGGCCGAGACCACGTACTGTTCGGAGTTGTAAGTGCATACATACGAGAGGCCGAAGGTCAGGAAACCTTGCAGCAAGGTCCACTTTTGCGTGCGCCAGGGCAACCACAGCTTGTCGCCGCGCGCCAGGCACCAGGCGAACAGCGCCCCCGACGCTAACGCGAACCGGTAGACGACCGAGACGGCGGGCGGAATGTCGCCCAGTTGCAGGGTGATGGCCCAGAAAGTGGAACCCCAGATCAGGGAGGCGATGGTGAACAGGACGTAGGAAGGCATCCGGAAAGTATACGTGCTTTCCGGAGTTCATTGTGGCGCCAGCCGGGTTTGCTCGTCTATTTCGTCGTCAGTGCGTCACGCGGGTCGTATAACCGTTGCTCAGCAGACGCACCCGGTCCCCGGGCCGGAACATTTCGTCAGCCGGCTGGGTGATGGCGCGCAACTCTCCGCTGTCGAGGCGGACCGTGATCTCGAAGCCGGCGCGGTTGCCGGCATTGCGCTCGACCTGCTGGCCGACCAGGCCGCCGGCCACGGCGCCGATGATGCCGGTCGCGATCGACCCTTTGCCGCCGCCTATCTGGGAGCCGCCCAGCCCGCCCAGCGCGACGCCGGACATGGTGCCGACCCCGGATTCGGGGCTGGCGATGGTGACGTTGCGGATCGATTCGACGGTGCCCATGCGGATCACCTGTTCGTTCATGGTCTGGTAACTGTTGTACACGCTGCCCGACTCGGGCGGTGTGGCGCAGCCGGCCAGCAGGCCAGCTCCGGCCAGGGCGACGGAAAGGGGAATGGCGGCGGATTTCATGATGTGCTCCTCATGCGGCGCTGCGGCTGCAGCGGCCGATCCAGCCTACTCTTTTAATACGCCAGATTCAAACGGCGATACAGGAAGCCCAGCACGAACAGCGGTCCGATGAGCAGGAAGCGCAGGTCGTCGAAGAAGGAAGGCTTCTTGCCTTCGATCTTGTGGCCGATGAACTGGCCGATCCAGGCGACCACGAAGATCGCGATCGACAGCGGCAGCACCGTCATCGGCGGCATCAGGGCCAGCACGCCCAGCATCACGGCGCTCATCAGGAGCATGCCGAAGGCGAAGGGAGGCGACAGCCTGAAGTAATACACCAGCGAGGCCAGGCAGGCGATGACGGCGACGGCCGGGTGGATGCTCCACAGGATGCCCAGCAGCGACAACACGATCACCGGCACGCACACGAAATGGATCAGCTCATTGGTCGGGTTGCGATGGCTGTCGCTGTACTGTTCCAGCAGGGTGTCGATGGTGCGCGGCTGCATCGCTGTCTCCTCGTCATGTGACTTGTCATGCAGCCGATTCTACCGTCGCATTTTAGGCGGTGGCCTCTATTAATGCGGGCACCGCCTGCGGCCGCGGCACCGCGCGCAAGTGCATATAAGGGTGGTTCGCGAACAGGTCCGACACCCATTCGACGAAGACCCGCACCTTGGCCGACAGGTGGCGGTTCTGCGGATAGACGATGTGCACCGGCAGCGGCTCGCTGGTCCAGTCGGGCAGCAGCTGGACCATGCGCCCGGCCGCCACGTGCTGGGTCACCAGGTAATCCGTCATCTGGATCACGCCCAGGCCTGCCAGGCCCGCCTGCACATAGGCGTTCGAATCGTTCAGCGCGATCACGCCGCGCATCGGGATGTCGATGCGTTCCTCGCCGCGCCGGAAGTCCCAGTCATAGGTCTTGCCGGTCTTGGCCGAGAAATAGTTCACGCAGCGGTGGCGCTCGAGGTCGAGCGGGTGCTGGGGCACGCCGTAACGTTCCAGGTAGGCGGGCGAGGCGGCGGTCAGGAAGTTGATGATGCCGACCCGGCGCGCGATCAGCCTGTCGTCGCCCAGCTCGCCGCCGCGGATCGCGCAGTCGACGCCTTCCTCGATCAGGTCGACGGGGCGGTCGGTGCTGCCCAGTTCCATCATGATGTCCGGATAGCGCTCGAAAAAGGCGGGCAGGGCGGGGATCAGGATCTCGCTGGCCAGGCCGGTGGGCACGTCCACGCGCAGGCGTCCGCTGGGCGACAGCCGCGTGCGCGACAGCGATTCCTCGGCATCGCGCACGTCGGACAGGATGCGCACGCAGCGTTCGTAATAGGCGGCGCCGTCGGTGGTCACGGTCACCAGGCGCGTGGTCCGGTGCAGCAGCTTGGCCGACAGCGAGGCCTCCAGCGATTGCACCAGGGTCGACACGGTGGCCTTGGGCATTTGCAGGGTCTCGGCCGCGCGCGTGAAGCTGCCGGCGTCCACCACCTGCACGAAAACTTCCATGGCTTGCAGCTTGTTGTTCATTTCGATTGTTCAGGGATCTGAATAATGGATTCGGGATTGAGGTATTTATCAGATTCTAGATCATGTCTATAGTGTCGGCACGGTCACTGATAAAAGTGCCACTTAACGAAGGGAAGCAGGTCATGAAACGACGCGATGGAGGTTTCTTCACAAGCCTGGCGCTCGCGCTCAGCGTGACGCTGATGGCGGGACTGATTGGCACGGACGTCTACGCGAACGCCGCCGCGGGCGAAGCCGCCGGCTACCAGGCCCTGTTCAATGGAGCGCAATCATGAATGCCGCCGTTCTGAACAATGAGCAGCTCGACCAGCAGGAAGCGATGCGCGAACTGGTGGTACGCGAACTCGAGGTCGCCGGCTTCGAAGGCCCGCTGGCGGGCCGCCTGTACCGCGCGGCGGTGGACGGCAAGCGCGACATCCTGATCGTGTTCTTCCATGGCGGCGGCTTCGTCGAGGGCGACCTGGACGAGTCCGACAGCTTCCTGCGCCGTCTCGCAGACGCGAGCGCTTATCCGGTGGTGCTGTCCTCGACCTATACGCTGGCGCCGGTCAAACCCTTTCCGGCGGCCGCCGAGGATGCGCATGCGATCGTCAACTGGGCCAAGAAGAACAAGAGCAAGCTCGGCTGGACCGGCAAGCGCCTGATCGTGGCCGGCATCGAAGCCGGCGGCAACCTGGCGGCGGTGGCGGCGATGATGTCGCGCGACCGCGGCGGCCCGCTACTTTCCGGCCAGATCCTGATCATGCCGATGCTCGATCCCGGCCTGTCGACCTGCTCGATGCGCGAGATGCCGACCTGCCCCGATAAAGCCCGGGTGTTCGACGAATGCGCCGCCGCCTACCGCGGCTACCTGCCGCACGCGGCCGACCGCGGCCACCCCTATGCGTCGCCGCTGCAGTCGAGCCGCCTGAAGAACCTGGCGCCGGCACTGATCCTGTCGGCCGACGACGACCCGCTGCGCGACGAGGCCGAAGCCTACGGTGCCAAGCTGATCAACGCAGGCGTGAGGACCACGGTGCGGCGCATGGCGCCGGCCCGCATCGAGGAGCCGAACGCCCGCAACGAATGTGCGTGTACGGGCCATGCCCTGCACGAAATCGCCAACTTCATCGCCGGGCTCGAATCCGACAACGCACCGCCCGGCAAATGACCTGATCTGTCACGGATCGCCCGGCTGGAACGTCTAGCCGGTAACGCTTCACCGCACCCAAAACCACAACAACGTGCCTGTTCGCAGGCACGGGAGACCTGTCTTTTCCTGCGTTTCTGTCCGCATCCCGCATGCGAGACCGGAAGGGACCGCTTTCGCCTAATTATTAATAAGTCATCAAGATCGGAGGGCTCACTCATGAAAGCAATTCATCAATTACGTAGCGCGGTACGACCCGTCGTCCTGGCGCTCGGCGCCGCCGGCGTCGCTGTCCTGATCGCCGGCTGCTCGGACGCGACCGGCAAGGCGGCCGAAGCCCAGACCCAGGCCCAGGCCGGTCCGCCGGTGTCCGCCGCCGTCGTGGTCGAGAAGCCGGTCGCCGATACACAGGAATTCTCGGGCCGCCTGGAAGCCGTGGAACACGTCGAGATCCGTCCGCGCGTGTCCGGTTTCATCACCGCCGTCAACTTCAAGCCCGGCGCCACGGTGAGGAAGGGTGATGTGCTGTTCGTGATCGATCCGCGTCCGTTCCAGGCCGAAGCCGAACGCGCCGACGCCGCCGCAAGATCCGCCCGTGCGAAAGCCGAGCTGGCGAAGCTGGAACTGACCCGCGCCGAGCGCCTGCTGGGCGACAAGGCCATCGCCCAGCGCGAGTACGACGCCAGCGCCTCCGCGCAGAAGGAACTGGAAGCGAATGCGCGCGCCGCCCAGGCCCAGTACGAAACCGCGAAGCTGAACCTGGGCTATACCCGCGTGGTCGCGCCGATCGACGGCCGCGTGTCGAAGGCCGAGATCACCCTGGGCAACCTGGTCGACGCCTCCAGCATCCTGACCTCGGTGGTGTCGCTCGAGCGCATCTACGCCAGCTTCGACGGCGACGAAGACACCTATCTGCGCGTGCGTTCGCAGGCCCACAGCGGCCAGCCTGTCACGGTGCGCATCGGCCTGGCCAACGAAGAAGGCTTCCCGCACGAGGGCAAGCTGGAATTCGTCGACAACCAGCTCGACACCCGCGCCGGCAGCGTGCGCATGCGCGCCATCTTCGCCAACAAGGACGACGTGATGGCGCCCGGCCTGTTCGCCCGCGTGCAGATCGGTGGCGGCAGCGAGAAGCCCGCCCTCCTGATCAGCGACCGCGCGGTCGGCACCGACCAGAGCCACAAGTTCGTGTTCGTGGTCGACAAGGACGGCAAGGCCGAGTACCGCGAAGTGAAACTGGGCCCGGTGGTCGAGGGCCTGCGCGTGGTGAAGGCCGGCCTGAAGCCGGGCGAAAAAATCGTCGTCAACGGCCTGCAGCGCGTGCGTCCGGGTTCGCCGATCACCGCGCAGACCGTGCCGATGGTCGCCACCACCAGCGTGGGCAAGGACAAGTCCGCGCAGCTGGCCATGGCAGATGCAAAATAAGGAATCAATAACATGAACATCTCACGCTTTTTCGTCGACAAGCCGATCTTCGCGGCGGTGTTGTCGGTCATCGTCTTCGTGGCCGGCCTCATCTCGATCTTCCAGCTGCCGATCTCCGAGTATCCGGAAGTGGTGCCGCCGTCCGTGGTGGTGCGCGCCCAGTATCCGGGCGCGAACCCGAAGGTGATCGCGGAAACCGTCGCCACCCCGATCGAACAGGAGATCAACGGCGTCGAGGACATGCTCTACATGACCTCGCAGAACACCTCGGACGGCGCGCTGCAGCTGACCGTGACCTTCAAGATCGGCACCAACGTCGAGCAGGCCGAGACGGCCGTGCAGAACCGCGTCCAGCGCGCGCTGCCGCGCCTGCCGGAAGAGGTGCGCCAGATCGGCGTCACCACCGTCAAGAGCTCGCCCAACATCACGATGGTAGTCCACCTGAATTCGCCGGACGGCCGTTACGACGACCTCTACCTGCGTAACTATGCGACCCTGAACGTCAAGGACCAGCTGGCGCGCATCAAGGGCATGGGCGACGTCCAGCTCTTCGGTTCGGGCGACTACGCGATGCGCGTCTGGCTCGACCCGCAGAAGGTCGCGGCTAGAGGCCTGACCGCCGGCGACGTCGTGGGCGCAATCCGCGAGCAGAACGTGCAGGTCGCGGCCGGCGTAGTCGGCCAGGGTCCGTCGAAAGGCGCGGACTTCCAGCTGACCGTGAACACCCAGGGCCGCCTGCAGTCGGAAGAGGAGTTCGGCAACATCGTCGTCAAGACCAGCCAGGATGGCGCCACCACCCTGCTGAAGGACGTCGCTCGCCTGGAGATGGGCTCGAACTCCTATGCCCTGCGCTCCCTGCTCGACAACAAGTCGGCGGTGGCGATCCCGATCTTCCAGTCCCCGACCGCGAATGCGCTGCAGCTGTCGACGGACGTGCGCAACAAGATGGAAGAGCTGTCCAAGGACTTCCCGCAAGGTATGAAGTACAGCATCGTCTACGACCCGACCCAGTTCGTGCGCGAGTCGATCGACTCGGTCGTCCACACCCTGATCGAAGCGGTGGTGCTGGTGGCCCTGGTCGTGATCGTGTTCCTGCAGACCTGGCGCGCCTCCGTCATCCCGCTGCTGGCGGTGCCGGTGTCGGTGGTCGGTACTTTTGCCGTGATGCTGGCTTTCGGCTTCTCGATCAATACCCTGTCGCTGTTCGGCCTGGTGCTGGCGATCGGTATCGTGGTCGACGATGCGATCGTGGTGGTGGAGAACGTCGAGCGGAACATCGAGAACGGATTGACGCCGCACGACGCCACCGTGCAGGCGATGAAAGAGGTGTCCGGTCCGATCATCGCGATCGCCCTGGTGCTGTGCGCCGTGTTCGTGCCGATCGCTTTCGTGTCCGGCCTGACCGGCCAGTTCTACCGCCAGTTCGCCCTGACCATCGCGATCTCGACCGTGATCTCGGCCTTCCTGTCGCTGACGCTGGCACCGGCCCTGTCGGCCGTGCTGCTGCAGCCGCATGGCGCCAAGAAGGATGCGCTGACCCGCGGCATGGATGCCGTGTTCGGCCGCTTCTTTGCGGGCTTCAACCGCTTCTTCCACCGCTCCTCGCATGCCTATGAAGGCGGTGTGAAGGGCGTCCTGAAGCGCAAGAGCGCCTCGCTGGGCGTGTACGTGCTGCTCGCGATCGCCGGCATCTTCATGTTCAAGGCGGTGCCGCCGGGCTTCGTGCCCTCGCAGGACAAGGCTTACCTGATCGGCTTCGCCCAGCTGCCGGACGCTGCCTCGCTGGACCGCACCGACACCGTCATCCGCAAGATGTCGGATGTCGCCAAGCAGATCCCGGGCGTGGAATCCTCGGTCGCCTTCCCTGGCCTGTCGATCAACGGCTTCACCAATGCGCCGAACGCCGGCATCGTGTTCACCACCCTGAAGCCTTTCGACCAGCGCAAGGGCAAGGAACAGAGCGCGGAAGCCATCGCCGGCGAGATCAACAAGCGCATGGGCGCCATCGAAGACGCCTTCGTGATGGTCCTGCCGCCGCCGCCGGTGAACGGCCTGGGCACCACGGGCGGCTTCAAGATGATGATCGAAGACCGCGGCAACCTCGGCTACGATGAGCTGAACAAGGCGGTGCAGGCCTTCATGGCCAAGGCCGCGGCCGACAAGCGCCTGGCCGGCGTGTTTTCGGGCTACCAGATCAACGTGCCGCAGCTGTTCGCCGACGTCGACCGCGTGAAGGCCAAGCAGCTGGGCGTGTCGCTGGCCGAGATCAACCAGACCTTGCAGATCAACCTCGGCTCGCTGTACGTGAACGACTTCAACCAGTTCGGCCGCACCTACCAGGTGCGTGTGCAGGCCGATGCGCCCTTCCGTTCGCAGCGCGAGCAGATCGCGCAACTAAAGGTCCGCTCTGGCAGCGGCGAGATGATTCCGCTGTCCTCGATCATGAAGGTCAAGGACACCTATGGCCCGGACCGCGTCCAGCGCTACAACAACTACGTCGCCGCCGAGATGAACGGCGGCCCGGCTCCGGGCGTGTCCTCGGGCCAGGCCCAGGCGGCGATGGAGGAGATCGCACGTGAAGTGCTGCCGAAGGGGATCGCGTATGAATGGACCGACCTGACCTACCAGGACATCCTGGCCGGTAACACCATGATCTACGTGTTCCCGCTGTGCGTGCTGCTGGTGTTCCTGGTGCTGGCCGCGCAGTACGAAAGCTGGACCTTGCCGTTGGCAGTCATTTTGATCGTGCCGATGTCGATCCTGTGCGCGCTGATCGGCGTGAAGCTGACCGGTGGCGACAACAATGTGTTCACCCAGATCGCCCTGTTCGTGCTGGTCGGCCTGGCGTCGAAGAACGCGATCCTGATCGTGGAATTCGCGGTCGAGCTGGAACACCACGGCCGCAGCATTGTCGCCGCCGCGCTGGAAGCCTGCCGCCTGCGCCTGCGTCCGATCCTGATGACCTCGATCGCTTTCATCATGGGCGTGGTGCCGCTGGTGTTCTCGCACGGCGCCGGCGCCGAGATGCGCCACGCGATGGGTGTGGCGGTGTTCGCCGGCATGCTGGGCGTGACCTTCTTCGGCCTGTTCCTGACGCCGGTGTTCTACGTCCTGCTGCGCACCCTGGCGGCGCGCTTCGGCAAGCCCTCGCATCGCCTCGAGCATGTCGAGCCGCACGCCCCCGAACTCGAAGGAGCATTGAAATGAGTGTAGTGATGATCAACCCGGTTTCCCCGACGCCTCAGGCCGGACAGGCCTGGAAGGCGGATAGAGACGCGGCCCTCGACGAAGCCCTGGCGCGGCCGAAGGGCCGCTCGGTGGCGCAGCCGGTGGTGAAGACCGTCGCGAAGTTCGCGCCGCGCTTCGCCTCCGTGCTGGCGGCCCTGCTGCTGAGCGCCTGCGCGGCGCCGGCCTTCCACCAGCCGGCCGTGTCGACGCCGGCGGCGTTCAAGGAGGCGCAGGTGGCTTCGCCTTCGGCATCGCCCGAGGTGGTGCGCAGCGCCGCCGACGGCACCACCTGGAAGATGGCGCAGCCGGCAGAAAGCCAGCCGCGCGGCGAATGGTGGAAGGCCTTCAATGACGCCCGGCTAGACAGCCTGATTGCCCAGGCCACGGCCAGCAACCAGAACCTGTCGGTGGCCGCGGCGCGCGTGAAGCAGGCGCGGGCCATCGCCGGCATCGCCGAAGCCGACCGCATCCCGCAGATCGGCGTCGGCGTCGGCGCCCAGCGCGGGCAGCAGTCGCCGCTGGAAGCCGGCCTGGCGCCCGGGACGCGCATGTCCCCGGTGACCAGCTACAAGGCGAACCTGAGCGCCAGCTACGAGGTCGACCTGTTCGGCCGCGTGTCCGGCAATGTGGCGGCAGCGCGCGGCGATGCGGGCGCCGTCGAGGCGACCTATCGCTCGGTGCTGCTGTCGCTGCAGGCCGACGTCGCCCAGACTTACTTCCGTCTGCGCGCCCTGGACGCGGAAATCGCGACCGTGAACCAGACCGTGCGCCTGCGCGAAGAGAGCGTGCGCGTGACCGGGCGTCGCTTCGAACTGGGTGACATCGGCGAGTTCGACCTGTCGCGGGCGAAGACCGAACTGTCGACCGCGCGCGCCGAGGCGATCGGCCTGCAGCGCCAGCGCGCCACGGCGGAACACGCGCTGGCGGTGCTGCTGGGCCAGCCGGCCTCGAACTTCGGCGCCGCCAGCGATCCGCTGGAAGCGAGCGCCAACCTGCCGCTGATCCCGGCCGGACTGCCGTCCGCGCTGCTGGAGCGCCGTCCGGACATCGCCAGCGCCCAGCGCACGATGGAAGCGGCCAACGCCCGCATCGGCGTGGCCAGAAGTGCGATGTTCCCGGCGCTGAGCATCGGTGCCAATGGCGGCGGCGTGGCCGGCACCTTTGCCGACGTCTTCAAATGGAGCAGCCGTTCCTGGCTGCTGGGCGCGGCGTTGTCGATGCCGCTGATCGACGGCGGCCGCAATCGCAGCAACGTGGTGCGCAGCGAGGCCGCGCTGGAAGAAGCGGTGGGCGCCTACCGCCAGAGCGTGCTGGTGGCCTTCGCCGAAGTCGAGGACAACCTGGCCGGCCTGCGCGTGCTGGCGGGGCAGGGCGCCGAAGTCGAGCAGGCTTTGGTATCGGCGCGCCGCTCGGCCGACCTGGCGCAGAAGCTCTACGACGCCGGCCGCTCCAGCTATCTGGAGCTGCTGGATGCGCAGCGCAACCTGGCTGCAGTCGAGCGCACCGCCGTGCAGCTGCGCGGCGACCGGGCGGTCACCACGGTGGCGCTGATCCGCGCGTTGGGCGGCGGCTGGGATGCTGCGCCGGCTTCTTCGCCGGCAGGCAGTGTGGCGCTGGCCAGCAAATGATGTGAGGTGAGGGGGTAGTTTTTGGGATGCCCTTTGCGGCGGTACGTACGAGCGTGCCGCCGTTTTTTTTCATCGTCATTCCGCTTTCGCGGGAACGACGTATTTCAGGCGAGCGGGCTACAATCGCCCCATGTCCAGCACTTCTCTCGAATCGACCTCCCTTCTCACCGGTCTTGCCCCTATCATCGCCCCCGGCACGCGCATCCTGATCCTGGGCAGCTTCCCCGGCGCCGCCTCGTTGGCCGCCCAGCAGTACTACGCCCACCCGAGGAATCAGTTCTGGAAACTGGTCGGCGCCCTGGTCGATGAAGACCTCTACAGCCTGCCCTACGACGAACGCCTGCCGCGCCTGCTGGCCCACCGTTTCGGCCTGTGGGACGTGCTGGCCGCCTGCGAGCGCGAAGGCAGCCTCGATTCCGCCATCCGCAAGCCGGCCGCCAACGATTTCGACCGCCTGCGGCATCTGTGTCCGGCACTGGAAACGGTGGGCTTCAACGGCCAGGCATCCGGCAAGTTCGCGCCGCAGTTCGAACAGGCCGGCTACCGCACCGTGGTGCTGCCGTCGTCGTCGCCGGCGCACATGGCGATGGGCTTCGAGCAGAAGCTGGCCGTGTGGCGCAGGCTGGTCGACCCCGGCCTGGATGCCGGCGTCACCGCCCGGCTGTTCTGAGGTATTTGTGCGGTGCAAAAGGAACCGTGCTACACTACGTTATCGGTCAGGTCTGATGGTCCTGCCGTTCCTCGCGAAAGGCACGCGGCGCAATATGTGTAATGCTGCGCGCGAGCACGCCAGACGGGGATGTCATTCCACATACGTTGGTCGGTTTACACGATGGGTGCACCTGGCAGATAGCCTGGGCGTCCGGGCTCCGCACCTTGCAGATAGCAAGGGCTGGAGCGGCGATTAAGGCATTGGCGTCACATTGAAACGAAGCCCGCAGTGAGCGGGCTTTTTTTTCACCATCCTACCGAACTGGAGTATGCAGATGGCAAAAGAAGAACTGATCGAAATGAATGGCGTTGTCTCGGAAGTTTTGCCCGACTCGCGTTTTCGTGTGGATTGCGAAAATGGCCACAAGCTGATCGCCTACACCGCGGGCAAGATGAAGAAAAACCACATCCGTATCCTGGCCGGCGACCAGGTCAGCCTGGAGCTGTCGCCGTATGACCTCAGCAAGGGCCGCATCACCTTCCGCCACATCGAAAAACGCGGCGCACCGGCAGCCCGGTCGAGCTTCCGCGGCCGCCGCTGACAGCACGGCGAACGTAAAAGGGCGCCAGCCCTTTTTTTTCGGCGCAACGTCCCCATATCTGCTCCACCCCCCAGTCTCCACACGGCTCGACACTGCAGCCGGAGCCGCTTTTCCCGACTTCGACCCTGTCAACCGCCCCAGGCGCTGCGTCAGCATTGCCTGGGATTGGGCATTGGCGTTAACGAATCACATGATTAAAGGACACGAGATGAAAGAAGAGCTGATTGAAATGAATGGCAAGGTGACTGAAGTGCTGCCGGAAATGCGCTTCCGCGTCGACCTCGAGAATGGTCACCAATTGGTGGCATACACTTCCGGCCGGATGAAGAAGAACCACATCCGCATCATCGCCGGCGACCGCGTCACGCTGGAGATGTCGCCGTATGACCTCAACAAGGGACGGATCACTTTCCGTCACCTCGAGAAGCATGGCATGCCGAAGCCGCCGGCGCGTCCGCGCCGGCACTGATCGAATTTAATCGACCGCCATCGCCTGCGAGATAGCGGCGAACGAGGCATCGAAGCGGTAGGGGATGTTCAGGTGGCTGTCGTCGAATTCCTCGTGCACGAAGGGAATGCCGCGCTGCCTGAGCTTCTCGCAGAAGATGCGGGCGCCGTACTGCAGGTTGAATTCGTCTTTCGTTCCGGCGTCCAGGTAGATCAGCCGCAGCGACGCCAGCGCGCGGCGGTATTCGTCCACCAGGTGCACCGGATCCCATTCCAGCCAGCGGCGCCATACTGCTTCGTCGAGTTCGCAGCTGTGCGGATCGAAGGGCAGCACGAAGCCGTGCGGGGCCTGCGGATCCGGCGAATAGCAGGACGCCATCGCCAGCGTGTTGACCGCCGCGCGGTAGCCGGCGTCGCGCGGGCGGATCGTGTGCAGGTCGCGCATCAGCCGGTCGATGCCGCCCAGGCGTGCCAGTTCGCGCGCGCAGGCGACGAAGGCCGGCTTGTAGCACAACTCGAAATACAGGTCGCCGCTGTGCGAGGCCGTCAGGCCGAAGATGCCCGGATGGCGCATCGCCAGCATCAGCGCGCCATATCCTCCCGAACTCTTGCCCACCACGGCGCGGCAATCGCGGCTGTCCAGCGTGCGGTAGCTGCGGTCGATGTGGGGCACCAGTTCCTGCACCAGGTGGTCTTCGTAGCGTCCGGTGGCGCTGGAATTGATGTACTGGCTGCCGCCCAGGCGGGTCAGGCAGTCCGGCATCACGACGATCGCCGGCCGCATGGTCCCGCTGCCGATCAGCCGGTCCAGGCGCTGGACGATGTTCTCGTCCCATACCGTATCGTTCAGGAAGGTCGTGCCGCGGCCGTTGAAGCCTGCCAGCAGGTAGACGACGGGGTAGCGGCGTGCACGCTCCTCGTCGTAACCGGGCGGCAGGTAGACCGGGATGTCGCGCCGGGCCGGGTCCCCGAGGGGATTGCCGGCCAGGATGGGGCTGTGGAAGGATTCGATGACGATACGGCTGGGCAAACAGTTCTCCTTGTGCCTGGTGATGGAGGAAGATTAACGCATGCCGAGCTGGCGCAGGTGGGCCAGCTTGGCGTTATAGAGATTACGCGTGTCCTTGCGCGTGCTGGTATCGGCCGCAAGGGTCAGCTGTTCGCGCGCTTCCTTGACCTCGCCAAGCTGCAGCAGGCTCGCCGCCAGCCAGAAATGGAATTCGTCGTAGTAGGGGGCGCGCCTGACTTCGCGCGCGAACAAATCTCTGGCCTCGCTGTATTCCCCATGCTGGTAGGCGGTGACGCCCTTGTTGAAGTAGAGGAAGGGCGGAGCCGGTTCGATCTTGGCGGCGCGCTGGGCGACCGCCCTGGCTTCCTCGGTCTTGCCCTGTGCCGTCAGCACCGGTTCGAGGTTGCGCAGGGTGATGACGCTTTCGGGTTCGCGCGCCAGCGCTGCGCGGAAGGCACGCTCGGCCATGGCGAAATCGCCGCGGCGATCGTAGATCACGCCCAGGGTATTGTAGGCCAGCGCGGTGCGCGGGTTGCCGCTGGTGGCCGCGCGCGCCCACCAGTAGGCATCGTCGAGCTTGCCCTGCACCAGGGCTTCGGCGGCGCGGTTGTTCTGGAACATCATGATGATGTCTTCTTCGTCCAGTTGCCGGGTATAGCGCTTGTCGGCGCGCGCATCCGGCAGGAAGTCGACCACCAGCGCGCGTTCCGGATCCGAACCGTAGAGGTCGGGGGCGCGATAGGCCAGCAGCAGATTGACGTGGCCGCTGAGCAGGTAGAAGCCGTTGTTGCGGCTCCAGCTTTCTTCCATGATGACGTCCTGGTAACGCACCGTCATCCCGAGTTCCTTGGCGAAGGCGGCCGTCATGATCACCAGCGACATGCAGTTGCCGGCGCGGTCGCGGAAGGTCTCGGCCGCGTTGCGGGTATAGCTCGCGTCGTAGTCGAGTTTGAGGCCGGTCTTGCTGCCGGTGTACAGGGCTTCCAGCAGGCCGTATTCCTTGCCGCGGTTGCGCAGATAGGTATTGAAGGCCGAACTGTGCAGATACTCGCGCATTTCGGGGCTGAGCGCGAACAGGTCGGCGGTACTGATCTTTTCGGTCGGCGGACCGAAGGCGGCGTCGCGGTACAGGTCGGGTGCCGGGGCCGGCGGCGCGCTGGCGCAGCCGGCCAGCAGGACCATCATGAACGCTATGAGGTATCTCATTTTC
Source organism: Massilia sp. 01N410 (assembly GCF_056399665.1). NCBI lineage: Bacteria > Pseudomonadati > Pseudomonadota > Betaproteobacteria > Burkholderiales > Oxalobacteraceae > Massilia > Massilia sp. 01N410. The sequence goes on along the minus strand of NZ_JBFTRV010000005.1, from coordinate 325,615 downwards.
TCCTCCGTGTCCGGTGTACTTTTCTTCAGTATCTGCCGGTGCGAAGAAGATGTAAAGACGCTCTCGAGGGGGAGCTTACTGCTCGTTACTGGTCGTCGTGGAAGGCTTCGTGCAGTTCGTCGAGCAGCTCGGCGGTTTCTTCCGCCGACAGGCCCAGATAAGCGCAGGCGCGCACGCCGCCCTTGTTCCACTCGAGCGATTCGGCATGGCCCTGGTACTTGCAGATCGCGGCTTCCGCCAGCAGCGACAGCGCCACCAGCGAACGCACCGCGCCGGCGGTATGCGCGTCTTCCAGCACGGCGTAGTCGTGATGGTGCAGGATGGCCCAGACGACATGGTCGGACAGGCCCCAGTTGCGCGCCAGCAGGCAGCCGATCGAGGCGTGCGAGGTGGCGTGGCGCTCTTCTTCCAGCGCCGTGAACGGACGCTCGGCTTCGAGCGAGGCGGCGGCGTAGGTGGCGCCGTAGTCGGCGAAGCGGTCCATCAGCAGGGGCAGGCCGGTGTCGCAGAACAGGCCGAAGGTATGCGCCACGTCCGGCTCGCCGATGCGCAGGCGGCGCGAGAGGAATACCATGGCCTGGGCGCGGCGGGTCGAGACGTCCCAGAAGCTGGCCAGGGCCGCGCTGTTGGCGGGAATCGCCTGGCGCGCCAGCAGGCCGGTCATCAGCGAGGCGACCTGGTTAATGCCGAGGAAGAGGATGGCCTGTTCGATCGACTTGGCCTTGCGCCGTCCGCCGTAGATGGCCGAATTGGCCAGTTTCAGCAGGGCGCCCGACATGCCGACGTCGCTGGCGACGATGCGGCCGATCGTCTCCGGGCTCGGATCCGGCGAAGCAAGCTCGCGCTGCAGGTCCGCCAGCAGGCTGGGACGAGGCGGGATGCGGATCGACTTGATCAGGGCGTCGACGGGATCCTCGGCGGCGGCGGGACGGGCCAGGGCGGATGCTGTACTCATGGCAGGGGAGGGGGAAAACGATGCTGCACGGAAAGATGTGCAAAGCTCGTCACTATAAACCAGCACAAGCCAAGTTGCATCAAAGTATTCATTTTGTGTGGCAAATCAGACAGTTGCCGTTGTCACACTGCAGAGGCGACCGTGCGACTTGGCGGACGCGGCCGTTATAAGATTGTCACATGTCTTCTTTCATTCTCGCGGGGATCGATTTCTCCGCCCGTTCGGACGTGGTGGCGCGCCGGCTGATCGGCGTGACCGTGCTGGTCGACGGCGTCGGCGGCCGGATCGTCGAAACCGAAGCCTATGACGGCGAGGACCCGGCCTCCCACGCCTATTCCGGACCGACGGAGCGCAACTTCGCGATGTTCGGCCCGCCGGCCCATGCCTATGTCTACCGCTCCTATGGCATCCACTGGTGCCTCAACTTCGTCTGCATGGAGCAGGGGCACGGCGCCGGGGTGCTGATCCGCGCCCTCGAACCGGTCGCCGGCCTGGAGACGATGCGCGAGCGGCGCGGCACCACCGACGAGTGGCTGCTGTGCTCCGGGCCCGGCAAGCTGTGCCAGGCGCTGGGGGTGACGCGGGCGCTGAACGGGTCGTCGCTGGCGCAGCCGCCGTTCGAACTGGCGGCCGCGCCGAAGGGCATCGAGGTGGTGACTGGCCCGCGGATCGGCATCTCGAAGGCGGTCGACGTGCCGTGGCGCTTCGGCCTGAAGGGTTCGCGCTACGTCAGCAAGCGCTTTCCATGAGGGCTAGGCGCGCCGCCGCAGGCCCTGGCGGTTTTCCAGTGCGGGACGCGGCCCCCGGCTGCCGCCGGCGCGCATCGGGCTGTCCGGCGCGCGACGTTCCTGCTCGGCCTTATCGGCCGCCTCGACGCCCTCGACCTGGAACACGGATACCGCGCGCGCCAGGTTGACGGTCTGCTCGTGCAGGCTGGCCGCCGCCGCCGCCGCCTGTTCGACCAGGGCCGCGTTCTGCTGGGTCATGTCGTCCATCTGCCCGACCGCGCGGTTGACTTCCGCGATGCCGTCGGCCTGTTCCGTGCTGGCCGAACTGATGCGGTTGATGATGTCGTTCACCTGCTGTACCGAGGCGACCACGCTGCCCATGCTGGCGCCGGCTTCGTTGACCGAGGCGCTGCCGCCGTCGATGATGGCGACCGAATCGGCGATCAGGGCCTTGATCTCCTTCGCCGCCGAGGCCGAGCGCTGGGCCAGGGTGCGCACCTCGCTGGCCACCACCGCGAAGCCGCGTCCCTGTTCGCCGGCGCGCGCCGCTTCCACCGCCGCGTTCAGCGCCAGCAGGTTGGTCTGGAACGAGATGCCGTCGATGACGCCGATGATGTCGACGATCTTGCGCGAGCTGGCGCGGATCGATTCCATGGTCGCCACCGCGCGCTCGACCGACTGGCCGCCGCTGGCCGCCAGCCGCGCCGCCTCGGCCGCCAGCCCGGCGGCCAGGCGCGCGTTGTCGGCATTGCCCTTGACGGCCGCGGTCAGGGTTTCCATCGCGCTGGCGGTCTGCTGCAGCGAGCCGGCCTGCAGCTCGGTGCGGGTCGAGAGGTCGAGGTTGCCGCTGGCGATCTCCTGCGAGGCGGTGTCGATCGAGTGGACCGAGGCCAGGATGCTGCGCAGGGTGTCGTTCAGGATGGCGATCGAATGGTCGAGCGCCCGCGAGGTGCCGGCGATCTCGTCGCGCCCATCGTTGCCGGCGCCGCGCTTGAGTCGGCCCTTGGCCAGTTCGCCGACCACTTCCGACATCGCGTGGATATCGGCCAGCATCGCGCGCCGCACCAGCATCGTCACCACCAGCGACAGCGCGATCGACAGCACGACCAGTCCCGCCATCGTCATGCCGAGCATCTGGAACTCGGCCTTGGCGGCGTCGTGCGCCTGGGAGCTCAGTTGCTGTTCGAGGGCCGACAGCTGCGCCAGCTGCGTGTTCAGCACGCCGAAGCGCTGTTCCGCAAGCCGCATCGAACCGGTGGCCAGCGACTGGTCCACCTGCGCCAGCTCGATGCTGTCGGTCGCGCTCTTGCGGTAGTCGGCCAGGGCCTTGATCGACGATTCGACCAGCTTGCGCTCGGCGGGATTCGATGCCTCCGCCAGCGCGGCCAGGCGGGCCTGCAACGCTTCGTGTTTCTTCTTGATGTCGGCGACCAGCGCATCGATCCGTCCCTGCCCGAAGCTGCCGCTGATGGACGCCAGCAGCTGGTAGATGTTGCCATGCGCGTACTTGGCGTCGCCCGAGATCTCGGCTGCGGACTTGAGGTGCGCGGTGCGGACCTGCACGATGTTTTCCAGCGATGCGTTCTGGCGCACCATGCCGTAATAGGCGGCGCCGGAAAGCAGCATCAGGAGCAGCAGCACCAGGGTGGGAGCCAGCAGCAGTTTGGGACCGATCCGTAATTTTTTCAGCATGCTTCCCCCGCCAGTAATGGCCGGCGAGCCGGCCGGAATCGTACCCCGTTCGGCATTACGCCGTCATTTCTTGTAGATGCCCGCTTCCAGCACGACGTCGTCGACCTTCACCATATAGGTGGTCTTCGGTTCGATCTTGCCGCTGACGGGGTTCTTGTAGGTGTAGTCGTACCAGCCCTTGCCCTTGGTCGCCGCCAGCTGGACCATTTCGCGGCGGTACATCTTGCCGTTGGTATCGGGCACGTCGATCAGGTCCTTGCCGATCAGTGTCGGGTTGACCGGATGGGCCAGCATGATCGCGTTCCTGGCGTCGCGCATGTGGAGGTAGAGTTCGCCCTTGTAGAACTCCGGATCCTTGCTGTTGATCCGCTTGATCATGGCGTCCTTGCCGTTCGCCTTCATGAAGGCGACACCTTTTTCGACCAGCGCAACGGCATCCTTTTCGGTGGCGTCGGTGGCGCAGGCATTGCCCATGGCGAATGCGCAGGATAATGCGGCGGCAGTGAACAGCAGCTTCATGGTGGGATTCCTTTCTAAGAAAAATTCGAAAAGAAATGTTTCCTATTTGCATTAAGCAATGTACGACACCGGGTCCGCAGATAAGTTGCGCTGGCACAAGCTAGACGGCGGCCAGGAAGTCGGCCAGCATGAGCGGCTCGGTGATCATCGGATCGTGATGGGTGTTCAGCTCCGCCCATGTCCAGCCCGGCTGGCGCTTGAGGTTCTTCTTGACCTCGACCAGGGGCTCGAACGGCGAAGCGACGCAATCGATGTAGATCCGCGGAACGCCATTGCCCAGAGGGTTGTTCAGCACCAGCTTTTCCTGATAGGTGCCCACCGGTTGCGGCGTCAGGCGTTCGCCGAGCCACGCCATCGTCTGTTTGTCGGCGACGCCGTAGGAGCTGGCTGGCGGCGCCGGGATCGCGATGCCCTTGCCCTGGCGTTCCACCTGTTCGAGGCGCTTCTTCGTCACTGAGGCCGGCTGGGCTTCGAACACCGACAGCCCGCTGTCGAGCACCATGGCGTCCACGAACACCAGGCTTTTGAGCAGCTGCGGCATGCGGTCCGCGACGCCGCTGATCACCACGCCGCCGAAGCCGCTGCCCACCAGGATCACATCGCCCAGGTTCTCGTAGCGGATGTGATTGCCAATGCTCGTGATGAAGGTCGATAGCGAAAGATCCTTCGACAGCAAATGCGCCTGTTCGCCCAGCCCCGGGCAGGTCGGCGCGGTGACCGTATGGCCGCGTGCGCGCAGGGCGTGCGCGACCGCGTCCCAGCACCACCCGCCATACCAGGCGCCATGGACCAGCACGAAGGTCTTCGGCTTGTTCGGCACAGGCGATGCCGCCGGGCGTGCGGCCGAGGCCGCGCCGCCCAGGAACAGGCTGCCCAGCGCGGCGAGATGGAAGGTGCGGCGTCCCAGCTTGGTCGACTTCATTCAGGCCTCCTTGTGGTCGTGAGCAAAGCGAATTCGCAGTGTCGTTCTGTTCCGCAAGCGTTTCCTTGACAGGACGCAAGGCAAAACGTTAACCCACGGATATTGCCCTAGACCTTAAAAAGTTGCGGATGCGCAATCTTGTCCTTGGCCGCCTATCTATCATTGGTTTGTTTTATTCATGAACCATTGTTCAAAAAATGCACTCATCTCATCCATATGAGGTTCACATGTACAAGATCGCAGTCATTGGCTTGGGACCGCGCGGTATCTCGGTGCTCGACCGCATCATCGCGTATGCACGGAACGATCCGCATGCAACGCCGCTGGGGTTGTACCTGTTTGACGGTAAGGAATTCGGGCCGGGCTGCCATACCACCGACCAGGCAGACCACCTGCTGGTCAACACGGTCGCTTGCCAGATGACGCAGTTTTCCGACGACACCGTCCGCGGCGCCGGACCGCTCCTGTACGGGCCTTCGTTTGCCGACTGGCTCGGCAGCAAAAGCGGCAGGGGACCGGGTGTGGCGGCCGAGCATCTGGTCATCGACCGCAACGGTTACTATTCGCGCGCCCTGTTCGGCGACTACCTGCGCTGGGGCTTCGAGTACCTGAAGAAGATGGCGCCGCCGCACGTGAAGATCTTCCTGCACAACTTCGCCAACGTCGACGATCTCGAGGCCAACGGGGAGGGCTGGAATGTGTTCTACGACGGCTGCGCCTATCCGGTCGATTTCGTGTTCCTGACCACCGGCCACGCGCGCAAGCTGCCGAGCGAGGCCGAGTCGGCGCTGATGCAGAAGGTCGAGCGCGCGCGCGCCCACAACCCGAGCCTGCAGGTCGTGCTGGAACCCTATCCGATCCGCAATGCCGTCTCGAGCGTCAAGGAACGCGACACTATCGCCATCGAAGGCATCGGCCTGACCACCTTCGACCTGCTGGCGCAGTTGACCTCCGGCCGGGGCGGCGGCTTCGTCCCATGCGGCAAGATGGAGCCGGTGGGCCGCCTGCGTTACCGGCCGTCGGGCAAGGAACCGAAAATCCTGTTGTACTCGCGCTCGGGCTTGCCGCTGATGGCGCGCGCGACCAATCAGAAAGGCGTGTTCGGCCAGTACAAGCCGAAATTCCTGACCATGGCCAGGGTCGAGGAACTGCGGGCGGAAACGCCGGGCGGCAAGCTCGATTTCGACCGGCAGATCATGCCGCTGCTCTGGAGCGACATGCAGTTCGCCTACTATTTCTCGTATCTGTACCGCAAGCTGGACAAGCTCACCGCGCTGACCTTCAGTAACGAGTTCATGGCGGCCGGCAGTGCGGCGGCGCGCCAGGAGCTGATCGGCAAGTACGTCACCCGGCGCGACCAGCTGTCGTGGGACGAACTGGTCAACCCGATTCCCGCCCGCGCGCTGCAGAGCCGGCGCCAGTATGACGACTGGCTGCGCGGCTATATGTGGGGCGACTTCGAGCAGGCCTGCCTCGGCAACCTCGACGGACCGCTGAAGTCCGCCTGCGACGTCTTGCGCGACGTGCGCGACGTGATCCGCAGCGCCATCGACTATTGCGGATTGACCGAGCAGTCGCACCGCTGGGTGCTGTCCGAGTTCCTGCCGATCATGAACCGGCTGGCGGTCGGACCGCCGAAGGAGAGGATCGCGCAGCTGCTCGCGCTGATGGACGCCGGCGTCGTGCAGGCCGATTTCGGACCCGGTGCGAGCTGTGTCCTGGACGAGCACTCCGGCCGCTTCGTGGTACGCAGCCACTGGAACGGCGAGACCGAAACGGCCGACGTACTGGTACGCGGGCGCGCCTCGCTGCCGGGGCCGCGCGAGGACAAGTCGCCGCTGATGCGCAAGATGATGCAGCGCGGGATCGTGTCGCCCTTCATGAACGGCAGCTTCCATCCGGGCGGCATCACCGTCGACCGCAACATGAATGTGATCGGGCGCGACGGCGCTCCGCAGTCCAGCCTGTGGGCGCTCGGCACCCTGGTCGAAGGATGCAAGTTCTACACCTTCGTGCTGCCGCGTCCCGGCGCCAATTCGACCACGATGGTCGACGCCGGGCGTGCCGTCGGCCGCATGATGGACGCGATCGGCGAGCGCAGCGCGCGTCTGCGGCTGCTGCAGGCGACCGATGAGCTGGCGGAACCCGGCGCGGGGATCGCGGCGCTCGCCTATCCGCTGGAGAGACCGGCGGAGCCGGCCGACGCCGAAGCGCCGGAGGTTCCGGTTGCGCCGCTCGCCCTGACCGGGGCCTGAGGTGGGCGCTGCGCTGCGTACCCGCCTCGCACAGGCCGGCCCCGGCCTGTGCGGCATGGCTGCCACGCTGACCGGGGTCGGGATCGGGCGCTTCGCCTATGCCGCGATCCTGCCCCTGCTGGTGCGGCAGGCATGGTTCGACCTGACCGCGGCAGGCTACCTCGGCGCCGCCAACCTGACCGGCTACCTGCTCGGCATCGGACTGGCATCGCTGCTGGCGCGCCGCTGCCGGGCCGGCCGCATGGTGCGGCTGTCGATGCTGCTGTGCGCGCTGAGCTTTTTCGCCTGCGGCTGGCGCGATGGCGGCCTGGCCTGGTTCGTGGTGTGGCGCACCGTCGCCGGCGCCTGCGGTGCGATCCTGATGGTGCAGGCGCCGGTGCTGATCCTGCCGCGCACGCCGGCGGCGCGGCGCGGACGCACCAGCGGCGTCATCTTTTCCGGTGTCGGCCTCGGCATCGTCGCCGCCTCCACCATCGTTCCCAGCCTGGCGAGCTACCAGCTGGCGGTGACCTGGCTGGCACTGGGCGTCGTCTGCGCGCTGCTGACCGCGCTAACATGGCGCTACTGGCCGGCCGCCGCACCCACGGCAGCGGCGGCGCACCGGACAGCCCCGGGCTGGCCGCGCCTGTCCTTGCCGATCCTGCTGCTGTGCCTCGCCTATACGCTGAACGCGATCGGCTACCTGCCGCATACCCTGTTCTGGGCCGATTACATCACGCGCGAACTGCACCAGCCCCTGGCCGTCGCCAGCTTCTTCTGGGCCTGTTTCGGCGTGGGCGCGGCATGCGGCCCTTACCTGACCGGCGTGATCGCCGACCGCTTTGGCCTGAACCGTACGCTGGCGGTGGCATTCGCCCTGAAGGCCCTCGGCGTGGCGCTGCCGATGTTTTCCCACGGCGCGGTGACGCTGCTGTTGTCGTCGGTGCTGGTCGGCTTCTTCTCGCCGGGTATCGTCGGCGCGGCATCCAGCTATGCGCTCGAGATCGGCGGCGCCGGAGACCACCGGCGCAACTGGACCGCGATGAACCTGTGCTTTTCGCTGGCCCAGGCCGGCGGCGCCAGCGGCATGGTGTGGCTCATGCATGGCCGCCAGTCGTACGCAATCCTGTTCTGGATCAGCGCCGCCGCACTCGCCGTTTCGGCGCTGTGCGTCGTCGCCATCGCCATGCTGCGCTTCAGGCACCGGAGCGGCGGCGCACAGCCGGGCATCGCCTGAGGCGGCGCGAAGCATCGCTTGCGGCGAGGTCAAGTAGAATGCGGGATCGGTTTACTCGCACAGAAGGAAGAATATGAGATTGGTTCGCTACGGCCGCCCCGGTAAGGAAAAACCCGGCCTGTTCGACGAAGAAGGCCGCCTGCGCTCGCTGGCCGGCATCATCGACGACATCGACGCGTCGGTGCTGTCCGAAAAGGCGCTGCGCAAACTGGCCAAGGTCGACTGGAAGACCCTGCCCATCGTACGCGGCGAGCCGCGCTTCGGCGTCCCGGTCAAGGGCGTCGGCAAATTCATCGGCATCGGCATGAACTACTCGGACCACGCGGCCGAGGTGGGCGCACCGATTCCGAAGGAACCGATCCTGTTCATGAAGGCGACCAGCTCCCTGTCCGGCCCGGACGATGCGATCCAGCTGCCGAAAGGCTCGAAGAAGACCGACTGGGAAGTCGAGCTGGGCGTCGTCATCGGCGAGCGCGCGCAGTACGTCAGCGAAGAAGACGCGCTGAAGTACGTGGCCGGCTACTGCGTGGTCAACGACGTCTCCGAGCGCGCCTTCCAGTTCGAGATGGGCTCGCAGTGGGACAAGGGCAAGGGCTGCGACACCTTCGGCCCGGTCGGCCCCTTCCTGGTGACGAAGGACGAGATCTTCGACGTGCAGGACCTCGACCTCTACCTGGAACTGAACGGCAAGCGCGTGCAGACCGGGAATACCTCGAACATGATCTTCACGGTGGCGCAAATCGTCAGCTACCTGTCGCGCTTCATGACCCTGGAGCCGGGCGACATCATCAGCACCGGCACCCCGCCGGGCGTGGGCCTGGGCCGCACGCCGCAGCGTTTCCTGAAGAAGGGAGACAAGCTGCGCCTGGGTATTGCGGGATTGGGGGAGCAGCAGCAGGAAGTGGTGGCTTACCCGAAGGCTTGATATAGGCCCGCTGCCTTAAACGTCGTTCCCGCGCAGGCGGGAACCCAAGTTTGCTCGCTGGACCGCATACTGACCTTGAATTCCCGCCTGCGCGGGAATGACGCCTCCTCTAGCCGAGCCCGGAATCCCCTCCAAAAAATTGAGGATTGAAAATAAGCGCGAAGCGCCGGGATTCTTTTGATTTTTACCGGACGGCATGCGAATATTTCCTGCATGACAGACCGCCTCCGCCCCATCCCTCCTGACGCCTGGACCGCCGCCCAGCGCACGGCCGCGCAAGAGATCGTCAACGGCCCGCGCGGCGCCCTCTACGGGCCCTTCGTGCCGCTGCTGCACAGCCCCGAGCTGATGGGCCATGCGCAGCGCATGGGCGAGTACCTGCGCTACCGCAGCGCCATCGGCGTGCGGCTGTCCGAGCTGGCGATCCTCGTCACCGCGCGCGAATGGGACCAGCAGGTCGAGTGGGCGATCCACGCGCCGATCGCGCTGCAGGCCGGCATCGCGGCGGACCTGATCGACGCCATCGCGCACCGCCGGCGGCCGAAGGCGATGCTGGCCGACGAAGAGGCGGTGTACGACTTCTGCGTGGAGCTGCACCGCGACAAGCGGGTCTCCGACCGCGTCTATCAGAATGCGCTGGCGCTGTTCGGCGAGCAGGGCGTGGTCGACCTGATGGGCGTGAACGGCTACTACACCTTCCTGGCGATGGTGATGAACAGCGCGCAGACTGCGGCGCCGGCGTCGAGCGCTGATCCGCTGCCGGAATGAGTGCTGCCGGACCAGCTCGTCGGCGGGACGCCGCGCTCGTCGCCGCCGGCCGGCCCTTCGTCGCATGCCCGCACACGATGCGCCGGCAGCCGGCAAAGTAGAGGCGCGTAACAGCCCTCAACTAACGGAGACACGAATGAAACCACAGTATGTGCTCGCCGCGGCGATCGCCGCCACCTCGGTTCTGGCCCTGGCCGCCGCTCCCGAACCGCTGCCGGCGCCGTGGCAGCTGGACGGCAAGCACGTGAAAAAATTCACGGCCGGCGTCGATCAGGCGGATGGCGTCAAGGGCGCCAAATTCCTGAGCAATACCAGCGATGACAGTCTGGCCTGGGCTTCGCTGACCCAGGTGGTCTCGGCCCAGAACTACGTCGGCCAGCGGGTTCGCTTCCGCGCCCGCGTGCGGACCCGCGACGTCGACGGCTGGGCGGGCCTGTGGATGCGGGTGGATGGCGCCGGCCCGGCCCGGCTGGCCTTCTACAACAGCCAGGACAGGCCGATCAAGGGCAGCACGGATTGGCAGGAGCGCAGCGTGGTGCTGGACGTGCCGCAGGAGGCGACCCGGATCGCGTTCGGGGTGATCGACAGCGGCAAGGGAACCGTATGGATCGACCAGCTCGCATTCGAGGCTGTCGGCCAGGACGTGCCGGTCGACAGCTTCAGGAATCACTCGCTGCCGGCTTCGCCGTCGCTGTGAAGGCGGCCATGAAAGCGTCTTTCATCCTGGCTGCCGCCATCGCCGCATACTCGGCGCCGGTATGCGCAGCCGGTCCCGAGCCGCTGCCGCCCGCCTGGTTCGTCACCGGTACCCATGCACAGAAGTTCGGCGCCGGCGTCGACCAGGACCCCGGGGTGCGGGGCGCCAAATTCTTGCGCAACAAGGCCGACGATCCGAATGCCTGGGCGTCGCTGGCACAAGTGATCTCGGCCCAGAACTACCTCGGCCAGCGCATCCGCTTCCGCGCATTCGTAAAGACCCAGGACGTGAGCGGCTGGGCGGGCTTGTGGATGCGGGTCGATAACCGTGCCGGCCGCAGTGTCGCCTTCTACAACAGCGCCGACAGGCCGATCAGGGGCAGCACGGACTGGCAGGAGCGCAGCGTGGTGCTGGACGTGCCGCAGGATGCCGCGGCCATCATGTTCGGCGTGAACAATATCGGCAAGGGGCAGGTATGGATCGACCGCCTCGGCTTCGAGCAGGTCGGTCAGGACGTCCCGGTCGACACCATGCAGCCCGGCCCCGCCTTGCCGACGGCGCCGATCCTGTGAGCGTGCAGGACGACACCGCCGTCGCGGCCGTGCGGCGCCTGTACGGCTGCAGCGCGCGCCAGGGCTTGTGCAGCCTGGCCGTGCTGTGCGCCTTCGTGGCCGGCGCCGCCTGGCTGCAGCGGTATTCGCTGATCGGCCTGTTCGCGGCGGTACTCGGACCGATGCTGCTGAGCTGTGCGGCGCTGCTGCTGGGCGCGCGCGCGGCCGCCGTCCGCTTCGGATGGACCGCGGCATGGAGTGCGCTGCTCATGGCCAGCGCCGCCGGAACGGTGGCGATGCTGACGCCTTATCACGCGTGGATGCGGTCGCGTGGTTTGCCGGGGCTGCCGGACCTGCAGGTCATGGCCTGTGCCTTTGGCGTGAGCACGCTGGCGCTCGGCCTGCCGCTGTGGCAGGCCCAGGTTCGCACCCGCGCCCGGCAACTGGCCGGCTTACGCCACGCGGTGCTGGCCGCGGAGCTGAAAGCCCTGCAGGCCCAGGTCGAGCCGCACTTCCTGTACAACACCCTCGCCAATACCCGCTACCTGGCGCGCCATGATCCGGAGCGCGCGGCGAAGATGCTGGAGCACCTGATCGCCTACCTGCACAGCGCCTTGCCCGACATGCGCCGCCAGGAATCGACGCTGGGCCGCGAGTTCGACCTCGCCGGCCATTACCTGGCCCTGATGGCGATCCGCTTCGGCCAGCGCCTACACTACCGCCTGGATTGTCCGGCCGACCTGGCCGATATGCCGGTGCCGCCGCTGCTCCTGATGACGCTGGTGGAGAACGCGGTCAAGCACGGCGTCGAGCGCAAACCCGGCCCCGTCAGCGTGAGCCTCGACGCGCAGCGCGCCGGCGCAGCGGTGACGATTACGGTCGGCGACGATGGCGCAGGGATAGGCGCCACGACGCTGGGCAGCGGCGTCGGCCTGCGCAACCTGCGCCAGCGGCTGGCCGCGCTGTACGACGATGCGGCCGCCTTCGACCTGCGCCGCACACCGGCCGGCGTGACCGAGGCCGTGCTGATGCTGCCGATCTTGGACGGAAAGCCGGACGGGAAGCCGGGCCTGGAGAGGGCGGCTTGAGCGGGCCCTGCATCCTGGTCGCGGACGACGAGCCGCTGCTGCGCGCCGAGCTGAGGGAAGCGCTGGCGCAGCTGTGGCCCGAGGCCCGCATCGTCGAGGCGGAGGACGGCATCGAGGCGCTGCGCCTGTGCCGCGAGATGGCGCCGCAGGCCGCCTTTCTCGACATCCGCATGCCCGGCCTGGACGGCCTGGAACTGGCGCGCGTGTTCGGGGCGCGCACCCACGTCGTCTTCGTGACGGCCTTCGGCGAGCATGCCCTGGCAGCCTTCGACGAAGGCGCGGTCGACTACGTGTCGAAGCCGCTGGGCATGGAGCGCCTTGCACGGGCGGTCGAACGGGTGCGGGCGCGCATCGAGGCAACGCCGCCGGACCTGGCGCGGCTGACGCAGCCGCTGCCGAAGAGCCAGCCGGCCTGGCTGCAGGCCACGGTCGGCAACACCATTCACTTCATCGACCTGGCGGACGTGGTGTACTTCTGCGCCGACGCCAAGTACACGCGGGTGGTGACGGATTCGATGGAAGCGCACATCCGCCTGAGCCTGAAGGAGCTGGCGGAGTCGCTGGATGGGACGGCGTTCTGGCAGATCCACCGCGGCTACATGGTGGCGGTCAAGCGGATCGCGGCGGCGGCGCGCGCCGAGGACGGGACTTTATGGGTGCAACTGCGCGGACATGAGGCCAGGCTGCCGGTGAGCCAGCGCTTCCAGCACCTCTTCCGCGGAATGTAGAACTAGGCCAACGCTTCCTTGGCCGCCTGCTCCGGCGTGAACTCATCGTAGAACATGTCGGTGAACCACTCGACATTCTCTTCGATGTAGTCCTGCGCCTGCTTCTGGGTGGCGCCGCCGGCCACCAGGTGCTTCTCGACCTCGATGCACCAGTTGATCAGCGCCATGGTCTCTTCGTCGAGTTCTTCTTTCTTCGCCATCGCTTTAGCCCAATACTTTTTTGAAGAAGGCCGAGATGGCCTGGACTTCCTCGAGGCACACCGAGTGCTGCATGGCGTACTCGTGCCACTCGACCTGGTAGCCCAGCGAGACCAGCAGGTCGCGCGACTGCTCGGCGCGGGCGAAGGGCACCACGTTGTCGTGGCGGCCGTGGGCCATGAAGATCGGCGTGGCCAGGCTTTCCGGGGTGCGTTCCGTCGCCAGCGTGGCCGACAGCGGCACATAGCCCGACAGGCAGATCATGCCGGCCAGCGCTTCCGGGTGGCGCAGGCCAGTCTGGATGGTCATCGCGCAGCCCTGCGAGAAGCCGGCCAGCACGATGCGCGAAGCCGGGATGCCGCGCGCCTTTTCGCGCGCGATGAAGGCTTCGACTTCCTTCTGCGAAGCGCGCAGGCCGGTTTCGTCTTCGCGGCGCGTCAGTTCGGCGCCTGTGATGTCGTACCAGGCGCGCATCACGTAGCCGCCGTTGACGGTGACCGGCATGGTGCGCGCGTGCGGGAAGATGAAGCGGATGCCCGGCAGGCCGGCCAGGTCGAGCTCGCGCACGATGGGCACGAAGTCGTTGCCGTCCGCGCCCAGGCCATGCAGCCAGATGACGGAGATTTCCGGGTTGTCGCTGGTGTCGATGGTGACGTGGTCGAGCAGCTCGCTCATGCATGCATCCTTATTTTTTCTTGGGGCGCCAGGCGGCGCACACGGTCGGGTCGGTATCGATGAAGGGACCGCCGATCAGGTCGATGCAGTAGGGCACCGCGGCGAACACGCCGTTGACGATGGTCTTGCCGTCCGCGTCCTTCAGGCCCTCGAGGGTTTCCTTGATCGACTTCGGCTGGCCCGGCAGGTTCATGACCAGGGCAGCATGTTCAGAAGCGGGGTCGGGCGTCTCGCGGATCACGGCCACCTGGCGCGACAGGATCGCGGTCGGCACGAAGTGCAGGCTGACCTGGCGCATCTGCTCGCCGAAGCCCGGCATCTCCTTGGTGCCGATGGCGAGGGTCGCCTCGGGCGTGACGTCGCGCCGCGCCGGGCCGGTGCCGCCGGTGGTCAGCACCAGGTGGCAGCGCACTTCGTCGACGAGTTCGATGAGCGCGCTCTCGATGTCGTCGCGGTTGTCGGGGATCAGGCGGGTCTCGACGCGGAACGGGGTGGTCAGGGCCTTGCCCAGCCATTCCTGCAGGGCGGGGATGCCCTTGTCCTCGTACACGCCGCCGCTGGCACGGTCCGAGACCGAGATCAGGCCAATCACGAGCTCACGCGCCGGGTCCTGGACCTTATTCTCCAGACTCATCGCCGCTTTCCTCTTCGCCATCGCCTTCCGCGGCAGCCTTGGGCGCCTTGGCCAGGTCCTTCAGGATCTGGAAGATCTCGCGGTAGGCCTTGGGCGGCTTGTTCTCGGCCTGCTCCTTGCGCGCATTGCGGATCAGGGTGCGCAGGTGCTGCGCGTCCAGCTCCGGATGCTCGCCCAGCAGCTGGGTGAGGGCCTTGTCGTCGGCCAGCAGCTTCTCGCGGCGGCGCTCCAGCGCGTGCAGGGCGGCAGCTTCGGCCTTCGAGGTGCCCTTCCAGCTCTCGATGGTGCGCTGGATGACGGCGACTTCCTCCTCGTCGAGGGAGCGCATCATCTTGCCCACGTACTGCAACTGGCGGCGGCGGCCTTCGTGGTTGGTGATGGTCTGGGCCATGAGGATCGCATCCTTGACCTCGTCCGGCATCGGCACGCGCTTGACGCGGTCGCGCGGCGCTTCGATGAGCTGTTCGCCGAGCTTCTGCAACTCGTTACTCTGCCGCTTCAGTTCGGACTTGGAGGGGCGGTCGTATTCCGGTTCGAACTCGTCGGAGCGGAAGCCGACAGCGCCGCGGTTTGCATTTGGCATGATGATCTAGATTCGTCAGACGCACGTCTGGACGGTAAAAACAGTAAACGGCTGCTATGATAACTGTTTTAGGGCTCGCTACGACAAACGCACATGAACGACTCCGTCTTCACCCATACCCAGGATCAGCTCAAGCAGCTCGCACAGGACGTGCTGGCAATTGCAAAGGAAACCGGCGCCAGCGACGCGGCGGTCGAGATCAGCGAGGGTAGCGGTCTGGCGGTGACGGTGCGCAAGGGCCAGGTCGAGACCATCGAGCAGAACAAGGATAAGGGCATCGGCGTGACCGTCTACTGCGGCCAGCGCCGCGGCCATGCCAGCACCTCCGATTTCTCCAGCGCCTCGCTGCGCGCCACGGTGGAGGCGGCCTACAACATCGCCCGCTTCACCGCCGAAGACCCGGCCGCCGGCCTGCCGGACGCCGATCTGCTGGAAATGAACCCGCGCGACCTGCGTCTGTGCTACCCCTGGGACATCGATGCCGAGGACGCCGTGCGCATCGCCCAGCGTTGCGAAGCGGCCGCCTTCGGCGTCGACAAGCGCATCACCAACAGCGAAGGCGCCAGCGTCTACGTGCAGCAGTCGCACTTCGTGGCCGCCAACAGCCTCGGTTTCTGCGCCGGCTACCCATTCTCGCGCCATACCCTGTCGGTCGCGCCGATCGCCGGCAAGGGCAACAAGATGCAGCGCGACGACTGGTATACCTCCGCGCGCGACCCGAAAAAGCTGGCCGATCCCGAAAAGGTCGGCCGCTACGCCGCCGAACGCGCCCTGGCGCGCCTGAACGCGCGCAAGCTCGACACCCGCACCTGCCCGGTACTGTTCGAAGCCCCGCTGGCCGCCGGCCTGGTCGGCTCTTTCGTCCAGGCAACCTCGGGCGGCGCCCTCTACCGCAAGTCGAGTTTCCTGCTGGATTCTCTCGGCAAGTCGATCTTCCCTTCGCACATCCAGATCGTCGAAGACCCGCACATCGTCGGCGCGGTCGGCTCCTCGCCCTTCGACGAAGAAGGCGTGCGTACCCAGACCCGCAAGGTCGTCAGCGATGGCGTGCTGCAGGGCTATTTCCTGTCTTCTTACTCGGCACGCAAGCTGGGCATGCAGACCACCGGCAATGCCGGCGGCTCGCACAACCTGGAAATCCTGTCGAAGGAAACGAAGATCGCCGACGACTTCGAAGGCATGCTGCGCAAGATGGGCACCGGCCTGCTGGTCACGGAACTGATGGGGCAGGGCACCAACTACGTGACCGGTGACTATTCGCGCGGCGCGTCCGGCTATTGGGTCGAGAACGGCGTGATCCAGTACCCGGTCGAAGAGATCACCATCGCCGGCAATATGAAGGAGATGTTCCAGTCCATCGTCGGCATCGGCAATGACGTGCTGACGCGTGGCAACAAGTCGACGGGCTCGATCCTGATCGAGAAGATGGTGATTGCGGGCAGCTGATTGCCTTTGAAGGCGGACGAGTCCGCCTCGCACGCGAATTTTGGGTTCCTGCAATAATGTGCAGATATGCACTGTACATAAAAAAGGAACCACGTGAACATTCTCGCCGCCGCCACCAAGCGCCACACCGCCAAAGCCTACGACCCGACCCGTCGCGTCCCCGAGGAACTGATGCAGCAGATCTATGGTCTGCTGCGCAACAGCCCGTCCTCGGTCAACTCCCAGCCCTGGCACTTCATCGTCGCCAGCACGCCGGAAGCCAAGGCCCGCATGGCCAAGGGCGCCCAGGGCGGTTTCATCTACAACGAACCGAAGATCCTCAACGCTTCGCACGTGATCCTGTTCTGCGTGCGCGCCGATGCCGACCAGAAGCACCTCGACAGCATCCTCGAGCAGGAGCAGCGCGACGGCCGCTTCCGCGACGAAGCCGCCAGGGCCGGCCAGGCCAAGGGCCGCCTGGGTTATGTGAACCTGCACCGCTACACCCAGAAAGACCTGCCGCAGTGGCTGGAAAAGCAGGTCTACATCGCCCTCGGTACCGCCATGCTGGGCGCCGCCAACCTGGGCATCGACACCACGCCGATGGAAGGCATCGACGTCCCCGCGCTGGACGCGGAGTTCGGCCTGCACGAGCGCGGCCTGACCAGCCTGGTCATGCTGAGCTTCGGCTACCACGCCGAGACCGACTTCAACGCCGGCCTGCCGAAGTCGCGCCTGCAGGAAGAACAGGTGTTTACTTTCCTATAAAACGATGCGGAAGGGCTGGAGCGCGGGAAACCAGGCCCGCTCGAGGAGCTTCATGAATCCCTCGCGGGTCGGATAGCCCTCGTTCTCCCAGTCTTCCGCGTAGTGTTCCGGGTCGGTCGCCAGGACCCCGCGGCTGTCGACGTGGAACACGCGCTCGAGGGGCGAGTGGAATTCCGCCAGCACCTCGTCGTTCACCACGTCGATCATGCGCTTCATGACTTCGGTGCGGAAGGCCAGGTCGGGATCGACGTTGGCGTCGTCCATGATGGTCGTGAGCCAGCCGCCATGGCTGTTGACGAAGCCGCGGCCGTCGGGCACCGGATAGTCGTAGCCGTTCAGGAAGATCGGCTGTTGCCAGGTGGTCTTGCGGTAGGCCCAGCGGATGGCGCGGATGATGCCGTTCAGGCCTTCGCTGATGTGGTACAGCATCAGGTCGAGGCGCGCAGGCGAGAAGCAGGCGGCCGGATCGGCGGCGGAGGAGCAATCGTCGCGCAGCGCCAGCCGGTGCTCGAGCGCGTCGTTGGCGAAGCCGCCGAGATAGACTTCGCTGAAGTGGCAATCCGGCGACAGGTGCATGCGGATCACGCTGGCATAGTGACCGTCGCCGATGTACTCGTTCAGCCTGGCGCCATTGAAGCCGAGCAGGCGGACACCCGCATGCTCGGGAGAGACCTTCGGGTGCTCGACCAGCGCATGCAGCAGCGTCTGGTCGGCATGCCAGAACCAGGCGTCGCCCAGCGCCAGTCCGGCAGGAGGCAGCGCTCCCGCAGCCGGACTTTCTCCTGGCCGATAGACATTGCCCATGCCGCTCTCCGCAGTTTCCCTGGCGCTGGCCGCCGCTCATGCTTTTGACAGGCGGCGGCGCAGGGCGGTTCCCGGCCGGGCAAAGACTTACTTGATCGCGCGGACCGCCTGCAGTACCGGCTGCAGCACGCTAGCGCCCAGGCGGGCGCTGCGCGCGCCATCCCAGCCCACTTGCGGATCCGGATCGTTGGCGTTGTCCTTGAACGGCAGTTCGAGGGTCAGCGACAGGCAGCCGAAGGCGTGGGTGATGTGCGGCGAACCCATGGTCAGGGTCTCTTCGCTATAGGGCGCCTCGCCATAGCCGTGCACGTCCTGGAAGTCCGGGCTGGCGACCATGAAGGCGTCCGAGAAGGCCTTCTGGGCGGCGGCCTGTTCGGCCGTGAAGTTCGGCAGGGATTCGCTGCCGGCGATGAACACATAGGGCAGGCCTTCGTCGCCGTGCACGTCCAGGCACATGTCGACGCCGACCTCGTGCATCTTCTGCTTGACGAGGAAGACTTCCGGGCTGCGCTCCATGGTCGGGTTCAGCCATTCGCGGTTCAGGTTGGCGCCGGCGGCATTCGTGCGCAGGTTGCCGCGCACCGAGCCGTCCGGGTTCATGTTCGGCACCACATAGAACACGCTTTCTTTCAGCAGCTGGCGGCCGAAGGGGTGAGCGGGATCGAGCAGGGCGTCGAGCATGCCCTCGACGAACCACTCGGCCATCGTCTCGCCCGGGTGCTGGCGTGCGATCACCCACACTTTTTTCTTCGCGGGCGAAGGTTCGCCGATGATCAGCATGTTCAGGTCGCGGCCGTCGACGGTCGAGCCGAGGTCGACCATGCGCACCTGCTCGGACAGCTGGGCGCGGTCCAGCAGCTCCAGGTGGCGCTCCCACGAGTAGGGCTCGAAGTAGGCGTAGTAGACGCTGTCCATGGCCGGGATGTGCTCGATGGTCAGCACTTGGCCGTCGAAGCTGGTCGGCACGCGGAACCAGTTGATGCGGTCATAGCTCGCCATCGCGTTGTAGTCTTCCCAGCCCTTCGGGTAGGCCGACTGGCCGGCGTTGAGCAGGCGGATCGTGCAGGGCTGGGCCTGCGCGCCCTGCAAGCGGAAGTAGAACCACTGGGTGATGTCGGCGTGCGAATCCTTGCGGATGTTCAGGTCGATGGCGTTCGCGCTCGTGGCGTTCACGATATCGATGGCGCCAGCGTCGAACTGGCTGCTGATCTTGATAGACATGGTGCGTCCTGTAGTGGGGACCTCGTCAAACCTGCTGCGCGTTGCATTTTCGGCCTGCGATGCTCGCCGTACCGTAAGTACGGCTGCGCTTCTCGGCCGAAACTGCGGCCGCTCGCTACGGTTTGACGAGGTCCTGTTATTTGAGTGGTAGGGCGTGCATCATACCCATGACTCGTTTCGGTGCGCAAATCGGCTCGTCTGTTGCCGGTCAAATGCCGGGCTTGCGCCTTTTGCTAAGGTGCTCGTTTGGGAGGACAAACATGAAGAACGAAATTCGTGTCGCACATGCCGAAATTACCAGCATCGACAGGCGGGGCTTCTGGCTGCGCTGCCATCGGGAGGAGCTGTACCTGCCATTCGCCATGTTCCCCTGGTTCGAGCACGCGACCGTGGCGCAGCTGTGCCGGGTCGAGTGCTTCGGCGAAACCTGCCTGTACTGGCCGGGGCTGGACCTGGAACTGGGCGTGGAGGGTATCCGGCTGTCGATGACGGCGTCTCAGCGCAATCCGCCGAACCTGTCGTAGAAGCCGGCATCCGCGCCGGGCGCCTCCGGATCCTCACGCCGCAGCACCTCCATCAGGTGGGCCTCGGCCCTTTCCCAGGTCAGCCGGTAGATCGCCTGCGCCAGCGCATAGGCCTCCGAGCCCGGCCAGGGATTCGGCAGCAGGGCCAAAGGCAGCATCGGATCGTGCAGCTGGACGCGGCGGTAGGCGTGGATCAGCAGGCTGCGCACCACGAACGCGGCCTGGGGCGTGAGGTCCGTTTCCTCGCGCAGGGTCGCCAGCAGGGGCGTGAATTCGTCGATGAAGCGGCAGTAGTCGGATACCACGCCGGACAGGTCCCAGCCCTCCTGCACCAGTTCGCCCAGCGGACGCGAGCCGGCATCCGGCAGTTCGGCGGCGCTACAGACGAAGATCTTGCCGCCGGCCTTGATCCGGTCCAGGATCTCGGCCAGCGGCGCGGGATCGGCGGCCGGATGCGCCAGCAGGCCCGGCGCCAGCATCGCATAACCTTCCCACTCGAGTTCCTTGCGCACGGCCGTGCGCAGGCTGGCGTCGATGCTGCCGTTCGGTGCCATGACGATGGTCCAGCGGCCGTCCCAGTCGAGTCCCGGCGGGGCGTAAATGCGGCGGTTCGCGCGCTCGAAGCGCGGACGCGCCTCCGGCAGCAGGGCATAGCTGCTGCGCCGTCCCTCGCGGTTGGCCACCAGCCAGCCTTCCTGCACCAGGCGGAACACGCTGGTGCGCACCAGGCGGTCGGTCACGTCCATCGGCGCCACCAGTTCGATCAGGCTGCCCAGCCACAGGCGGGCGCCGTGCGGGGCGATGGCGTCGCCGAAGATGGTCATCACCAGCGACTTGGAGCGCGGCGGATCGGTGGCGAGGAAGCGGTTTATCCACTCGTTGCTGGTGAGCATTTTCATATGATTACTTTACCGCAATCACGACGCAGCCGACAGCTCTTGCATCACGATATGATTCAAAATTTTTGTGTACATCGAGTTTTTTGTATCGTATTATGGATTCAGTCAGAACACAAACGGAGACAGCCATGTACGCCCAAATGGTAGAAACCGGCCTCAAGAAAGTGCAGACCCGCGACGACATGAGCGCGGAAGAACAGGCTTTCCAGGCCCGCATCGACGCCGGCGTCAAGATCGAGCCGAAGGACTGGATGCCCGAGGCTTACCGCAAGACCCTGGTGCGCCAGATCTCGCAGCACGCCCACTCGGAGATCGTCGGTCAGCTGCCGGAAGGCAACTGGGTCACGCGCGCACCCACGCTCAAGCGCAAATCCATTTTGCTGGCGAAGATCCAGGACGAAGCCGGCCACGGCCTCTACCTGTACAGCGCCGCCGAAACCCTGGGCGTCTCGCGCGACGAGCTGCTCGATGCCCTGCATTCGGGCAAGGCCAAGTATTCGAGCATCTTCAATTACCCGACGCTGACCTGGGCCGACATCGGCGCGATCGGCTGGCTGGTCGACGGCTCCGCCATCATCAACCAGATTCCGCTTTGCCGCTGCTCCTATGGCCCCTACGCGCGCGCCATGATCCGCGTGTGCAAGGAAGAGTCCTTCCACGCGCGCCAGGGCTACGACATCATGATGCAGCTGGCCAAGGGTACGCCCGAGCAGAAGGCGATGGCCCAGGACGCGCTGAACCGCTGGTGGTGGCCTTCGCTGATGATGTTCGGCCCGTCGGACGCCGAATCGGTCAACAGCGCGCAGTCGACCCAGTGGCGCATCAAGCTGTTCTCGAACGACGAGCTGCGCCAGCGCATGGTCGACCAGACCGTGCCGCAAGCCGAATTCCTCGGCCTCACCATCCCCGACCCCGATCTGAAGTGGAACGAAGAACGCGGCCACTACGATTTCGGCGAGATCGACTGGGACGAGTTCTACAACGTCCTGAAGGGCAACGGCCCCTGCAACAAGGAACGCCTGCGCACGCGGGTGAAGGCCTGGGAAGAAGGCGAATGGTTCCGCGATGCGCTGGTGGCGTATGCGGACAAGCAGGCGGACAAGAAAGCCGCGGCGTAAGAACAAGCACCGTCGTCCCCGCGAAGGCGGGGACCCGAGTTTGCGTGAGTGGTTCGCAAAGTAAGTTGGACCCCCGCCTTCGCGGGGGCGACGGCAGACAGGAGACACAAAAATGAGCAAAGAATGGCCACTGTGGGAAGTCTTCATCCGCAGCCAGCACGGACTCGCCCACAAGCACGTCGGCAGCCTGCATGCACCCGACGCCGAGATGGCGATCAACAATGCGCGCGACGTCTACACGCGCCGTAACGAAGGCGTCTCGATCTGGGTCGTGAAGGCGGCCGACATCGTCGCCTCCAGCCCGAGCGACAAGGACGCGCTGTTCGAGCCGTCCAACAGCAAGGTCTACCGCCACCCGACCTTCTTCCCGATGCCGGAAGAAGTCAAGAACCTGTGAGGCCGGGCGTGGATAACGCGAAGTTCGAATATCTCCTGCGCCAGGGCGACAACGCCCTGATCCTGTCCCAGCAGCTGTCCCAGCTGTGCGGCAAGGGTCCGGCGCTCGAAGAAGACATGGCGCTCACCAACGTCGCCCTCGACCTGCTCGGCCAGACGCGCATGTGGCTGAGCTACGCCGGCGAACTCGAAGGCCATGGCCGCGACGAGGACCGCCTGGCCTACCTGCGCGACAGCCGCGAATTCCGCAACTGCCTGCTGGTCGAGCAGCCGAACGCCGACTATGCGCAGGTCATGGTGCGCCAGTTCTTCTTCGATACCTGGCACTACTTCCTGATGCGCGGGCTGCTGGCCTCGACGGATCAACGCATCGCCGAGATCGCGGAAAAGTCGCTCAAGGAAGTCACTTACCACCTGCGCCGCAGCGGCGACCTGGTGGTGCGCCTGGGCGACGGCACGCCGCTCAGCCACGCGAAGATGCAGGCCGCCGTCGACGAGCTGTGGACCTATGCCGGCGAGATGTTCATCTACGACGCGCTCGACGAGGCCATGGTGGCGCAGGGTGTCGCGCCGCACGCCGAGCCGCTGCGCGAAGCCTTCCTGCAGCACGTCGGCGAAGTGCTGCTTGATGCGACCCTGGCGATGCCGTCGCCGGAGGCCTATATGCAGCGCGGCGGCAAGCAGGGCCGGCATACCGAACGCCTCGGCTACATCCTGGCCGAGATGCAGTTCCTGCAGCGCGCCTATCCCGGCGCGGATTGGTAAGGCAGCACCATGAGCGAGGAGACGGTGATCGATACGTCCCAGGTCTGGGCCTGGCTCGGCGAGGTGCCCGATCCCGAGATCCCGGTGATCTCGGTGGTCGATCTCGGCATCGTGCGCGATGTCGCCTTCGACGGCAATGCCGGCGATACCGGCGAGTGGGTGGTCACGATCACGCCGACCTATTCCGGCTGCCCGGCCATGCAGGTGATCGCCGAGGACGTGGAGAGCGCCCTGCGTGCGCGCGGACTCCAGCGCGTGCGCATCGCCACCCGCCTGTCGCCGGCCTGGACCACCGACTGGATGAGCGAGGCCGGCAAAGCGGCCCTGAAGGGCTACGGCATCGCACCCCCTAGCCAGCAGGTGATCGACATCAGCGCCCTGAAGCACGGTGTGAAAAGGCACGCGATCCAGGAGCCGGAAGTGCCGTGCCCGCACTGCGGTTCCCGCCACACCCTCGCCATCAGCCAGTTCGGCTCGACCCCGTGCAAGGCGCTGTACCGCTGCCTCGATTGCCGCGAGCCCTTCGACTACTTCAAGTGTCATTAAAACGATGAGCAAATTCCATCCACTCACCGTCGCCAAGGTGAAGCACGAAACACGCGACGCGATCGCGGTCACCTTCGAGGTGCCGCCGCAGCTGCGCGAGGCCTTCCAGTACCAGCAGGGCCAGCACCTGACCCTGCGCGCGATGATCGACGGCGAGGACGTGCGCCGCTCCTACTCGATCTGCTCGGCGGTGCAGGACGACCGCCTGCGCGTGGCGATCAAGCGCGTGAACGGCGGGCTGTTCTCGACCTGGGCCAACGAATGCATCCGCCCCGGCGTCACCATCGACGTGATGCCGCCCGAGGGCCGCTTCAACCTGCCGCTCGAACCGGAGAGCCGCCGCCACTACCTGGCCTTCGCGGCCGGCAGCGGCATCACGCCCATCCTCTCGATCATCAAGACCACCTTGATTGCCGAGCCGCACAGCCGCTTCACCCTGCTGTACGGGAACCGCGCTTCGTCGTCGGTGATCTTCCGCGACGAGCTGACCGACCTGAAGGACCAGTACCTGGAGCGCCTGAACCTGGTCTACATCATGAGCCGCGAGCCTCAGGACATCGAGCTGTTCCACGGCCGCATCACCGAAGACAAGTGCCGCGAACTGTTCCAGCACTGGCTGCGCGTGGAGAACGTCGACTACGCCTTCATCTGCGGGCCGGAAGACATGATGCATGGTGTCTCGGCCGCCCTCCAAGGCGCCGGCATGCCGAAGGAGCGCATCCGCATCGAGCTGTTCGCGGCCGGCGCGGCAAAGAGCGAGCGCAAGCCGCGCCCGGTGACGGCGGAGCCGCGTCACCAGACCGAAGTCACCGTGGTCATGGACGGTGTCCACGCCAGCTTCACGATGGACAAGGACAAGGAATCGCTGCTGGACGCCGGTCTGCGCGCTGGGCTGGACATGCGCTACTCCTGCAAGGGCGGCGTGTGCTCGACCTGCCGCTGCAAGGTGCTGGAAGGGCAGGTGGACATGGACGTCAACTACGCGCTCGAAGACTACGAAGTGGCGCGCGGGTTCGTGCTGAGCTGCCAGAGTTTTCCGGTGACGGATAAGATCGTGGTTGATTTCGACGTGCACGATTAAGTAGCCATGCCGTCGTTCCCGCGAAAGCGGGAATGACGTTGGAGACGATAACAACGAGGAGACACCCATGACCTACGAATCCATCCAGTTCACCATAGCCGACGGCATCGCCGTCCTCACCCTCAACCGCCCCGATCGCCTGAACAGCTTCACCAAGGCCATGCACGGTGAAGTCCGCGACGCCCTGGACAAGCTCCAGGCCGACAAGACCGTCCGCGTGCTGGTGCTGACCGGCGCCGGCCGCGGCTTCTGCGCCGGCCAGGACCTGAACGACCGCGCCGTCGAACCGGGCGCGCCCGGCGTGGACCTCGGCGAATCGGTCGAAAAATACTATGCGCCGCTGGTGACGACCCTGCGCACCCTGCCGATGCCGGTGATCTGCGCCGTGAACGGCGTGGCCGCCGGCGCCGGCGCCAACCTGGCGCTGGCCTGCGACATCGTGCTGGCCGCGAAATCCGCCAGCTTCATCGAGGCCTTCTGCAAGCTGGGCCTGATCCCCGATACCGGCGGCACCTGGGTGCTGCCGCGCCTCATCGGTCCGGCGCGCGCGATGGGCCTGGCCCTGCTGGGCGACAAGCTGCCGGCCGAGAAGGCCGAGCAATGGGGCCTGATCTGGCGCTGCGTGCCGGACGAAGCCCTGATGGACGAGGCGATGGCGATGGCCGAGCACTTCGCCAAGGCGCCGACCAAGGGCCTGGCCTTCACCAAGAAAGCCATGCTGGCCAGCTGGACCAACACTTTGCAAGAACAACTGCAGCTGGAAGCCGGCATGATGCGCGAACTGGGCTACAGCCACGACTACCGCGAGGGTGTGGCCGCCTTCATCGAAAAGCGCCAGCCTCACTTCAAGGGAGAATGATCGATGGTCCAGGTACTGGAGAAGGGCAGCGTCGTCGCCGTGGTCGGCAGCGGCGCGATGGGCTCGGGCATCGCCCAGGTGGCGGCAAGCGCCGGGCACCAGGTGCGGCTCTACGACACGCGCCCCGAAGCCGTCGCCAAGGCGATCGCCGGCATCGGCAAGGCTTGGGACAAGCTGGTCGAGAAGGGCCGCATGGGCGCGGATGAAGCCAGCCTGGCGCGCGAGCGCCTGCGGCCGGCCGCATCGACGGCGGAGCTGAAGGACGCGGCGCTGGTGGTCGAGGCCATCGTCGAAGACCTCGAGGTCAAGCGTGGACTGTTCGCCGGACTGGAAGACATCGTTGGCCCGGACTGCATCCTGGCCACCAATACCTCGTCGATCTCGGTGACGGCCATCGCCGCCCGGCTGAAGCGCCCGGAGCGCCTGGTCGGCATGCACTTCTTCAATCCGGTGCCGCTGATGGCGCTGGTCGAGGTGGTCGAAGGCGTCGCCACCGATAAAAACGTGGCGGACACGGTCTACGCCACCGCCGAAGCCTGGGGCAAGAACCCGGTGCACGCGAAATCGACTCCGGGCTTCATCGTCAACCGCGTGGCGCGTCCCTATTATGCGGAAGCCCTGCGCCTGCTGCAGGAACAGGCGGCCGATGCGGCCACGCTGGACGCCGTGATGCGCGACGCCGGCGGCTTCCGCATGGGGCCCTTCGAGCTGATGGACCTGATCGGCCACGACGTCAACTTCTCGGTCACGCAGTCGGTGTTCAAGGCGTATTTCGGCGACCCCCGCTTCACGCCCTCGGTGCTGCAGCAGGAGCTGGTGAATGCCGGCTTCCTCGGCCGCAAATCGGGACGCGGCTTCTACCGGTATGGCGAGGGCGTGGCTGCGCCGGCGGCCCAGGCCGAACCGGCGGCTGAGATGCCGACGACGGTGCGCATCACGCGCCAGCGCGACCTCAGCGATCCGGTCTTCGACGCGCTGCAGGCCGTGGTCACCGAGCGCCTGGCGGCGCATGGGATCAATCCGAGCCATCCCTCGATGTTCGACGGTAGCGACACCCGCAAAGAGCCGGCCTTCCACGCCAATGGCGCCGCGATCTACCTGACCGACGGCCGCAGCGCCACCCAGCGCGCGGCCGACGACGATCACCCGAATACCGTGCTGTTCGACCTGGTGCTCGACCCGGCCAGGGCCACCCGCATCGCGCTGGCGAAAGCCGACCAGTGCAGCGAGGAAGCCTGGCGCGGCGCGGTCGGCCTGTTCCAGGCGGCCGGCTTCATTGTCACGCGCCTGGACGACGTGCCCGGCATGGCCGTGATGCGCACCGTCGCCATGCTGGCCAACGAGGCGGCGGACGCCGTCAACCAGGGCGTGTGCAGTGCGCGCGCCGTCGACGTCGCCATGCAGAAGGGCGTGAACTATCCGCGCGGGCCGCTGGCCTGGGCCGATGCGGTGGGCCTGCGCCACGTGGCCGCCGTGCTGCACAACCTGGCGGCCAGCTATGGCGAAGACCGCTATCGTGTCTCGCCGCTGTTGCGCCGCAAGCTGGCGGCCAATCCGGAAGGAGCAAGATTCCATGCAGTTTGATACCCGCGAACGTGCGCAGCAGCTGGCCGAACTGGCCGGCAAGACCATGTTCGAGCGCGACCCGGCCAGCCAGCGCCTCGGCATGAGCCTGGACCAGATCCGCCCGGGCTATGCGCGCATGAGCATGCGCGTGCGCGAGGACATGCTGAACGGTCACGGCACCTGCCACGGCGGCTATATCTTCATGCTGGCCGACAGCGCCTTCGCTTTCGCCTGCAACTCGCACAACTTCAACACGGTCGGCGCCGGCTGCAGCATCGATTACCTGTCGCCGGGACGCGAAGGCGACCTGTTGACGGCCGAAGCGGTCGAACAGGCGCTGTCCGGCAAGACCGGTGTCTATGACATCGTGGTCACCAACCAGGAGGGGCGCAAGGTCGCGCTCTTTCGCGGCAAATCCCACCGTGTGAACGGCATGGTGGCGGAAGCGGGCAATACCCAGTAATTAAGTTAGGAGAGGCAGATGGTGCAAGGCATTCCTCAACCCGGCGATCTCGAAGCGATCGAGCGCGCCAGCCGCGACGAGCTGCAGGCCCTGCAGCTCGAGCGCCTTAAATGGACGCTCAAGCACGCTTACGAGAACGTGGCGCATTACCGCCGCGCCTTCGACGAGAAGGGCGTGCACCCGGACGACCTCAAGACGCTCGCCGACCTGGCGAAATTTCCCTTCACCGAGAAGAAGACCCTGCGCGACAACTACCCCTTCGGCCTGTTCGCGGTGCCGCGGGAGCAGGTGGTGCGCGTGCACGCATCAAGCGGCACCACCGGCAAGCCGACCGTGGTCGGCTACACCAGGCGCGACATCGACACCTGGGCCGACCTGGTGGCGCGCTCGATCCGCGCGGCCGGCGGCCGTCCCGGCGACATGGTCCACATCGCCTACGGCTACGGCCTGTTCACCGGCGGCCTGGGCGCCCACTACGGCGCCGAGCGCCTGGGCTGCACCGTGGTGCCGATGTCGGGCGGCCAGACCGAGAAGCAGGTCCAGCTGATCCAGGACTTCAAGCCCTCCATCATCATGGTTACGCCCTCGTACATGCTGAACATCGTCGAGGAATTCAAGCGCCAGGGAATCGACCCGGCCACCTCCTCGCTGCAGGTCGGCATCTTCGGCGCCGAACCCTGGACCGACGCCATGCGTCGCGAGATCGAGCAGGGCGCAGGCATCGACGCGGTCGACATCTACGGCCTGTCCGAAGTGATGGGCCCGGGCGTGGCCAGCGAATGCATCGAGAGCAAGGACGGCCCGGTGATCTGGGAGGATCACTTCTACCCCGAGATCATCGACCCGGAAACCGGCGAGGTGCTGCCCGACGGCGCCGAGGGCGAGCTGGTGTTCACCTCGTTGTCGAAAGAGGCCCTGCCCATCATCCGCTATCGCACCCGCGACCTCACGCGCCTGCTCGCGCCGACCTCGCGCTCGATGCGCCGCATGGGCCGCATCACGGGCCGCTCGGACGACATGCTGATCATCCGCGGCGTGAACGTCTTCCCCAGCCAGGTCGAGGAACAGGTGCTGCAGATGCCGGCGCTGGCCCCGCACTACCAGCTGGTGGTGAGCAAGGACGGCCACCTCGACAAGCTGGAGGTGCGCTGCGAGCTGCGCCCGGGTGCGGGGGAAGCTCTCCTTGCGGACGAGCAGGTAGCGGCCCTGGCCCAGGAACTGAAGCACCGCATCAAGACCTATATCGGCGTGACCACCAGCGTGAACCTGCTGCCGGCCCAGGGCATCGAACGTTCGATGACGGGCAAGGCGCGGCGCGTGGTCGACCAGCGCAACAAATAATCCGAGGAGACTTTTTCATGACTGACGCATTCATCGTCGACGCCATCCGCACCCCCTTCGGCCGCTTCGGCGGTTCGCTCGCCGGCGTGCGCGCGGACGACCTGGCCGCGCTGCCGATCGCGGCGCTGATCGACCGCAACCCGGGCGTGGACTGGAGCAAGGTCGACGACGTCTACTACGGCTGCGCCAACCAGGCCGGCGAGGACAACCGCAATGTGGCCCGCATGGCGGGCTTGCTGGCCGGCCTGCCGCCCTCGGTGCCTGGCACGACCATCAACCGACTGTGCGGCTCCAGCCTGGATGCGGTCGGCATGGCCGCGCGCGCGATCCGCACCGGCGAAGCCCACTTGATCATCGCCGGGGGCGTCGAGAGCATGACCCGCGCGCCCTTCGTGATGGGCAAGGCCGATACCGCTTTCTCGCGTACGGCGAAGATCGAGGACACCACCATCGGCTGGCGCTTCGTGAACCCGAAGATGAAGGCGGAATACGGTATCGACTCGATGCCGGAGACGGCCGAGAACGTGGCTCGCGATTTCAATGTCTCGCGTGCCGACCAGGATGTGTTCGCGCTGCGCAGCCAGCAGAAATGGGCCGCGGCCAATGCGGCGGGTGTTTTCAAAGAGGAAATCGTACCCGTCACGCTGCATGGGAAGAAAGGTGAATCGCGCGTGTTCGACACCGACGAGCATCCGCGCCCCGACGTGAGCCTGGAAGGCCTGGCCAGGCTGAAGGGCGTGGTGACGCCGGACGGCTCGGTCACCGCGGGCAATGCCTCCGGCGTGAACGACGGCGCCTGCGCGCTGCTGCTGGCGTCGAGCGCCGCCATCGAGCAGTACAAGCTGACCCCGCGCGCCCGCGTGGTCGGCATGACCAGCGTCGGCCTGGAGCCGCGCATCATGGGCTTCGGTCCGGCGCCGGCGACGAAAAAGCTGTTGCAGATGACCGGCCTGAGCATCGAGCAGATGGACGTGATCGAACTGAACGAAGCCTTCGCCTCGCAAGGGCTGGCGGTGCTGCGCGACCTCGGCCTGCGCGACGACGATCCGCGCGTGAACCCGAACGGCGGCGCGATCGCCCTCGGCCACCCGCTGGGCGCCTCCGGCGCGCGCCTGGTGACGGCCGCCGTGAACCAGCTGCACCGCACGGGCGGCCGCTATGCGCTGTGCACGATGTGCATCGGCGTCGGTCAGGGCATCGCCCTTATCGTCGAGCGGGTCTGAGATGCCGATCTACGAAATCGACGGCATCCGCCCGGTGGTCCACCCGAGCGCCTACGTGCACCCGACCGCGGTGCTGATCGGCGACGTGATCGTCGGCCCGCGCTGCTACGTCGGCCCGCTGGCCTCGCTGCGCGGCGACTTCGGCCGCCTGATCCTGGAAGAGGGCGCCAACCTGCAGGACACCTGCGTGATGCACGGCTTCCCGGAAGACGACACGGTGGTCGAAGTGGACGGCCATATCGGCCACGGCGCCGTGCTGCACGGCTGCCGCGTGGGCCGCAATGCCATGGTCGGCATGAATGCGGTGGTGATGGACAAGGCCGTGGTCGGCGCGGAATCCATCGTCGGCGCAGCAAGCTTCGTGAAGGCCGGCATGGCGATCCCGCCGCGCAGCCTGGTGCTGGGGGCGCCGGCCAAGGTGATCCGCGAAGTGTCCGACGACGAGATCGCGTGGAAGAGTCATGGGACGCGACAGTATCACGACCTGGCGCTGCGGTCGATGAAGTCGCTGCGGGAGGTCGAGGCCTTTACCGAGGTGGAGGCTGGGCGCGGGCGGCTGGTGTTCGATGAACCTCACCGTCCTAAAAAGTAGCCGCGAGTATTCGTAGGAACTTGGATTCCCGCCTGCGCGGGAATGACGTTTCTGGGTACGTGGCCTAAAGACCGTCGTCCCCGCGAAGGCGGGGACCCAAGGAAAAGCATCCGAATTCGAAAATACTGACGTTAGACCAAACTGACCGAAGGAGACAGAAAAAATGACCCCAACCACCCTGCAAAGCTACATCGCCGGCCGCTGGCAAGGCCAGCAAGCCCACCAGCCCCTGCACAGCGCCCTGGACAACCAGCTGATCTATCACACCCACGCCGAAAAAATCGACTTCGACGAAGCCCTGGGCTACGCCCGCAGGCAAGGCGTACGCGAGCTGATGGCGCTCGACTTCCAGAAGCGCGCCCAGCGCCTGAAGGCCCTGGCGCTCCATCTCATGGAACGGAAAGAGGAGCTGTACGAGATCTCGCACCTGACCGGCGCCACCCGCCCGGACAGCTGGGTCGACGTCGAAGGCGGCATCGGCACCCTGTTCGCCTATGCCAGCATGGGCTCGCGCGAGCTGCCGTCGTCGAACGTGCTGCATGAAGGCCCGGCCATGGCGTTGGGCAAGCGCGGTGGCTTTGCCGGCACCCACATCCTGGTGCCGCGCGGCGGCGTGGCCGTGCACATCAACGCCTTCAACTTCCCGATCTGGGGCCTGCTCGAGAAATTCGCGCCCAGCTTCCTGGCGGCCATGCCCTGCATCGCCAAGCCGGCGACCGCCACCAGCTACCTGACCCATGCCGTGGTCAAGATGATGATGGAATCCGGCCTGGTGCCGGAGGGCAGCCTGCAACTGGTGATCGGCTCCACCGGCGACCTGCTGGACCGCCTGACCGGCTTCGACGCCGTCACCTTCACCGGCTCGGCCGACACCGCCGCCAAGCTGCGCGCCAACCCGAACCTGATCCGCGAAGCCGTGCCTTTCACGGCCGAAGCCGACTCGCTGAACGCCGCCATCCTGGCGCCGGACGTCGGCCCGGACGACGAGGAATTCGACCTCTTCGTCAAGGAAGTCGCGCGCGAGATGACCGGTAAGGCCGGCCAGAAGTGCACGGCGATCCGCCGCATCATCGTGCCGGAACAGCACGCCGATGCGCTGGGCGAGCGCCTGCGCGCACGCCTGTCGAAGATCGTGGTCGGCAATCCGAAAGTCGAGGGCGTGCGCATGGGCGCGCTGGCCTCGATGGAGCAGCACCGCGACGTCAGCGAGCGCGTCGAGATGCTCGCGCGCGGCAACGAAGTCCTGTTCAGCGCACGCGACGGCTTCAAGCCGGTGGGCGAGGGCGTAGGTGCCGGCGCCTTCTTCTCGCCGACCCTGATCCTGTGCCGCAACGGTTTGACGAACGACGCCGTGCACGACGTCGAAGCCTTTGGCCCGGTCAGCACCATGATGACCTACCGCGACATCGACGAGGCCCTGATTCTCGCCGCGCGCGGCAAGGGCAGCCTGGTGACGACCCTCGTCACGAAAGATCCGGCGATCGCCGCGCATGCGGTGCCGGTGGCGGCGGCCTCGCACGGCCGTGTCCACATCCTCGACCGCGTGGCGGCCGTCGATTCGACCGGCCATGGCTCGCCGCTGCCGCAGCTGAAGCACGGCGGCCCGGGCCGCGCCGGCGGTGGCGAAGAACTGGGCGGCATCCGCGCCGTGAAGCACTTCCTGCAGCGCGCCGCGGTGCAGGGTTCGCCGACCATGCTGACGGCGGTAACCGGCGAATACGTGCGCGGCGCCGAGGTCAAGGAAACCGAGGTGCACCCGTTCCGCCGCTGGTTCGAAGACCTGGAAATCGGCCACTCGCTGCTGACCCACCGCCGCACCGTGAGCGAGGCGGACATCGTCAATTTCGGCGGCGTGTCGGGCGACTACTTCTACATGCACTTCGACGAGATCGCGGCCAAGGACACCCAGTTCGGCAAGCGCATCGCCCACGGCTACTTCGTGCTGTCGGCGGCGGCCGGCCTGTTCGTGTCGCCGGCCCCGGGTCCGGTGCTGGCCAACTACGGCCTCGACAACCTGCGCTTCGTGGCGCCGGTGGCGATCGGCGACACCATCCGCGCCCGCCTCACCTGCAAGCGCAAGGTGGACCGCAACCGCACCGACGAGCAGGGGCGCGGGCAGGGCGTGGTGGCCTGGGACGTGCAGGTGACCAACCAGCATGATGAGCTGGTGGCGAGTTATGACATTCTGACGTTGGTGCAGAAGCGCGGCTAAGGATTGGCCCGCTGCGTATGAACGTCGTCCCCGCGAAGGCGGGAACGACGTCTACGGCTTAACTCAGATAAGCCAGCCGTCGCCCGCCCAAACCCTCATCCGGCTCGAACAGCACCAATTCCTTCATCACCCGCGTCAACCCCACATACAGATGCCGCACCTCATTGGTCGCATCCCTGGTCCGCACGAACTCGTCCTGCGCCAGGAAAGGCATCAGCACATAGGGCCACTCCCTGCCCTTGGCCGCCTGGATGGTGGTCACCCGCACCAGGCTGCGGCGCGTGCCGATGCTGTTGGCGTTCTTCGACCTGCGCACCAGCGCGACATCGTTTTCCATCTGCGAAAGCAGGGCCAGGAACTGCGCCGCCGGCACCTGGCCGTGGCTCGAAGCGAAGCGTAAAAACGCGTCGATCGAGCGGCGGGCGGAAGCGACGCGGTCGCGGCTGACGAAGGCGCGGCTGGTGGCGTCGTGCAGGTCGACCTGGTCGCGCAGCATGGTCAGCAGCTCATGTGCGCTCGCGGTCCCGGCCATCGACGCCATCTTCTCGATCACGGGCCGGATCAGGTTCTTGGACTGGCGCGCCTGCGGGCTGTCGAACTCGGTCTCGCGCAGCAGGGCGCCGTCGAAGAAGCTCTTCAGCACTTCCGGCGTGCGCCTCACCTCGTCCTGGGCATACGCCAGCACCGAGCGGCGTTCGGCCCATTCCAGCTTCCAGTGCTTGGGATCGCGCGTCAGGTAGAAGTAGCGCGACAGCGCCAGCACCATCTGCACGCAGGTGTCGGCGTGGGCGCGGCCGTGCAGGGCCGAGTAATCGTTGCTGACGTAGTGCAGGATCCCGCGCAGCAGCAGGATCTCCGGCAGCAGCAGGAAGGTCTCGAAGCCGTCGCACTTGTACGGGATCTTCGCTTCCATCAGCGCGGTCTCGATCTCGATGCTCTGGTCGACGTCGCGCAGCACCACGGCGAAGTCGCGGTTGCTCGGCTTCGGGCGTCCCTTCTGCAGGCTTTCCTTGATGGCCTCGGCCACCAGGCGCGCGCAGTCGCCCGGCTGCGAGGGATCGTAGCGCATGCGGCGCACGACGGTGTCGCGGTCCGGACGGCCTTCGCAGCCGTTGTGGGTCAGGCCGTCGGCAAGCAGCGCCGGGTCCTTGCCGAAGCGGTAGGACATCCCCAGCGGGAAGCGCTTGGCATCCGGACGGTAGGCTGCCATGAAGCGCAGGCCGGAAAAGACAGGGTCGGCGCCGCGGTCGCGGTTGATGGTCTGGTCCTTGTCGCCGGCCACCACCAGGCGCGCGCCGCGCCGCAGCCGCGCCAGCAGCTCGAACTCCGCCGCGTTCACGTCATGCCATTCGTCGACCAGGTACAGCGACCAGCGGCGCAGCTCCTGGCCCAGCGCCGGCTGGCGCTGCAGCAGGTAGACCAGGTCGGCGACGGCATCGTTCGGGCCCTGCCAGCGGAATTCCTCGGGGTAGGGATGGCGCTGCGCCTCGTACTCGCGGATGATGTCCGCGATCGGGTCCGGCTGGCCGGCCAAGTCGCCGTCGCCGCTTTCGTCGTAGTCGGCATCGTCGCCGTCGTTCGTATCGTCGTCGTCGTGGGACTCGGCGTCCTTGGGCGCGAAGGCGCGGGTTTCCAGCGCGGCCTTCAGCTGGGCCAGGCGGCGCGCGATGTCGTCCAGGTGCTGGTTGTTCTCGTCGAGGCCGAAATTGAAGTCGCTGCGGATGCCCTGTTCCTGGTAGCGCTGCCAGACGCGCGCGGCGGCGTCGACCAGTTCGCCGCGGATGCCTTCGACGTCCTGGTGCACCACCGGGCGGCCGATGCGGCCCTTCTCGGCCAGGTCCTCGATCAGCTGGCGCGCGAAGTCCTCGACCGTCATCACGAAGGTCGCGCTGTCTTCGCCGACTTCCTCCTTCAGCTTTTCATGGAAGCGCAGGCGCGCGCCGCGCGAAAAGCACAGGGCCAGGATCGCGCGTTCGGGCAAGCCGCCCTCGCAGGCCTGGCGCGCTTCCATCGCCAGCGTGGTAGTCTTGCCGGCGCCGGCGACGGCGTCGATCAGCTTGACTTTGTTGGGGGACTGCAGGATGGCAGCCTGCTGGCTGTTTGCTTGCGTGGACATGCGTGTGGTTCCGGCTTTTTGGCTACTATACACTGTCACCTGTCTCTTACCTTCATCAAGGAGCGTCCATGTCGCGGTTAGATCTGAGCAGTATCCCCGTGATGACCGGCACCGGTTATCCCGATCCCTTCGCCGAGGCCGTCAGCGGGCGCAGCCGGCAGGCGCTGGGAGACGCCGGCGGCATCACCCAGTTTGGCGTCAACATGGTGGAGCTCCAGCCGGGCGCCGCCTCTTCGCAGCGCCACTGGCATTCGCGCGAGGACGAATTCGTCATGGTCGTGTCCGGCGAACTGGCCCTCATCACCGACGAGGGCGAAACCCTGATGCGCGCCGGCGACTGCGCGGCCTTCCCGGCCGGCCGGCCGAACGGCCATCACCTGGTCAACCGCGGCTGGGGCACGGCGCTGTTCCTGGTGGTCGGCTCGCGCAGCAAGGAAGACAGGGCCACCTACCCGGACATCGACCTGCTGTACGACGGCAGCACCGACAGCTATACCCGCCGCGACGGCACGCCGTATCCGAAACGCGACAAGAACGCGCCCCCGGCCACGACGCCGCTGCCGATCGAGGCCGAGACTTTGGCTCCGCGCGTCTACATCGCCGACCATGGCGAGCAGGATGGCGTTCATCCGGAGCGTGCCGAGCGCGACCCGGTCGAACGCGACTCAGGCGGCTGAAGCCACGCCCAGCCGGCCGTCCGGCGTCTTCACCGCGCGCAGATCCGCATAATCGCGCACCGCCGTCACCCCGGTGTCGAGCGGATGCGCGTGGGTGATGGTGACGACGATGCTGTCCATGCCGGCCGCTTCGGCGGACCTCAGGCCGGCCAGCGTATCCTCGAACACCAGGCAGTCGGCCGGCGCCACGCCCAGCTTGCGCGCGCCCAGCAGGAAGGGATCGGGCGCCGGCTTTCCGCGCTCGACGTCCTCTGCCGCCACCAGCACATCCGGGATCGGCAGGCCGGCGGCGGCGATGCGCGCTTCGGCCAGCAGGCGCGGGGCCGAGGTGACGATCGCCCAGCGCTCGCGCGGCAGGCTGTCGAGGAAGGCGGCGGCGCCCTCGATGGCTTCGATGCCGGCCACGTCCTCGATTTCGGCACGGGTGATGAAGGCGGCCTCAGCCACCGGATCGACGCCCGGCAGTTCGAGGCCGCGGATGGTCTCTTCGGTGCGCTTGCCGTGGATGGTCGGCAGGAAAGCCTCGACGTCCAGGCCATGCCCCCTGGCCCACTGGCCCCAGACCCGCTCGGCGGCCTTGATCGAGGTGAGGATGGTGCCGTCCATGTCGAACAGGAAGGCGGCGTAGCTGCGCTGCGGCAGGTCGGTCCGGAATGCTTGGGTCACTGTTTGCTTTCTTAGTAGAGTCGCCCGGAGTTTACCTTGCGTTCGTAACGGTCGTGCACGTGCTGGCTGATGAAGCCGGACAGGCCGCGGCCGGCGATAGCCAGTTCCTGCATTTTCGCGACGTTGGCGGCGCCGGCGCTGTCCTCGGTGTAGAGGTAGCGGTCGCCATTCCTGAATTGCACGATGATCTGGCCGGCGTCGATGTCGTAGGCAAGCACGCCGGAGTCGCCGCCCAGGTTTTTGTAGCGGTGCATTGCAGCCTCCACGGATGTCTTTTCGTGGACGATTCTACGCGCGCAGGGTATTTAGATACCACGCGTGACATGCATATGACTATGGACTATCTGTCATCACATTGATGCTACGTAGCAACACACTCTCTCAGTTTTCCAAAGTTCACGATCATTGTGAAGTTTCCGTTGTGTCTTGTAGGTAATATGTCGCCTTTCATGGCAAGAATTGCCAAGCAGAACAATAAATTCCTGAGAGAGAACTATGACCGATCAAACCGGAACCGGCGCAGCGCGTCACGAAATCGCATTCGTCAGCGGAAACCTGCCGGATCTTCAAAACCTCATCCTTGGTTTGCGCGAGGGAATCGAAGTCGTGGTGCTCGATCCGGCCCTCGACGGCACGGCGCAGATCGCGCAGGCGCTGGCGGGACGAAGCGACCTGGACGCCGTCCACTTGATCGGACATGGCGCCGCCGGTGCGCTGCAGATCGGCGGCACCCTGCTGGACGCCGGCTATATCGCGGCCCACGCCGATGCCCTGGCCGGCATCGGCAGCTCGCTGAACGGCGACGGCGACATCCTCGTGTACGGCTGCGACACCGGCGCCGGCACCGTCGGCGACACCTTCCTGCACGCCCTGGCCGCCGCCACCGGCGCCGACGTGGCCGCGTCGACCAACCCGACCGGCGGCACGGCTGCGGGCGGCGACTGGAACCTGGAAGCGAGCGTCGGCCAGGTCGAGACGGCCGCTGCGATGGGCGCGGCCGGCGGCGCTTATGCGGCGACGCTGGCGCTGAATGAGGGCACGGTATATGCCTACGGCGCCAATACCTGGGCCTTCAGCGCCATGGCCAAGGATGCGCAGGGCAATGTGTATCTCGCCCACAAGATCGACAGCACGGCAATTTCGCTGAAGCAGTGGAATGGCAACGGCTGGACCGAACTGAAGCGTCTGACGATCGCGGATACCGGCGATACCGGTTTCTCGGACGACCTGTCGCTGACCGTCAATGCGAACGGCAAACTGGATCTGCTCTTCAGGCATAGCAAGGCGATTAACGGCGACAACATCGGTTCCCAGCGCGGCGTGAAGTTTGCCGATTACGACCCGGGCAACGGAAACTGGAACGTCAAGCTGATCGAACAGGCTTCGGATCCGAACGGCTGGAAGAATTACGACGACCCGGTCATCGCGGCCGGCGCCAACGGCAAACTGTACTCCGTGTACAACTACACTGACAGCAACACGTTTACCTACAACATCAAGTTCGCGAGCAGCAGCGACGGCGGTACGAGCTGGTCCACGTCGACACTGGTGACCACGCTGAGCGCCACCGACGAGCTGAAAAAGCCGACGGTTTCGGTCGATGCCGACGGTACCGTGCACGTCTTCTATGTGCGCGAAGACAGCCAGAACACCTATTACGGCAACCTGTACCACATTTCCAAGGGGCCGAACGACAGCAGCTGGTCGGCGCCGCAAAAGCTGGCCGACAACCTGACTTCCGCCTATTCGATGACGGGAGACGGCCAGGGCCACTTCTACCTCGGCTACGCGGTCAGGACCGCCGATGCGTCGAACGTGACCACCGGCACCAACATCTTCACCGTCAGCAATGAAGGCGGCAGCTGGAGTGCGCCGACCCTGGCCCTGAACGAAGCGCGTACCGATCTCGTCGGCCAGATGCAGTATGCCGACGGCAAAGCCTACATGCTGGTCAATTCCCGGGCGCTGGATAACAGCACCACGGACATCTATGTGATGCGCAAGGACGGCAGCACCTGGACCCATGGCTACCAGGGCGAAGCCTACCTCCCCGCGCTGAGCTTGCAGGGTAGCTCGCAATCGTTCAACGAGCGTAATTTCATCGTCAAATCCGGCGGCGACATCGTCGTGGTTGCGGAAGCCGATGGCCTGCGCAACATCTACTACAGCGCCGGCACCTCGGCCGACTTCGGCCTGGTCAGCAATACCGCGCCCGTGATTACGGGCCTAAACGGTGAACATGGCACCTTTATCGCCGGCAGCACCAATCCGGTCAGAGATGGGTCCTACATCGACTTCCAGAACAGCGGCCCCGACCAGGCCCAGGTACACGACAGCGACTCGCCCGACTTCCTCGGCGGCAGTCTCATGATCATCCAGACTGGAGGCGCGACCGACGGCAGTTTCGTGCTCGACCAGGGCGCCAACGTCACCGGCGCCCTGTCGGCCGGCAGCACGCTGTATTTCCAGGGCGCGGAAATCGGCCGCGTGAACGCCTTGCTGGACGGGCAGGACGGCCACAACCTGCTGATCGAATTCACGACGGTGAATGCGACCGCGAACGCCATCAATGAAATCCTGGGCTATCTGACCTATTCAGCACCGACCGCCGGCGCCCGTTCCTTCATGTTGACCGTGAACGACGGCGACGGCGCCACCTCGGCCCCGGTCCTCTTCAGCATGGAAGGCCTGGACCAGACGGCGCCCACCGTGACCGGCATCACCTCGCTCAGCGCGAACGCCACCTACAAGGTCGGCGACGTGATCTCGATCCAGGTGGCGTTCTCGGAAAGCGTCACCGTCACCGGCACGCCCAAACTGCTGCTGGAGACCGGCGACACCGATCACGCCGCCGTCTACCAGTCCGGCAGCGGCAGCAATGTGCTGACCTTCCTGTACACCGTGCAGGCCGGCGACCGTACGGCCGACCTCGATGCCGTCGGCACTGGTGCGCTACAGCTGAACGGCGGCAGCATCGCCGATGCGGCCGGCAATGCCGCCGTGCTGGACCTGGCGGCGCCGGGCGCGGCGGGCTCGCTGGGCGCGAACAAGGCCATCGTGATCGACGGCCTGGCGCCGACCGACCTGAGCCTGTCGAACGCCACCGTCACCACCCTGGACGGCTTGCATGCCGTGGTCGGCCTGCTGTCGTCGACCGACGCGACCAGCGGCGACAGCTTCAGCTACACCCTGGTGTCCGGCGCCGGCGCCGGCGACAATGCCCTGTTCGAAATCGTCGGCAACAGCCTGAAGGCGATCGATGCCTCGGCCCTGAGCGAAGGCGCGAAATCGGTGCGCGTGCGCACCACCGATGCTGCTGGCAACACCTACGAAAAAGTCCTGTCGGTCACGGTGAACACGCCGCCGACGGTGACGGTCGCCAGCGACAAGGCCAGCGTCAAGGCCGGCGACACCGCCACCATCACTTTCCACTTCAGCAAAGCGCCGACCGGCTTCGACCTGGGCGACGTCAGTGTCAGCGCCGGCAGCGGCAGCCTGGGCAACCTGACGGTCGACCAGAACGACCCGACCATCTACCGTGCGACCTTCACCCCGGCCGGGAATACGCAGAACCTGAGCAGCCTGATCTCGGTCGGCGCGGGCAAGTTCACCGATGCCAATGGCCTGGCCAACGTGGCCAGCACCAGTAATGTCCTGATCGGCGGCGATACCGCACTGCCGGTCGTGACCAGCATCGGCTCGTCCACCGCGAACGGGATCTACAAGGCCGGCGACGTCATCTCGATCCAGGTGGCGTTCTCGGAAAGCGTCACCGTCACCGGCACGCCGAAGCTGCTGATGGCAACCGGTATCGACCACGCCGCCGTCTACCAGTCGGGCAGCGGCAGCAATGTGCTGACCTTCCAGTACACGGTGCAGCCGGGCGACTTCTCGCCCGACCTGGACACCATCGGCACCCTCGCACTGCAGCTGAACGGCGGCAGCATCCTCGATGGCGCCGGCAACGCCGCCGTGCCGGTGCTGCCGGCGCAGGGCGCGGCCGGCTCGCTGGGCGCGAACAAGGCCATCGTGGTCGACGGCATCGCCCCGCTGGACCTGGGCTTGACGAAGTCCAGCATCACCACCCTTGACGGCGCGCACGCCGAGGTCGGCCAGCTGCTGTCGCTGGATCCGACGCCGGGCGACAGCTTCACCTACACGCTCGTAGCCGGCGCCGGCGACGCCGACAACGCTTCATTCGAAATCGCCGGCAACAGCCTGAAGGCGATCGATGCCTCGGCCCTGAGCGAAGGCGCGAAATCGGTGCGCGTGCGCACCGTCGATGCCGCCGGCAACAGCCTCGAAAAAGTCCTGTCGATCACGGTGAACACGCCGCCGACGGTCACCATCGCCAGCGACAAGGCCAGCGTCAAGGCCGGCGACACCGCCACCATCACCTTCCACTTCAGCAAGGCGCCGACCGGCTTCGACCTGGGCGACGTCGGCGTCAGCGCCGGCAGCGGCAGCCTGGGCAACCTGACGGTCGACCAGAACGACCCCACCATCTACCGTGCGACCTTCACCCCGGCCGACAATACGCAGAACCTGAGCAGCATGATCTCGGTCGGCGCCGGCAAGTTCACCGACGTCAACGGCCTGGGCAACGTGGCCAGCACCAGCAATGTCCTGATCGGCGGCGATACCGCGCTGC
The DNA here is from genome assembly GCF_056399665.1 of Massilia sp. 01N410. Classification (NCBI taxonomy): domain Bacteria; kingdom Pseudomonadati; phylum Pseudomonadota; class Betaproteobacteria; order Burkholderiales; family Oxalobacteraceae; genus Massilia; species Massilia sp. 01N410. Next base: position 284,568 of record NZ_JBFTRV010000005.1, on the reverse strand, counting down.
CGGGTGTGACGCTGAGCACCGACCGCACCCAGTTCAAGGCCGGCGAGACTGCCGCCGTCACCTTCAGCTTCAGCGAGGCGCCGGTCGGATTCGGCGCCGCTTCGGTCAAGGTCAGCGGCGGCACCCTGAGTAACCTGGCGGTCGACCAGAACGACGCCCGGGTCTATCACGCCACCTTCACCCCGGACAGCGGCGCCCAGAACCTGGGCGGCACGATCTCCATCGATGCCGGCAAGTTCTTCGATGCCGCCGGCAACGCCAACACGGCGGGCGCCAACGTCCTGCACTTCGGCGGCGACACGCAGGCGCCGGTCGTGAGCGACGCGGCCCTGGCGGTCAGCGGCGCCACCGGCAGCAACGGCGCTTTCCGCATCGGCGACACCCTCACCGTGGCCTGGAACGACGGCGCCACGGGCGACCATAACGGCGATACCGCAGGCGTGAAGGTGGACTTCAGCCAGTTCGGCGGCCCGGCCGCCGCCACCGCGACCCTGGTCGGCGGCGTCTGGCAGGCCAGCTTCCAGGTGACGGCCGGCCTCATCGATGCCGCCACCCTGCATGCGGGCATCACGGTCACCGACCTCGCCGGCAACAGCACCACGCATACCGGCAACGCCAACGTCGTGCTGGACAACCAGGCGCCGCTGGCGAGCGATGCCGCGCTGTCGATCTCGGGCGCTACCGGCAACGGCGGCGTGTACCGCATCGGCGACGTCGTCACCGCAGTCTGGAGCAACACCCTCGACGGCAATGCCGACGTGGCCTCGGCCAGTTTCGACTTCAGCCAGTTCGGCGGCCCGGCTTCGGTGGCCGCGACCGGGTCGAACGGTGTCTGGAGCGCCAGCTGGACGATCGGCGCCGGCATGCTCGACGCGGCGGGCCGCAACGCCGCCGTGACGGTGCTGGACGATGCCGGCAACGCCACCGTCCGCACCGACAGCGCCAACGTAAGGGTCGACGCCGTCGCTCCGCATATCGAGACGATCGCACTGGTCGGCACGCCGGCCGCCAACGCCACCTCGGTCGAGTTCGCGGTCACCCTGAACGAAGCGGTCAGCGGCATCGACGCCGCCGACTTCGCGCTGGGCGCCACCGGCGCGGCCGGCGGCACCATCGCCTCGATCAGCGGTTCGGGCGCCAGCTATGTCGTGCGGGTCGACGGCATCGCCGGCAACGGCAGCCTGCAGCTGCAGCTGAAGGCCGCCGGCACCGGCATCGCCGACATCGCCGGCAACCAGCTGCAGGGCGGCTTCACGACGGGCGCGGTGCACACCACCTCGTTCAATGCGGCGCCGGTCATCGGCAGCAACGGCGGCGGCGCCACCGCGGCCATCGAGATGCCCGAGAAGCAGCTCGTGGTCACCACCGTGACCGCTACCGACCTGGATGCCGACGCCATCGGCTACAGCATCAGCGGCGGCGCCGACGCCGGGCTGTTCCAGATCGACGCCGCCAGCGGCGCGCTGCGCTTCAAGAGCGCTCCGCTGGTAGCAATCCCGGCCGACAGCGGCCATGACAACGTGTACGAAGTCGAGGTGATGGCCGCCGACGGCAAGGGCGGCATCGACAAGCAGATGCTGTCGGTGAAGATCCTGGCCGACCTCGACGGCGACGGCGTGGCCGACGTCAACGACGACGACATCGACAACGACGGCCGTCCGAACAGCATCGAGGATGCGGTGCCGGGCGCCCACGGCGGCTTTGGCGACGGCAACGGCGACGGCATCCCGGACAGCGCCCAGCTGAACGTGGCCTCGCTGCCGACCGTGGTCGCCAACGCGCCCTACGCGACGATCGAGACGGCGCCGGGCCTGACCCTGAGCTCGGTATCCAGCCTGCCGGCCGCCACCGGCCTGCCGCGCAACGTCAAGATGCCGGCCGGCCAGTTCGACTTCACGATCGGTAACGTCACGCCGGGCGGCAGCGCCGAAGTCAGCATCTATGTCGACAAGACGCTGAACGTCAACGGCTACTTCAAGAAGGATGCCGCCAACAACTGGGTGAACCTGGCGACCTCGGTGGTCAACGTCGGCAGCAAGACCAAGATCACCTTCTCGCTCACCGACGGCGGCGTGTATGACAGCGACCACCTGGCCAACGGCAGCATCGTCGATCCGGGCGGCCTTGGTAAGGTGGCGCCGCTGATCGGCAGCAACGGCGGCGCGCCGCTCGCCAGGATCGGCGTGCTGGAAGGCCAGCAGGAGGTGACCAAGATCGTGGCCAGCGCCACCGGTCCGGTGAACTACGCGATCGTCGGCGGCGACGATGCCGCGCTGTTCAGCGTCGATCCGGTGACCGGCGTGCTGCGCTTCAAGGCCGTGCCGGACTACGACTTCCCGCAGGACGCCGGCCACGACAACGTCTACGAAGTCCGGGTCCAGGCGTCGGACGCCTACGGCAGCGATATCCAGACCCTGCAGGTCAGCGTGGCCGACGTGCCGCCGCCGGCGAAGGAGGTCGACGGCGTGCAGGTGGTGACCGACAGCCGCGGCAACGGCGACGGCAGCAGCAGCCAGGTCATCACCATTCCGGTGGTGCAGCCGGGCCGCGTCGAGAGCGTCGGCAACAACAGCGTGGCCGACGTGCCGCTGGTGGCCGGCGGCGACGGCAAGCCGTTGCTGAGCGCCCAGGTGCCGACCGGTGTCGGCCTGCAGGTGAGCGGCACCGCGGCGCCGGTGGGCGTGAACGATGCGCTCACCAACCTGATCCGCGAGATCAAGGGCGTGACCGCGAGCGGCTCGCATGACCAGGCCAGCATGACGGGAGGCGGTTCGGGCTTCCTGTCGAGCCTTCCGGCCGGCGCCAACCTGCTGGTGCACACCGTGGTGCCGACGATTGCCGCCGGCAGCACGGCGGCGCAGCCGGTGGTGATCTCCGGCCTCGCGCCATCCGCCGGCGGCGCCCTGTCGGCGCTGGTGATCGATGCCCACCAGCTGCCTTCCGGTTCCGAGATCCAGCTGCAGGACGTGTCGTTCGCGGCGGTGGTCGGCAATGTGCGCGTGACCGGCGGCGCCGGCTCGCAGACCGTGTGGGCCGACGGCGGCAGCCAGTACATCGTGCTGGGCGCCGACGACGATACCCTGCACGGCGGCGACGGCGACGACACGGTCGGCAGCGAAGGCGGCAACGACCATATCTACGGCGACGGCGGCAACGACGTCGTGTTCGGCGGTGAAGGCAACGACTATATCGACGGCGGCACCGGCGTCGACACCGTGCAGATGGTCGGCGGCGGTCGCGCCGACTATTCGCTGCGCGTGAACGGCGATGGCAACCTGGTGTTCACCCATCTCAATGGCGGCGCCGACGGCACCGACGTGGTCGCCAACGTCGAGGTCCTGCGCTTCATGAATGCGCACGCCGATACCTCGCCGCAGGGCAGCGTGATGCGCCTGGCCCAAGCGGTTTCCGGCACGGCGGCGTCGTCGGCGGCGGTGCAGGGCTGGATGTCGGAGCTGAAGGCCGGCGCCACGCTCGAGCAGGTGGCCCAGCACATCCTGGCGGCGAATGCCGCGCAGCAGTCGGCCGGCGATGCCGATTTCGTGCAGGCGCTGTATGTCCACACCTTCGGCCGCACCGCCGATGCGGGCGGCCTGGCCTTCTGGACCGGCGCGCTCGCCAGCGGTCAGCTGACCCGCGCCGGCGTGGCCCTGGCAGTGGCCGATTCGGCCGAGAAGATGGCGATGCCGGGCGTGTCCCAGATCGACGTCGGCGCCACCGACTACGGCACGCTGGTGCGCATGTACGACACCCTGTTCGGCCGCTCGGCGGACGTGGACGGCATCAACTACTGGCTGGGACGCTCGGAGGCCGGCGCCTCGCTGGCGGCGATCGCGGACGGCTTCGTCCACTCGGCTGAAGCCCAGGCGCGCTTCGGCAAGATGAGCGACACCCAGTTCGTCGAGGAGCTGTACCACGTCGCGATGCACCGCGACGCCAGCCAGGCCGAAGTGTCGGGCTGGACCAAGCTGCTGGCCAGCGGTGCGCTCGACCGCGGCGGCGTGCTGCTGCAGTTCACCGAGTCGGCCGAGAAGATCGGCCTGGTCGGTGTGATGAGCACCACCTTCGCCCCGGACGGCCACGCCTGATGCCGCGAGGTTGAAAAAAGCCCGGTGCTCGCGCACCGGGCTTGACGCTCGAAAGAGCGGATGCCGGACTGACGGCTTTCAATGACCACCGGAGGAGACGACAAATGAACCAGCCTGATACCGTCCTCCGGTCGGCCGCCTGACCCGCTGATCATCCCGGCGATGTTCCTGGCGCGTCCCGCGCGCTGACCTTCCATTCTCGACTCTCGTCCGTCCCATTGGGACAGACGGCATGCGCACGCCTGTGCGTTCATCAGATTGGAACCATCACATCGTCATGATCGAACTCGATTACCCGGCCCTGCGGCCGATCGGCTTCAACCAGCAATCCGCGCCTGCATCGTCGATACCCCCGGGTTGCGCGCATGGCAAGCGGACGCCGGCGAGGACGATCCCGGCCTGTCCTTCACCGATATCGCTGCGCTGGCGGAACGCCGCCAGCGCAGCGATTGCAGCCACGAGAGCGAGCCGCGATGCGCGGTACGCGGAGCGGTCGACGCCGCCCGCCTGCGCAATTACCGCAAACTGCTGAGGGAGGTGCGCCGCGCCGGGCAGACGCCGCTCGACCGGATCGCCGAGCGGTCACGCTGGAAGGCCCTGTGCAAGGCGGCCCTCCAGCGCGGACGCGGCAAGCGGGGCGGCTGAAGGTCCTGCTCAGTCGGCCAGCTGGCCGCGCACGCGTTCGATGGCTTTGCGGACCTGGTTCGGCGCGGTGCCGCCGACGTGGTCGCGCGCGGCCACCGAGCCTTCCAGGGTCAGCACGGCGAACACGTCCTGTTCGATCAGCGGCGAGAACTCCTTCAGGCGCTCCAGCGGCATCTCGGACAGGTCGCAACCGGCCACGTCGCAGGCGCGCACGGCGTGCGCCACGGCTTCGTGGGCGTCGCGGAAGGGCAGGCCCTTCTTGACCAGGTAGTCGGCCAGGTCGGTGGCCGTCGCATAGCCCTGCAGGGCGGCGGCGCGCATGTTCTCGGCCTTGACCGAGATGCCGGAAGCCATGTCGGTGAAGATGCGCAGGGTGTCCAGCACGGTGTCGACGGTGTCGAACAGCGGTTCCTTGTCTTCCTGGTTGTCCTTGTTGTAGGCCAGCGGCTGGCCCTTCATCAGGGTCAGCAGGCCCATCAGGTGGCCGTAGACGCGGCCGGTCTTGCCGCGCGCCAGTTCCGGCACGTCCGGGTTCTTCTTCTGCGGCATGATCGACGAACCGGTGCAGAAGCGGTCGGCGATGTCGATGAAGCCGACACGCGGGCTCATCCAGGTGACCAGCTCTTCCGACATGCGCGAGATGTGCATCATCAAGACCGAGGCGGCCGCCGTGAACTCGATTGCGAAATCGCGATCAGACACAGCATCGAGCGAGTTGTGGCTGACGTCCTCGAAGCCCAGGGTCTTGGCCACGCGCAGGCGGTCGATCGGGAAGGTGGTGCCCGCCAGGGCGGCGGCACCCAGCGGCAGGCGGTTCACGCGGCGGCGCGTGTCGGCCATGCGCTCGGCGTCACGGCCGAACATCTCGACATAGGCCAGCAGGTGGTGGCCGAAGGTCACCGGCTGCGCCACCTGCAGGTGGGTGAAGCCCGGCATGATGGTGTCGGCGTTGCGTTCGGCCAGGTCGGTCAGGGCGCCGCGCAGGCCTTTCAGCAGGGCGACGATGTCGTCGATGGCGGCGCGCATGTACAGGCGGATGTCGGTCGCCACCTGGTCGTTGCGCGAGCGGCCGGTGTGCAGGCGCTTGCCGGCGTCGCCGACCAGTTCGGTCAGGCGCTTCTCGATGTTCAGGTGCACGTCCTCCAGGTCGAGCAGCCACTCGAACTGGCCGGCTTCGATTTCGCTGCGGATCTGGGCCATGCCGCGCTCGATGTCGGCGCGGTCCTGTTCGCTGATGATGCCTTGGGCGGCCAGCATCTCGGCGTGGGCCAGCGAGCCCTGGATGTCGAACAGGGCCAGGCGTTTGTCGAAGAATACGGAGGCCGTATAGCGCTTGACGAGATCGGAGACGGGTTCGGAGAAGCGGGCCGACCAGGCTTCCGCTTTTTTGGACAGTTGTGCGGTCATGATGGAGGAGGGGTGTGGGAGTTCCTTGGATCCCTGATTATAAACTGTGCACCGCTTTGCTTCCCCAATCCTTCCCCCAACGCTGGGGCGATGACTTTAGGAAAGAAATGCGGGATGATGTGCCTGTTGATAACGATAAGGAGACAGGCATGAAGCGTTGGACACTCGTGGCGGTGGCGATCGCGGTAGCGGTCGGCGGCATTTACAGCGCCAAGGCGCAGACGGCGGCGACCCCGGCAACACCGGCGCCCCCTGCTGCTGCGGCGGCACCGGCAGCACCTGCTACCCCGGCCGTGCCGGCGTCGAATTACCAGGCGCGCAGCGCCGACGTCGAGAGCGTGGACGGCATCGTCGCCGCACTGTACGACGTGATTTCCGGCCCGGCCGGCAAGCCGCGCGACTGGGATCGCATGCGTTCGCTGTTCGCACCGGAAGGCCGCCTGATGGCCGTCGGCGCGCGCCCGGACGGCAGCTTCGTCCTGCGCGGCATGGGTGTCGAAGACTATATCGCGCGCAATACCAAGGCCTTCGCCAGCGTGGGCTTTTTCGAAAGGGAAGCGGCGCGCACGACCGAGACCTTCGGCCAGATCGTGCACGTGTTCAGTACCTATGAATCGCGCCACGCGGCCGGCGACGCCAAGCCTTTCCAGCGCGGCATCAACAGCATCCAGCTCTACAACGATGGCAAGCGCTGGTGGGTCGTGAACGTTCTGTGGCGCGCGGAAGACGAACGTTTGCCGTTGCCGGACCGCTACCTCAGCAGTCATTGAACGATGGGGCAGCGCACGATTGGCTGAATCGACCCTGGCGGCGCGAACGGCGCTAGAATTGGTTTTTTTACCAGAGTTGCCGATCGACGCCGTCCCATGATTACTACTACCAACGACTCCAGTTTCCAGGTCAGTACCGATCGCACGCGCCTGGACGTGCCGATGATTTATCGCTACCTCAGCGAAAACTCGACCTGGGCCGTGGGCATCTCGCGCAAGGTGGTCGAGAGCTCGATCGAAAATTCGCTGTGCTTCGGCGGCTACCTCGACGGCCGTCAGATCGCCTTCGCGCGGGTGGTCACGGACTATGCGACCTTCGCCAACCTCTGCGACGTCTTCGTGGTTCCCGAGTACCGCGGGCGGGGCTATGCCAAGCAGCTGCTCCGCATCGTGTTGGAGCATCCGAGCCTGCAGGGCCTGCGCCGCTTCACGCTCAACACCACGGATTCGCACAGCTTGTATGAGCGCTTCGGTTTCACTGCGCCGCAACGCCCGGAAACCGTGATGGAGCGTTACTCCCCGAACATTTATCTGACCTAACACGGCTCAACACGGCGCCGGGCCTCTGCAATCAGGCTTACGATTGTTCCAACGGTCAAGATTGGAAGGGAGTCCATGTTAAGGCTCGCACTGCGTGTCGTCGTCGTCATGCTGGCCTTCGCCAGCGTCCAGTTCGCATCGGCCGCCGATGCAAGCGCCGCCTCCAACGCCACGCCCCCGAAGGGATCGCTGGTCATCATCGGCGGCAACCTGCGTCCGGCGAATGCCCCGGTCTGGGAGCGCATACTGCAACTGGCCGGCGGCAAGGATGCGCGCATTGCCGTGTTCGCCTCAGCCTCGGGCTATCCCGAAAAATCCGGCAAGTTCCTGGTCGACCGCCTCAACAGCTATGGCGCCAAGGCCTTTTTCGTGCCGGTGGCCGTCAAGCTGGCAGGCAGCGATTACCATGCTGCCGCCGACGATCCCAAGCTGGCCGAGCTGGTGCGTTCCGCGGGCGGTGCCTTCTTCGCCGGCGGCGACCAGATCCGCATCACCAGCGCCCTGCGTCATGAAGACGGCAGCAATACCCGCGTGCTCGATGCCTTGTGGGACATGTACCGGCGCGGCGGCGTGATCGCCGGCACCAGCGCCGGCGCCGCCATCATGAGCAGCACCATGTTCGGCCGCCCGCGCGCCGTGCTGGCCACGCTCAAGCTGGGCATCGAGGACGGCAAGGAAATCACCGATGGGCTGGGCTTCGTCGGCGACGACGTCTTCATCGACCAGCACCTGCTGGTGCGCGGCCGCTTCGCGCGCATGCTGCCGGCCATGCTGGCCAAGGGCTACAAGCTGGGCCTGGGCATCGACGAGGACACCGCCATGGTGGTGTTGCCGAACCGCGACGTCGAGGTGATCGGCTACAAAGGCGCGCTGGTGCTCGACCTGTCCGCCGCCAACGCGCGCGAGGGCGCCTTCAACGTCAGCAACGTCCGCGTCAGCTACCTCGACAATGGCGACCGCTTCAACATCGTCACCCACGAGTTCACGCCCTCCGAAGACAAGGCCGACGGCAAGCTCGATCCCTCGCGGCCGTATTACCGCGAGCCCCTGTTCACCGCCGATATCCTCGGCAACTCCACCGTCGTCGACCTGATGAGCAAGCTGATCGACAGCGACCAGCCGGAAGCCATCGGCATCACGCTCGGCAGCCCGAACGGCGTCCAGCCCGACCTCGGCTTCGAGTTCCGCTTTACCCGCGCCGCCGACAGCGTCGGCTACTCGTCGGCATCGACCGATGCCTACTCGATCTACAACCTGCGGCTCGACATCCGGCCGATCCTGATCCGGCGGCCGCTCTACCAATACAAGTCGCCGCAATAATTGCATAAAAGAAAATATTGGGATAGATTGTTGCTTTGTCATCTATTCCATATCACTTTTTATGCACTTCGAAGTCCCCAAAGCGAAGAAATTCAAGGAGTTCGGCGGCGAGTACGTGATGATCGTCATCAGTATCCTGACCGCGCTCGCGCTCGAGCAGGGCTTCGAGGCCATGCATCACCGCCACCTCGCGCATGAAGCCAGCGCCAAAATGAACGCCGAGCTGCGCCGCACGATCAAGGAAGTGGATGCCGCGCTCGAGCACAACGAGAAGAAGCGGCAGCAACTCCACCAGGCGCGCGACCAGCTGCTGGCGGGGATACGCGCGAAGACCGACGATGCCGAACTGATGCAACGCTTCAAGAAAGAATGGGCGGAGATGATGCGCCTGGACCTGGACACGCCCACCCTGCACCGCGAGGCATGGGAGGCGGCGGTCGCCAACCAGGCAGTCACCTGGCTGCCCCGCGAAGCGCTCGAAAATTATGCGGGCGCCTACGGGGCGATCCGCGACACCAGCACCTACACCTATAGCGGCGCACTGATGTTCCTCGATGCCCCGCGTCTCCTGGACACCTTCAGCAAGGCCGAGATGGGCACGGCGAATCCGCAGGAAATCTACCAGCTGGCGGCGCGGATGGTGGCGGCCTACGACAACCTCGACAACAACCTGGCGTCGCTGAACAAGGTGCTGAAAACCGTGGTGGCCGAAAACGACAGCGGCCACGCCGGCAAGTCCGGAAGCTGATCTCAGCGGCAGTCGCCGATCTTCTTCAGCAGCCGGTACTGGGCATCGACCATCGGCGGATTCGGATCGTGCCCGGCGCGCGGCACCAGCACGTATTCCTTGTGCGGGGCCTGGATGAAGTCGAAGTAGCGCTTGCTGGGTTCCGGCATGGTCAGCAGGTCCTGCTCGCCCTGCACCATGTAGACGGGCAGCGCGAACTTCGGCCCCAGCTTGTATAAATCGATCTTCGACGAGATGCCGTCGCCTTTCAGGCCGACGAACTGGAGCCATGAGTAATCCTCGCCGGCCGTGTAATCGGCTTCGTCCTTCGGCGTCGCATATGCCGGGTCCGGCGTCCACCAGGCCTTCGGCGCCGGCTCCGTGCCCAGGGCTTCGTACTTGCGCATGATCCGGCGGATGATGCCGGGGCTGCGCGGGTCGGTCCAGGGCGGCGCCCCGATCGCATCCAGCTTGCTGACCGAATCCGCATCCCCGGCCGCGCGCGCCAGTGCCAGCGTGGCGTCGTAGCTGCCGCGCTGCGAGAGCGCGTTGCCGACCACCTGGGCGCTGCTGACGAAACCGCAGAACATCTCCGGATTCGACTTGGCCATATACACGCCCAGCACCGAGGACCAGGATCCGCCCATCAGGATCACCTTCCGCTTGCCGAAGCGCCGCGCCGCATGGCGCGCCACCTCGACGCCGTCGTCGCGCAGGCGCTCGACCACCAGCGGCTCTTCATCCTTCATCGGATTGCGCCCATAGGTCTTGCCGGCACCGCGCTGGTCCCATTGGACGATGGTGAAGTCCTTTTCCCACCCCTTGTAGACCTTATCGGCCCACGGCGTGGTCGGATTGCCCGGCCCGCCGTGCACGATCAGGACGATCGGGTTGGCGCAGCTGCTTCCCTTGATCCTCACCCATTGTTCGATGCCGCCGATGGGCACGAAGCCTTTTTCGTCGATGGCCTGGCCGGGCCTGGTGCAGGCTTGCGCATGGGCCGCCTGATGAAGGAACAGCAAGGGGAGGGCGGCAAGGGCAAGGAAGTGGCGCGGCATCGTGTTCTCCAGTAAGCGTGCTGGCCATTCTTGCCGAGAAATCGGGCCGGGTCATCCTGCGTTAAATGACAGGAGGGCATGCCGCAGTGGATAGACAGGTTTACAATTCGATGATTCTCAGCTGCAAGGAAGACCATGTCCCCCGCTTCGAAACGTCTGCTGTCCGCCCTGTTTGCCCTCGCCTGCGGCAGTGCCGCCGGCGCCGCCACGGCCCAGCAACCCGCCACCGTCCGCCTCGACTACACCCACAGCGGCAACGCCCTGTCCGAGCAATACGCCATCGAGCGCGTGCTGATCGAGCCGCTGCCCTGGCCGGGCGACATGTCCCAGCCCTTCGACAACACCAATCGCGGCAACAACCGCCTCGAAGTAGCCGATGCCAGGACCGGCGACCTGCTGTACTCGCGTGACTTTTCCACCGTGTTCGGTGAATGGAAGACGACCGAGGAGGCGAACAAGCTCAGCCGTGGATTCCATGAATCGGTGCGCTTTCCCCAGCCCGACCGGAAGGTAGCCGTGCGCATCCTGAAGCGCGACGAGCGCAACGAGTTTTCGGTGGCGTGGAGCGTCGAGGTCGATACCAAGGCCCAGGACGTGGTGCGCAGCCAGCCGCCGGCGCCGGCGAAACCGATCCCGATCAAGGTCAGCGGGCCGTCGCCGCAGAAGGTCGACCTGCTGATCCTGGGAGACGGCTATACCCAGAAGGACATGAAGAAGTTCGAGGACGATGCGCGGCGCCTGTCGAAGCACCTGTTCGAAGTGTCGCCGTTCAAGGAACGCGCCAGTGACTTCAACGTCTGGGCGATGGCGGTGCCGACCCAGGAATCGGGCATCACGCGGCCCTCGACCGGCGTGCACCACGCATCGGCGCTGGGAACGCGCTACGACATCTTCGGCAGCGAGCGCTATGTGCTGACCCTGGACAACCGCGCGCTGCGCGACATCGCCCAGTACGCGCCCTACGAGTTCATCGAGATCCTGGTCAACAACGACACCTATGGCGGTGGCGGGATCTTCGGCCAGTTCAGCACGGCGGCGGCCAGCAACGACTGGGCCAATTACCTGTTCGTGCACGAGTTCGGCCACCATTTCGCCGGCCTGGCCGACGAGTACTACACCTCGCCGGTGGCCTACCAGTCGAGCGGCGCGCGCATGGAGCCGTGGGAGCCGAACGCGACCGCCTTGCGCGATCCGGGCAAGCTGAAATGGAAGAAACACGTGCAGGCCGGCACGCCGCTGCCGACCCCGTGGCCGAAGGAAGAGTACGAGGCCTATTCGCGCGAGTACCAGAAGCGGCGCGCGGCGCTGCGGGCGGCGAACCGTCCGGAATCCGAGATGAGCGCCCTGTTCAGGGAAGACCTGGTGCACACGAAGGAACTGTTCTCGAAGGCGCAGTACCGCAACGCGATCGGCGCCTTCGAGGGCGCGAACTATGAGGCCAGCGGCTATTACCGTCCGGCCATGCAATGCATCATGTTCGACCGCAGCGAGCAGTTCTGCCCGGTGTGCCAGGACGGGATCAGCGAGATCATCGACCTGTACGCGCGCCCGGCGAAATAAGCGTTGGAGCGGCATCGCGCCGAATCGTGCGCTGCCGAACAGATGGCGGGGGCGCCGGCTCCTATGCTCGTTGCTTACCTAAAGCAACGGGACTCAACATGAAAACATTCCTCGCCACCATCATCTGCGGCCTGCTGGCGGCATCCGCCCAGGCCCAGGTTCAATCCCAGACGCAAGTCAAACCCCAGCCGCGCGAGCAGGCCGGCAGCAGCGCCAACACGGCGCCGATCGGCCAGGCGGTGTCGGGCCATAACTCGACCGCTGCCGGCGTCTCCGGCACCGGCCTGCACACCGACGGTACCGCGACCACCGGCAGCGCGCATGGCGTTACCGGCGAGCAGGCGGCAGGCGTCAACAGCGCCGGCCAGGTCACCAGCAAGAGTACCGCCGTGATCGGCGTCTCGCCGGAGAAGGCGGACAACGTCAACGCCCAGGCGACCAACACGACGGCGCCGAACAGCACGGCCAAGGACGCCAAGGCGACCGGCGGGCGCGGCAAGGCCGGTACCAAGGCCGAGATGGAAGTCCGCAAGTCGAACACGACCAAGGTCAAGGAGCCGCCGGGCTCGCGCCTGAAGACCGTGCATTCGGTCGAGGCAGGCCGCGAGAAGCGCGCCGAGGTCAAGGAAAAATCCAGGCGCAAGGCAGCCAACCGGGAGGCTGGCGGCGACACCGAAAACCGCTGAGATCTTTCGTAACAACTTTAACAACACTTCCTTGGGCTGTGTGCGCTGTCGTACAGAGTCAATACGGCCCAAGGCCTATTCTGTTAACTCGAATTAATAAAAAGCCATGACGCAACTGCGTCGTCTCACCATATACGGAATAGGAGAAACCCCATGAATAAACTGCTCGCCACCCTGATCGCCGGCCTGTTCGCCACCTCGGTGTACGCTCAGACCCAGTCGCAGAGCACCAGCTCGACCGGTACCCCGACCAACAGCACCGCCACCAGCACCGCTACCGGCATGACCCCGGCCACCGCCAACGGCGTGACCCCGGCACCGGGCACCACCGTGGTCGGCACCACCTCGCCGGCCCACGGCACCAGTGGCATGGGCCAGACCGCCGCCTCGACCGGCGACGCCAAGGCCGACAAGGACATCGCCAAGGCGAACGAGAAGGAATCCAAGGAAATCGCGAAGCAGGACGAGAAGATCTCGAAGGCTACCCAGAAGGCCAACGAGAAAAAGGCCAAGGCCCAGCACAAGGCTGAGAAGAAGATCGCCGACGCCAACGACAAAGTGACGAAGGCCGACCCGGAACACAAGGCCAAGGCATCGGCCAAGGCCGAGAAGAAAATCGCCGAAGCCCATGCCGACGCGCAGGAAACCATGATCAAGGCCGACGAAAAGGCCCAGAAGAAGATCGTGGACGCGAATGCCGACAAGGCCAAGGCACAGAACAAGGCTGCCGAGAAGACCGCCAAGGCCGTGGCTGACGCGCACAAGGACGCGGCCAAGTAATCCTTCATTCTCCGCCAGACCCCGTCCGGACGCCGGTCCGGGCGGCGCGACCCTACGCCGGCGCATCCGCGACGGCGTTCTTTCCTTCATTAAAATTTCACATTTGCCCGTCTGCAAGTCAGACGCTGCGCGCGTACGCGTGAACGGAATACATGATTCCATTGATCTACAACATTGATTTACATCAGATTTTATTTTGATTGTTGTTTTTTGCAACATTACAAAACCGTAATGTTGCGCTTGTTGCGAGCTCATCACTTGTCTCGTAGACTGGATTTTTAACATTTCAGTCGCCGGTTCAACAGGAGGAGTCGTATCGTGTTGCGTTCCCCAGCTCGGCCTTACCGCATTTCCCTTCCGCTTTCCCATTCGCGCGCGCACGTTCCGCTGCCGCCGCGCTAGCACCTCCGTCACACAAAGTTTCGCGCATCCGCCTGTTTACCCAGGCGGGTTTGCAAGGCATTCGAGCGCCAGGCCGGCGCACGTCCGTAGGTCGGCCTGTCGTTTGGATAAACCGTCACGGCCAGGGCCAACAGCCCTGGCTGGCGGGGTTGGAGACCGTCCCAACCGGGACGCCATTATTTCAATAAAGATCGAAACGGAGAAAAAATGCAATTCAGCCGTCAACTCAGCCTGCTCGCGGCAGGCCTGGCATGTGCTTTCGCTGCTCACGCACAAACCGTCAAGGAAACGCCGAATTCCCAGTTCAAGCCGACCGGCAAAGGCTGGGGGGAGCTGGACAATGTCGCGATGCAGCACTCGAACGGGCAGGCAGGCGGTGCCTCGCGCAGCGCCAGCATTTCCAATCTGACCCTGCACGGCGGCCCGGTGATGGTGGCGCCGACCAATATGTACTACATCTGGTACGGCTCGCAGTGGGATGCGGCATCGCAGAACGTGCTGACCAACCTCGGCCAGCACATCGGCGGTTCGCCCTACTTCAACATCAACACGACCTACTACAACAGCGCGAACGTGCACGTGCAGAACAGCGTGACGCTGGCCGGCAGCACCACCAATACCGGCACCTACGGCACCCAGCTGACCGATGCGAACATTGCCTCGATCGTGTCGGATGCGATCACCTCGGGCAAGCTGCCATCCGATCCGAATGGCGTCTACGTCGTGCTGACCGACCACTCGACCACCGCGACTTCGGGCTTCTGCACCCAGTACTGCGGCTGGCATGACCACACCTCGATTGGCGGCAAGGACATCAAGTATGCCTTCGTCGGCAACGCTGAAACCCAGTGCGCCTCGGCCTGCGGCGCGACCAGCCCGAGCCCGAACAACACCCCGGGCGCGGACGGCGCCGCCAGCGTGCTGGCGCACGAGCTGGAGGAAACGGTCACCGATCCGAACCTGAACGCATGGTACTCGAGCTACGACGGCAAGGAAAACGGCGACAAGTGCGCGTGGAACTTCGGCACCACCTCGCTGGCATCGAACGGCGCCAAGTACAACCAGACTTTCGGCACCATGAAGTACCTGATCCAGCAGAACTGGCTGATCGCCAGCACCCAGAAGTGCGTCCAGCACTATCCCTAAGCAGGGCGGCGTCGGACCTGGTCTGACGCTATCCTGACGATGTGGCGCCCGCCGCGGCATTGGTGGGCGCCAGCTTTTTCATTCTCCTGTCGAGGCATATGAAACGATTCCTGATTCTCCTGGGCCTGCTGGCCACCTTCGGCGGCGCGTTCGCGGCCGGCCAGGTCGCCCCGAACGGGCGCGGCGGGGCGGTGACGCCGACGCGCAACGTCCTCACTTTCACCAAACTCGAAAACGCCTGGCTCGAGGCGCTGCAGCGTCGCGACGCCGAGGCCCTGGGCCGGCTGCTGGCGGACGACTTCGAAATCCGCAGCGCCGCCGCGCCGGGCGTACCGACCGCGCGCGCCGAAGCCTTGCGCGAATCGCTGCGCGCGCCCGTGTCCAGGTCGTCGATCGAGCAGATGGCGGTGCACGAGTACGGCGACGTAATGCTGGTCAGCTTCCTGTGGACGATCGCGGACGGGACCGCGCCACAGTCCTTTTTTGTGGTCGACACCTGGAAGCGCAGCGGCAGCGAGTGGAAGGCGACGGTGCGTTACGCCGCGCCGGCCGGCGCTGGCGCCGCGATGGTACCGGGAGCGGTCGCGCCCAGCGACCAGTCGCTGCGCAAGAAGATGTGACGCCATGGCCTTCCTGCTGGACAGCAAACTCGGATTCGGCACGGTCTGTGTGGCCGGCATTTTCATCGGGGTGACGGCGGCGTTCTGGCTGCAGGGCGGCGACGCGCCTCCCGCCAGGCCGGCGCCCGCCGCCGCATCGGCCTGGGACGGCGCGATCGGCCCCGGCGCCCTTGCCGCGCCGGCGCCCAGCCCCGGCAGCGCCTCCCGCGAGGCGGCGCCGGGCGAGCCGTCGCTGGTGGATGCCGGCGGCCGCCTCATCATCGGCCTGCCGCTGCGGCAGCTGATCGATTCCTACGTCGTGAAGACCAAGGGCGGCGCACGCCAGGCAGGCGCCGCCGAACTGCGCGCCTACCTGCGCCAAGGCCTGAAGCAGCCGGCGCTGGCGCAGGCGGAAGGCCTGGTCGGCGACTACCTGCGCTACCTGGATGCCGAGCAGGGCTTGCGTGCGCAGCTGCGCATCGCGCCGCCCGGCGAGGGCGCCCTGGATGCTGCCCAGGTCGGACAGATGGAAGACTGGCTGCGGCAGCGCACGCAGTTGCGCGAACGGATGCTGGGCACGGCCGTGGCGCAGGCATGGTTTGCGGCCGAGGATGCCGATTGCGACACCGCCCTGGCGGACTGGCGCAGGATGCACGCGCCGGCCGGGTCGGCCGAAGTGGATTCGAACGAACTGCAGGCACGGCGCCTGCACGGCGCCGTGCTGGAGCAGCGCCGCGAGGAGGGCGCGCGGCTCTGCGCCGCGCAGCTCATCGCGGGCATGGGCGGCGGCGCCGGAACATGAGGGAAGCGATGGAATGGAGACGATGAAAACGATGACGACGATGGCGAGAATCGCCGCGGCGATGGCGCTCGCCGCAGGAGCGGCAAACGCAGCCGCCCGCCCGCACACCGAAACGCCGGACGAGGCGCGCGTCCACAAGCTGGTGGAGCCGCGCATGGGCAACAACGTGAAGGTGGATGTGGTGGAGAAGACGCCGTATGGCGGTCTGTATGAGATCCGCACCGGCGGCGACATCTTCTATACCGATGCGAACGCGCGCTACATGTTCGTCGGGAAGGTGGTCGACCTGGGGACGCTGCAGGACCTGACGCGCGCGCGCACCGACGAGCTGGCGGCGATCCATTTTGCCGACCTGCCACTGGAGATGGCGATCAAGACCGTGAAAGGCAATGGCGAGCGGGTGATGGCGGTGTTCGAGGATCCGAACTGTCCTTACTGCCGCAAGCTGCACGAAACGCTGCGCGGCATCGACAACGTGACCGTGTATACCTTCCTGTTGAATATCCTGTCGGAAGACTCGGCGGCCAAGTCCAAGAATATCTGGTGCGCGACCGACCGCTCGCAGGCCTGGCAGCAGTGGATGCTGGAAACGAAGGCGCCGCCGGCCGCCCCGGCCGGCTGCATCGCGCCCGGGGAACAGGTGCTGGCACTGGGCCGCAAGCTGCACGTGCAGGGCACGCCGACGATCTATTTTGCCGATGGATCGCGCAGCGGCAGTGGCTTCGACGCGGCGACATTGGAAGCGCGCCTGCGCAAGCTTACGAAACCGTAAAGGTGGTTGGATGCCATTCTGTTCGTGACGCCCGCCGGGGTAGCGACGGGCGTCACTTTTTTATTGGCCGTCGCCGGTCGTACGCATCGACAGGTCTTTCGCCTTCAGCTTGGCCGACAGCGGCTTGCCCTTGCGTGCCCGCTTGCCGAAGTGCGGCTCCAGGCCCGATGCGAACAGCTCCACGGTGCGCGGCTTGTCGCCGGCCCAGGTGCCGATCACGTTCAGGCCTTTCTGGTTGATCGGCTGGGCTGCGAGCAGGGTTTCCTTCGGTTCCAGCTCCATCAGGGTCACGCCGCGGCCGCCGTTGGTCAGCACCTTCATCTCGTCGATGCCGAACACCAGCACGCGGCCTTTCTCGGACAGGCAGGCCACCGCGCCGGCGGTATCCGGCACCACGCGCGGGGCCAGCGGCACGGCGCCGTCGTCCAGCGTGATGAAGGACTTGCCGCCCTTCAGGCGGGTCGCCATGTCGCCGGCCTTGGCGATGAAGCCGAAGCCCGCGGTGGTCGACAGCAGCAGGCGCGTCTCGGCATTGCCGGCGAAGTAGTAGAGGATGCGTCCGCCGCCCGACAGGTCGACCAGGGTCGTGATGGGCACGCCGTCGCCGCGCGCACCCGGCAGCGCCGCCACCGGCACGGAGTAGGCCTTGCCGTTGTCGCCGATACACAGCAGGTTGTCGATGGTGCGGCATTCGAAGGCGGAGCCGAGCGAATCGCCGGCCTTGAAGGTGAACTGCGCAGGATCGTGGCCGATGCCGGTGCGCGCGCGCACCCAGCCCTTTTCGGAGACGATCACCGTCACCGGCTCGTCGACGATCTTCTGTTCGGCCACGGCCTTCTGCGCTTCCTCGATCAGGGTGCGGCGGTCGTCGCCGTACTGTTTCGAGTCGGCTTCGATCTCGCGGATGATCAGGCGCTTCATGGAAGACGGATTGTTCAGGATGTCTTCCAGCTTTTCCTTCTCGCCACGCAGCTCGGCCAGCTCCTGCTGGATCTTGATCGCTTCCAGGCGCGCCAGCTGGCGCAGGCGGATCTCGAGGATGTCCTCGGCCTGGCGCTCCGACAGGCGGAAGCGCTCGATCAGCGCGGCCTTCGGCTCGTCCGAGTTGCGGATGATGGCGATGACCTCGTCGATGTTCAGCAGGACGGTCTCGCGGCCTTCCAGGATGTGGATGCGGTCGTTGACCTTGCCGAGCTTGAACTCGGTGCGGCGGCGCACCGTCACGAAGCGGTAGTCGATCCACTCCTGCAGGATTTCGGTCAGGCCCTTCTGGCGCGGACGGCCGTCGCCGCCGATCATCACCAGGTTGATCGGGGCCGAGGTCTCCAGCGAGGTATGCGCCAGCAGCATCAGCATGAACTCGGCCTGGTCCTGGTTCTTCGACTTCGGCTCGAACACCAGGCGCACCGGGGCCTCGCGGCCCGATTCGTCGCGCACGGCATCCAGCGCGCCGAGGATGGTCTGCTTCAGCGCCAGCTGCTCGGGCAGCAGGGTCTTCTTGCCGGCCTTGATCTTCGGGTTGGTCAGTTCTTCGATCTCTTCCAGCACGCGCTGGGACGACACGCCCGGGGGCAGTTCGGTGACCACCGCCTGCCACTGGCCGCGCGCCAGTTCCTCGATCTTCCAGCGTGCGCGTACCTTCAGCGAGCCACGGCCGGTGGTGTAGATGTCGGCGATGTTCGAGGCCGGGGTGATGATCTGGGCGCCGCCCGGGTAGTCGGGGCCCTGCACCAGCGTCATCAGCTCGGCGTGGGTGATCTTCGGGTTGCGGATCATCGCCACCGCGGCCGCCGCCACTTCGCGCAGGTTGTGCGAGGGGATCTCGGTGGCCATGCCGACCGCGATGCCGGAGGCGCCGTTCAGCAGCAGCATCGGCAGGCGGGCCGGCAGGGTGCGAGGCTCTTCGCTGGAGCCGTCGTAGTTCGGCTGGAAGTCGACCGTGCCCATGTCGATCTCGTCGAGCAGCAGGCGCGATACCGGCGTCAGGCGCGCTTCGGTGTAGCGCATTGCCGCCGCGCCGTCACCGTCGCGCGAGCCGAAGTTGCCCTGGCCGTCGATCAGCGGATAGCGCAGCGAGAAGTCCTGGGCCATGCGCACCAGCGCATCGTACACGGACTGGTCGCCGTGCGGGTGGAGCTTACCGAGCACGTCGCCGACCACGGTCGCCGATTTGCGCGGCTTCGCCGTCGGGCCCAGGCCCAGTTCGTTCATCGAGTAGAGGATGCGGCGCTGGACCGGTTTCTGGCCGTCGGACACGTCCGGCAGCGCGCGGCCCTTGACGACCGAGACCGCGTAGTCCAGGTAGGCGCGCTCGGCGAAAGTGGAAAGGGTGAGCGTTTCGGCATCAATGCCGGCCGGCTCGTGTTGTTGTTCGAAGAGGCTTGCTTGGCTCATGTTCTATCTATTCGTATTCGGTGCGTGGGCACGCCGTGCCCACGCATTACGTGCGCATCAAATGTCCGCTTCCGTCTCGTTACCGTGCTCTTCCAGCCATGCGCGGCGGGCGGCGGCTTCGCCTTTACCCATCAGCATATTGAAGCGCGCCGACGATTCGGCCAGGTTGTAGTCGCCGAAGGCCACCGGCAGCAGGCGGCGGGTATCCGGGTTCATCGTGGTTTCCCACAGCTGTTCGGCGTTCATCTCGCCGAGACCCTTGAAGCGGGAGATGCTCCACACGCCTTCCTTCAGGCCTTCCTTCTTGAGCTTGTCCTCGATCGCCAGCAGTTCGCCGTCGTCCAGCGCGTACAGCTTCTGGATCGGCTTCTTGCCGCGCGCCGGCACGTCGACACGGTACAGCGGCGGACGCGCGACACACACGTGGCCGTTCTTGAACAGGGCCGGGAAATGCTTGAAGAACAAAGTGAGCAGCAGCACCTGGATGTGCGAGCCGTCGACGTCCGCATCGGAAAGGATGCAGATCTTCCCGTAGCGCAGGCCGGACAGGTCCGGCGTATCGTCCGCGCTGTGCGGGTCGACGCCGATCGCCACCGCGATGTCGTGGATCTCGTTGTTGGCGAACAGGCGGTCGCGGTCGGTCTCCCAGGTGTTCAGCACCTTGCCGCGCAGCGGCAGGATGGCCTGGAATTCCTTGTCGCGACCCATCTTGGCCGAGCCGCCCGCGGAATCGCCCTCGACCAGGAACAGTTCGTTGCGGGTGATGTCGGTCGATTCGCAATCGGTCAGCTTGCCCGGCAGGACGGCCACGCCCGAGGACTTCTTCTTCTCGACCTTCTGCAGCGAACGCAGGCGGGATTGCGCCTGCTTGATGACCAGTTCGGCCAGCTTCTTGCCGTAGTCGACGTGCTGGTTCAGCCACAGCTCGAGCGGCGGACGGGTGAAGGTCGACACCAGTTTCACGGCGTCGCGCGAGTTCAGGCGCTCCTTGGTCTGGCCCTGGAACTGCGGATCCAGCACCTTCGCCGACAGCACGAACGAGACGCGCGCGAACACGTCTTCCGGCAGCAGCTTGACGCCCTTCGGCAGCAGCGAGTGCATCTCGACGAAGCTCTTCACGGCGCCGAACAGGCCGTCGCGCAGGCCGGATTCGTGGGTGCCGCCGCTGACCGTCGGGATCAGGTTGACATAAGATTCGCGCACCACGGCGCCTTCCTCGGTCCAGGCCACGACCCAGGCCGCGCCTTCGCCTTCCGCGAAGCCCTCATCCCCTGCAGCCGCATATTGCGCGCCTTCGAACAGCGGGATCACGGTCTGGCCCTGGCCCACGGTCTGGGCCAGCGCTTCAAGCAGGTAGCCGCGCAGGCCTTCGTCGTAGCGCCAGGTTTGCGTATCGCCGGTCTTTTCGTTGGTGAGGGTGACGGTGACGCCCGGCAGCAGCACGGCCTTCGAACGCAGCAGGCGCTGCAGCTCGGCCATCGGGATCGTCGGGGAGTCGAAGTACTTGCCGTCCGGCCAGGCGGTGACGCGGGTGCCGTTCTTCTTGCCGCCGCGCTCGGCCGGGTTGGAGCTCAGCGGCTCGACCACGTCGCCGTGCTCGAAGGCCAGCTGGTGCACGCCGTTGCCTTGCTCGTCCTTGCGCCAGACGGTGATTTCGAGGCGCTTCGACAGCGCGTTGGTGACCGACACGCCGACGCCGTGCAGGCCGCCCGAGAAGGCGTAAGCGCCGCCCGAACCCTTGTCGAACTTGCCGCCCGCGTGCAGGCGCGTAAACACGATCTCGACGGTGGAGACGCCTTCCTCGGGGTGGATGCCGACCGGGATGCCGCGGCCGTCGTCCTCGACCGTGATCGAGCCGTCCGTGTTCATCGTCACGGCGATGTTCTTGCAGTGACCACCCAGCGCCTCGTCCGAGGCGTTGTCGATCACTTCCTGGATGATGTGCAGCGGGTTCTCGGTGCGCGTGTACATGCCCGGACGCTGCTTGACGGGCTCCAGTCCCTTCAGGACCCGGATGGATGATTCGCTGTAGTCGGTTGCAGTTTTCTTGGTGGCCATGCTGGATAGTTGTATGTCGAATGCCTGCGCATTCTATCTTGTCGGGCGGAAATGAGAACGCCAAACGACGCGGCAAAAGGCGCCAGTGTCGGTGCTTACGCGCTTTTTGGGAAGAGTGGCTAACGCAACACTGTATGGAAATACAGTATTTTTGCCTCTTGCGCCGAAGTTTGCAAGTGCTGGATGTGAGATTCTGTAAATGGGAATCGTGCGCGCCTATGGCAGGGCTATAGTGAGTTCATGGCAGAGGACAATGAAGACCGTGAAACTGCGGGGTCGCCGCGCGTGCCTGACCGGCGCGCGTCTGGAAATGCGTCGCGCTACCTGCGGCAGGGCGATACACCCTTGAATCTGGCCGGCCGCGTGTTGCGTTCGCGCTGGCGCGCCCTCAGCGACCGCTTCAGCCGCGACTTCATGCGGCGCACCCTGCGCATCGGCGTTTCCGCCCGCATCTTTCATCCGGAACCGGGCGCCGTCGGCCTGCGCAGCAAGAACCTGCAATACCTCGAAGAGTCGATCGCGCAATGGGTGATGTCGCGCGATGTGCTGGTCTTCATGGTGCCGACCGTGAACACCGGTGGTTTGCTCCACCCCAGCAACATCACCATGCGCCATTACGCGCGCCACCTGGACGGGCTGGTGCTGCAGGGCGGGGCGGACGTCTCGCCGATGACCTATTCCGAAACGCCCACCAGGCCCGAATGGAACGGCGACCGCGCGCGCGATGTATATGAACTGGAGCTGCTGCACGAGTTCGTCGACGCCGGCAAGCCGGTGCTCGGCATCTGCCGCGGTTGCCAGCTGATCAACGTCGCCTTCGGCGGCACCCTCTACCAGGACGTCGCCACCAATGTCCCCGATGCCCTGGCCCACGTGCACGAAGACTACGACGCCCACCGCCACGCCATCGTCTTCCCGCACGGTTCCTCGCTGGGCAAGATGTTCCCCGACCAGAAGCGCCCGATCGTGAATTCCATCCACCACCAGGCCGTCAAGGACCTGGGCCGCGACATCCACGTCGAGGCGATGTCGGACCCGGACGGGATCGTCGAAGCGATCCGCTACCAGCGCGCACCCTTCGTGATGGGGCTGCAGTGGCATCCGGAGTTCCACCGGGCGAAGGGGACGGAGCTGCTGGATTGCACGCCGGTGCTGGATGAGTTTTTGCGGGCTGCGCGCGAGACGCGGCTTTAAATAACTACCGTCGTCCCTGCGATTGACCACCGTCGTTCCCGCTATTGTTACCGTCGTCCCCGCCTTCGCGGGGACGACGAGATCATGCGCGGCAACGACGTATTTCGCTTGCACAGC
The DNA here is from genome assembly GCF_056399665.1 of Massilia sp. 01N410. Lineage (NCBI taxonomy): Bacteria > Pseudomonadati > Pseudomonadota > Betaproteobacteria > Burkholderiales > Oxalobacteraceae > Massilia > Massilia sp. 01N410. The sequence goes on along the minus strand of NZ_JBFTRV010000005.1, from coordinate 261,503 downwards.
CATCAAACTGCCTCCATAATCTAAATGAGAATCATTCTCATGAAAACAAGGAGGCCCAATGGACGACGATTTTTTGGACGACACCCCCGCATCCGGCACCCCCAGCACCCGCCACGCCCTCTTGATCGCGGCCCTGCTGCACCTGATGTCGCAGTACACGATCCGCAGCGCCAAGCGCGACCCGCGCAATCCCGACGACGAAGGTCCCTGCGTCAAACTGGCTGCCGTGATCGAGCGCCACCTCGATGCCCTGGCGCGCCTGCCGGACGCCGAGCCGGTGCTGCGCGCCACCTGCGAGCAGCTGTGCGTGAAGTGGGAAGACCTGGTCGACAGCCGCATGCCGGCGCCAGCCAGGCGGCCGCTGTTGTCGCGCATCCTGCGTCCGGGGATCTTCAAGACCCCGGCGCTGGCCACCTGAGCCGGCGGGAGTTCAGTCCAGCCAGGCGCGCAAGGCCGCTTCGCCGTCCGGCGTGAAAGCGAGCACGCGCGAGTCCGGCACGCGCCCGGCCCAGCCCAGTTGCTGGAAGCGGTCGAGGAGTAGCGTGCCGAGCTGGCCGGCCAGGTGATGGCGGCGCTCGCTCCAGTCCAGGCAGGTGCGGCAGAAGGGCCGGCGCGATGCCGGCAGCCTGTCGAGATCGATGCCGAGGGCGCGCACCGCGCCGCGGCCCGCATCGGTCAGCATGACGCCATCGGCGCCGAGAGAAAAAGCGCCGCGCTGCGCCAGGCGCTCGTAGATCAGCACGCCCAGCTCGCCGGCCAGGTGGTCGTAGCAGACCCTGGCCTTGCGCAGCGCCGGCTCGCGCGGACTGGAGCGCATCCGCACGGCGCCGGTGCCGAAGGCCACGCCCATCAGTGATTCCAGCAATTGCGCGACCTCGGCATCGGCGATGCGGAAGTAGCGGTGCCGGCCCTGCGCCTCGACGGACAGCAGGCCGGCATCCTGCAGCTTGGCCAGGTGGCCGCTGATGGTCTGGCGCGTGACGCCGGCGGCGTCCGCCAGTTCGGTCGCGGTCAGCGCCATGCCGCTCATCAGAACGGTGAGCACTTCGGCGCGCGCATGGTCGCCGATCATGGCGGCGATATTCGTGATGTTCGGTCCGTCCCTCATGCTTCGATGCTAACCGAAGCATCGGGGGATGGCAAAGGACTAGAGTGGCCCTGTCCATCACAAGGAGTCCACATCACCATGATTACCTGCTTCATCCGTTACGAAATCGACCCCATCCAGAAAGAGGCCTTCCGCCGCTACGCGGAAAACTGGGGCCGCATCATTCCTCGGCTGGGCGGACGCCTGCTCGGCTACTTCCTGCCGCACGAGGGCACGAATTACGAGGCTTGGGGCCTGGTCGGCTTCGACAGCCTGGCCGCGTACGAGGCCTACCGCGCTCGCCTGAGGCAGGACGAGGAAGCGTGTGCCAACTTCACTTTCGCGCGCGAAAGCAGATTCGTCCTGCGCGAGGAACGCAGTTTCACTGAACTGGTGGAAGGCACTTTCCAGCCGGAGCCGCAGCGATGATCGCCGTGATCTTCGAAGTCGATCCGGACCCGGCGCACCGCCAGGAATATCTCGGTACCGCAGCCGCGCTGCGCGCCGAACTGGAGGCCATCGACGGCTTCATCTCCGTCGAGCGCTTCGAATCCCTGAGCCGGCCGGGCAGGCTACTGTCTCTGTCGTTCTGGCGCGACGAGGAGGCGGTGCGGCGCTGGCGCACCCAGGCCGCGCACCGGGAAGCGCAGGCGCGCGGGCGGCAGGGCGTGTTCCGCGGCTACCGCCTGCGCGTGGCCGAGGTCGTGCGCGACTATGGCCTGCACGACCGCGAGCAGGCGCCGTCGCTTACCTGGAACCTATCCCAGTAGGCCGGAGTCGCTCCTGACGCGCCTGGCAAGCGGGTGCTGCGTTGCTCGTCGTTGCATGGCTCGCCATGCGGCCTCCTCGCGCCTTGCCCGCACTTGCCATGCATCGTCATGAGCTTCCCCCCGCCTACCGGGAAAGGTTCTTAGGACGATAGATGGCGCAGAGCTTGTGGCCGTCGGGATCGCGGACGTAAGCGAGATACATCTTCCCGATGCTGCCTTCGCGCAAGCCCGGCGGCTCTTCGATCGAGGTGCCGCCCTGCGCGACCGCGGTGTCATGGAACTTCTGCACCTGTTCCGGCGAATCGCATTTGAAGCCGATGGTGCCGCCGTTGGCAAAGGTGGCGTCTTCGCCGTTGATGGGCTCGGTAATGCAGAAGGTGCTGCCGTTGTGGCGGTAGAAGAGCCGCGTATGGCCGCTGCCGGCGGTGTCGCGGAAGGGCTCGCCGGCACCGAGCGTGCCGAGCACGGCATCGTAGAAGCGTTTCGAGCGTTCCAGGTCGTTCGACCCGAGCATCACGTGATTCAGCATGCATGTCTCCTTTGATGAGCGAAGGCCCACATCATAGCGCGGCCCGTCGGCTCAGTCCCTGATCTCGGCCTCGACCAGCTTCGCCAGCAGTTCCAGCGACTCCTGCCAGCCCAGATAGCAGGCTTCCGCCGGAATCATGGCCGGAATCCCTTCCTGGCGGATCTTGACCTCGACGCCGCAGAACACTTCGCGCAGCTGCACCGTGGTCTGCATCCGGCCAGGCAGGTTCGGATCGTCGAATTCGGCCGAGTAGCGCAGGCGCTGGCCCGGCGCGAGTTCCAGGTATTCGCCGCCGAAGGTATGGCTGTGGCCGGTAGTGAAATTGGTGAAGGACATCCGGTAGCGGCCGCCGACCCGGGCGTCCATCTCGTGGACGGTGCCGATGAAGCCATGCGGCGGCAGCCATTTGGCGAAGGCGGCGGCGGTGGTGAAGGCGCGGTAGACGCGGTCGGCGCTGGATTTCAGGACACGGTGCAGCTCGACGGTGTTGGTGGTCATGATAGCTTCCTTATCGTTGGTGGCAGAGGACATCCCTCCGATGGTACGACGAACGAGGCCCGGCAGATTCGACATGCTAGAGTAAGTCCATGTCCAGCTCCCGACAATATCCCGTGACGCCGGATGGACGTTATTTCGTCGTCGATGGCCGGCTTTGGCGCACGAGCAATCCTGCGCTGGCGCCGGAACTCAGGCAGGAATGGGTCGACAGGCTGATGACGGCGCGCCGCCAGGTCGGCGTCGCGAAGAAGGCCGGCGACGTGGCGGCCGAACGCGGCGCCCGCCGCGACGTCGACGAAGCCAAGCGCGCACTGGGCGAACGCGGACCGGTGTGGTGGACGGACGGCGCGCCGGATTTCAATCGCAGGATGGTGGCGAACACGCCATACGCGGACTGGTATGCGGCCTTGCCGGACGCCCTTGAAAGGCGGCCCGGTACGCTGGGATAGAATGGCGGGATGACCCAAGCTCCACAGACCGCACCGCGCGCCCCGATCCGCCTCGCTTCCCAATTGCTGACCTGCCTGGTCTTCTGCCTGATTGCCGCCCCCATCATCTGGTTCGGCCGGCCGCATCCGCTGGAACTGTTCAGCCGTCCGCTTGGGCCGCTGACCCAGCTGCTGGTCGGCCAGGTGCTGGCGCTGCTCGCCGCCGGCGTGTCATGGCTGCTGTTCCGCATGACCGCCAACTCGGCCTCCAGCGCCCGCACCATCGAGAGCTATGCCAAGCTCGACCTGGGCGGCCTGAACCCGCTGTGGATCAGCATTGCCGCCGCGATCGGCGAAGAGATGTTGTTCCGCGCGGCCCTGCAGCCGCTGCTGGGCGTGTGGATCGTCTCGCTGCTGTTCCTGGTCACGCACGTGCCGGTGTACCGCTTCCGCAAGCTGGATGGCGCCGCGCTGGCGCAGGCGGCCGGCGTGTTCGTCGGCAGCGTGGTGCTGGGCTTCGTGTTCCAGCGTGTCGGCCTGCTGGCTTCGATGCTGGTGCATGCGTGGATCGATATCGTGGGCTTGATGATCGTTCGAGCCGCGATTCGTTAGTAGGGTAGGCACCCCGCGCCCACGCGGACCTTATTTGCTCAGCAGGCGCATCGCCCGCTCCAGCCCATCTATCGTCACCGGAAACATGCGGTTATTCATGATCTGCTTGATGACGGCAATCGACTGCCGGTACTGCCACAGGCTTTCCGGCTCAGGATTCAGCCAGGCGAATTTCGGGAAGGCGTTGCAGAAGCGCGCCAGCCATTCGGCGCCCGCTTCCTCGTTGTTGTATTCGCTTGATCCGCCCGGGGCCAGCACCTCGTAGGGACTCATGGTGGCGTCGCCGACGAAGATCACGCGGGTATCGGGCGGGTATTTGCGCAGCACCTCCCAGGTCGGGAAGCGCTCCGAGCTGCGGCGCCGGTTGTTCTTCCACAGGTAGTCGTAGACGCAGTTGTGGAAGTAGAAGAACTCCATGTTCTTGAATTCGGTCTTCGCCGCCGAGAACAGCTCCTCGGTGCGCTCGATGTGGTCGTCCATGGTACCGCCGACGTCCAGCAGCATCAGCACCTTGATGCGGTTCTTGCGCTCGGGCTGCATCTTGATGTCGAGCCAGCCGGCGTTGTTGGCGGTCGAGCGGATCGTGTCGTCCAGCGCCAGTTCTTCGGCGGCACCTAGGCGGGCGAAGCGGCGCAGGCGGCGCAGCGCCACCTTGATGTTGCGGACGCCCAGTTCGCGCTCGCCATCGTAGTCCTTGTACTCGCGCTGCTCCCACACTTTCACGGCGCTGCGGTTCCTGCTCTTGCCGCCGATGCGGATCCCTTCCGGATTAGTGCCGCCATTGCCGAAGGGGGAGGTGCCGCCGGTGCCTATCCATTTGTTCCCGCCCTCGTGGCGCTCTTTCTGCTCCTTCAGCAGCTCGGCCAGGCGGTTCATCAATTTGTCGTAGCCGAGCTTCTGCAGCTCGGCCTTCTGCTCCGGCGTCAGCTCGCGCTCCAGGCGCTTGATCAGCCAGTCGAGCGGGATGTCGGCTTTGGTGTCGAACACCGTCTCGATGCCCTTGAAATAGGCGCCGAAGGCCTTGTCGAACTTGTCGAAGTGGGCTTCGTCCTTCACCAGCACCAGGCGCGACAGGTAATAAAACTCGTCGAGCGAGGGCGCGATCACCTGTTTTTCCAGCGCTTCGAGCAGCGTCAGGAATTCCTTGATCGTGACCGGCACCCTGGCGTCGCGCAGGGTGAAGAAGAAATCAATCAGCATGCCTGCTCAGCCGGTAGTGCAGCTGCGACTTGATCTCGGGCCACTCGCCGCGCAGGATGCTGTACATGACCGTGTCGCGCACGGTGCCGTCGCGGCGCGGCCCGTGGTGGCGGAGTACGCCATCCTTCTTTGCGCCGAGGCGCTCGATCGCCGCCTGCGAGGCGTGGTTGAAGTTATCGGTGCGCAGGCCGACCACCGCGCAGCCGAGCATGTCGAAGGCATGCGAGAGCAGCATCAGCTTGCAGCTGGTGTTGACGTGGCTGCGCTGGCGGCTCTTCGCATACCAGGTGTAGCCGATCTCGACGCGGTCGATGGCCGCGACGATATCGTGGTAGCTGGTCGAGCCGATCACGGCACCGGTCGGCACGTCGATCACGGCGAAGGCGCGCCGGTTGTCCATCTCCAGCGCGGTGCGGATGTACTGTTCCGTCTCGTCCGGCGTCGGCACCGAGGTGATGCGCAGGTTCCACAATTCTCCGTCCGCGGCGGCGGCGCGCAGGCCGTCGGCGTGGTGCAGGGCCAGCGGCTCCAGCCGCACGCCGTTGAATTCGAGGGTGGCGGGATCGACGCGGATCATCGGTTGTGCCTCGCCATCGCCACCAGGCGCTCGAACAGGTGGACGTCCTGCTCGTTCTTCAGGAGCGCGCCGTGCAGCGGCGGCACGACGGTCCGGGAGTCCCCGCTGCGCAGGGCCTCGACCGGGATGTCCTCGGCCAGCAGCAGCTTGAGCCAGTCGAGGAATTCGGAGGTCGACGGCTTCTTCTTCAGGCCCGCCACCTCGCGCAGCTGGTAGAAGTTCTCCAGCGCGGCGGCCAGCAGTTCCTGCTTCAGCCTCGGGTAGTGGACCTTGACGATCTCCGCCATCGTCTCGCGGTCCGGGAATTTGATGTAGTGGAAGAAGCAGCGGCGCAGGAAGGCGTCCGGCAGCTCCTTCTCGTTGTTCGAGGTGATGATCACCAGCGGACGGTGCCTGGCCACCACCATCTCGCGCGTTTCGTAGACGTAGAACTCCATGCGGTCGAGTTCGCGCAGCAGGTCGTTCGGGAATTCGATGTCGGCCTTGTCGATCTCGTCGATCAGCAGCACCACCGGCTCGGGCGCCGTGAAGGCCTGCCACAGCACGCCCTTGACGATGTAGTTGTGGATGTCGCGCACGCGCTCGTCGCCCAGCTGGGAATCGCGCAGGCGCGAGACGGCGTCGTATTCGTACAGGCCCTGCTGCGCCTTGGTGGTCGATTTGATGTGCCACTGCAGCAGCGGCATGTCGAGCGCCGCGGCCACTTCTTCGGCCAGCATGGTCTTGCCGGTGCCGGGCTCGCCCTTGATCAGCAGCGGGCGGGCCAGGGTGAGGGCGGCGTTCACGGCCAGTTTCAGGTCATCGGTGGCGACGTAGTTGTCGCTGCCTTCGAAACGTTGGGTTGCGTGCATGGGACGTTCAAGGTGATGGGGAAGTGACATCGAGTATATGACAGTTGCATCGCCACCGCTGAATTGTTGCTTTGTAGACTGAGCCATATTCTTCATATAGAATCGGCTATTCGTAGTACATTTGCTAAGTTTTTGAGCAGTTGCGGTATACAATTCAACCATACGATTGTGCAATCATGAGAAAACCATTAGCTGTACTGTTGCTTGCCGCCGCCGGAGCCGTGATGGCCAGTGCAGCCGGCGCCGCAGAGATCGTCGCCAACCCGAAAGCCGCACCGAACAAGATTGAGCAATGTATCGGTTGCCACGGCATCCCCGAGTACAAGACCGCCTTCCCCGAGGTCTACCAGGTGCCGATGATCGGCGGCCAGTCCGCCAAATATATCGAAGCCGCGCTGCAAGCCTACAAGAAGGGCGACCGCAAGCATCCGCAAATGACGCCGACCGCCAAGGTGCTGTCGGACCAGGACATCGCCGACATCGCCGCCTACTACGCGCAGCAGTCGGCGGCCACGCCCACCAAATGAGCCGGGGACGCCATGAATAAACTGATCCTAGCCCTGTCCTGCACCGCGGCACTGATGGTGTCCGCGTCCGCCTTCGCCAGCGGCGATACCGCGCGCGGCGCCGAACTGGCCAAGAAATACAACTGCGCCTCCTGCCACGGCGCCGACTACAAGAGCCCGATCGACCCGAGCTATCCGAAGCTGGCCGGCCAGCATGCCGACTACCTGGTGCATGCGCTCACCGCCTACCAGCGCGGCGACAAGGTCATGAATGGCCGTAACAATCCGATCATGGCCGGCATGGCCCAGCCGCTGTCGGACCGCGACAAGGCCGATATCGCCGCCTACCTGCAAAGCCTTCCGGGGCCGCTGGTCGTTCGCAAATAAGCGCTGCCAAGTAAACTAGCGGTCTCTCTGGTCCGCCGGCCCATGCCGGCGGACTTTGTTTTTTGGCGCTGCCGCTCACCGCGTGGCGACGACAAGCTGGATTGAACTTGTTTCAGCGGACGCGCTTGCGCACGCAGTCGATATAGGCTTCCGCATCCGGCGGCAGCCCGCTGCGCTGCGAGGTCCACATCATCTCGCCCAGGCACTCCATGATGTCGTGGTGCGCATCGTGCTCGCCGATGCGGGCCGCCAGGGCATCGTGGGCCGCCTTGATGCCGCGCGGCTGGTCGATCGAGACCTGTTCGGCGATCGACAGGTGCATCGACAGGTGCAGGAAGGGATTCGGCTGGCCGCCTTCGACCGAGTAGTCGCGCGCCACGGCCTCGTCGGCGTCGAGCAGGGCGTCGTGGTATTCCGGATGCTGGTCGATCCAGTCGGCCGCGATCGCATCCATCGGGGTCAGGATTTCGTTGGCGCGGCGCTTGCGCCAGGCTTCGCAGAAGAAGCGGCGCACATCGTTGGAGGAGGGGGTGAACATGGTGGGGTCGCAGAAAGGAAAGCAGGCGCCATTGTAGCGCGCCTGCTTTTCTCGCGTTTGCCGGCTCAGGGAGCGGCGGTTGGCGGTGGCGCCACCGGCGCCGCCGGTTTCGCCGGGCGGCACTCGGCGTGCAGTTTCGCCAGCAGCGCCTCGGCCTGCGGCTTTTCCTCGCGCGCGGCATGCCATTCGGCCATGTAGGAGGTCGCCATGCAGGTGCGCGCATGCGCGGCCTGCTTGTCCTTGGCGGCGATCTCGAGCAGGCCGGCCTGGTCCAGTTTGCCGAGGTAGAAGTCGGCGATCGGCGCCGGCCAGTCGTCGTTGCGCTGCTTTTTCACGCTGGCGGCCAGTTCGGTCTTCGCCAGCTCGGCCTGGCCCTTGCGCACGCGGGCGTTGTACAGCCACAGCGGGCCGAAGCGCTCGGCAGGCAGCTGGTCGAGGGCGGTGCGCAGTTTCGGGATCGCCTCGTCGACTTTCCCGTGCAGCATCTGCTGGCGTCCGAAATTGAGGTTGGCGTTCGGCTGGCCGGCCGCGGCGGCTTTTTCCAGCCAGGACTGGGCCTGTTTCGGGTCGCGCGGGGCGCCGCGGCCGGTGTTGAGCATATAGGCCAGCGCATACTGGGCGTCGGCATTGCCGCCGTCGGCCTCCTGCAGCATCCACGGTTCGAGGCCGGTGCGGCGCGAGAACACGTCGCCGCCGAGGTAGGCGATGTAGAGCTTGCGCTGGCTCATCGCGAACAGCACGCGGTGGGCGCGCAGGAAATCCTGGCCCAGCAGGAGCTCGGCCTCGAGCTGGCTCTGGACGTCGACGATGCTGAGCTCCGCGCCGCCGATGGTCTCGCCGCCGATCTGCACCGACTTGATCGGCGCGGTCCAGTGCGAGGCGCGGTCCGAGCCGACGCCGCCGGTATCGCCCAGCCGCGTCACGTCCGCAGCCTTGACGTCGATGCCGAGCTTCTTGGCGCCCCTCAGTGTCAGGAAGCTGTTGGCCGCGCCGGTATCGATCATGGCGTCCAGCTCCTTGCCGTTGACGAGCACCGTGAAGTGCGGATTCGGGCTGTCGCTGCGGCTGAACTCGAAGGGCAGGACGACCGTCTCTTCCTTCCAGTAGTTGAGCGGGGTGTCGCGGTCGCAGTTCTGCGGGCGGAAGAACTTCATGTGCTTGGCGCGCAGGTCGAATTCCATGTCGGCCTGCAGCAGGAAAGGCGCGCCGACCAGGGCGTCGAAAGCCGGCGTAAAGGTGGTCTCGCCGATCACGTACAGGTCCAGGCGCTTCCTGGAACTCTTCACCGGGCCGATCGCGAATTCGCCGATGCGGGCCGCGTACAGCCGCGAGCTGCCGCCGATGCCTTCGACGTAGCGTCCCGTCATGTGCATGACCAGGTCGCGCTTGGCGACGGCGTTCATGGTCAGCTGGGTGTCGAAGGCGCCGGTGTCGACCAGCATGACCGCGGGCGCGCCATCGATCACGCCGTCGACCGCCGGCACCAGGCCCTGGCCGACATACTTGAGCGGCATGTCGGCGACCTCGACATAGGTACAGCGCGGGGCGTCGCCGGCGCGGGCCAGCGGATTCAGGAGCAGTGCGCAGGCCAGTGGCAGCAGGGCACGTTTCAGCGGCATCATTATTGTCTTTCTGTTGAGGAGCAATGCTGGTAATTCTACTGCGCAAGCTTGTAAATATTGCAAGAAAAAAATGCAAAAAGGCAAGTGCGCCGATAAAACGACGTACTTGCCTTCCAGGTTGTTGCTTTTACGCTACTTTTGATTACTCTTTGTCGCGCGCAAGCACCAATTGAGAACTTCCCACCGCATCGGCGATCGCCTTGCTGGCAGCGACCACCACCTTGTTGCTGGCGTTGGCGGATTGCCTATTGCCTGGCTGAACGTTGCCGGCATTTCCCGTGTTGCCACTACCGCCATTCCCGCCATTGCCGCGCCGCTCGTGCGGCTGGCGCAGGTAGCGCGAGCTGTGGCGGCGTTCGCCCTGGCCATTGGACGGCCAGGTGAGGAAGCGCGACAGTTCCTGCAGCGCACGCTGGTAGACATCGCGCTTGAACTCGATGACCACGTCCAGCGGCACCCAGTAGTCGTGCCAGCGCCAGGCATCGAATTCGGGGTGGTCGGTCAGGCGCAGGTTGACGTCATTGTCGCGGGCGACCATGCGCAACAGGAACCAGATCTGCTTCTGGCCACGATAGTGACCACGCACTTCGCGCTTGATGAAGTGATCCGGCACCTCATAGCGCAGCCAGTCGCGGGTGCGACCCACGATCTTGACGTGCTCCTGGCGCAGGCCGATCTCTTCCTCGAGCTCGCGGTACATCGCCTGTTCCGGCGTCTCGCCGTATTTGATACCCCCTTGCGGAAACTGCCACGAGTGCTCGCGCACCCGTTTGCCCCACCACACCTCGTTGTTGGCGTTCAGCAGGATGATGCCGACGTTGGGGCGAAACCCTTCACGATCGAGCATGATTCACCTCGAAACTTTCTGCCAGCTTTTGCTCTTGTCTCTTGTATTTTTACTTACAGCTCAGGTGCCTCTGCCGTTAACTCGCGTCGGAACAACGGCATGCACCACTTCTTTCAGAGCCATTTGTATAAAGATTGGATGCATCGGCCAGCTAATCCTTTAAAATTAGGTTGATTATAACCCTCTCTTTTTAAAAAGAATTCATCGATATGCGTGCCTCTCGATTTTTTATTTCAACGCTCAAAGAAGCGCCTTCCGACGCCGAGATCGTCAGCCACAAGCTGATGATGCGGGCCGGGATGATCAAGCGCCTCGGCTCCGGCATCTATACCTACATGCCGCTGGGCCTGCGTGTGATCCGCAAGGTCGAGGCCATCATCCGTGAAGAAATGAACAAGGCCGGCGGCATCGAGCTGCTGATGCCGCTGGTGCAGCCGGCCGAACTGTGGCAAGAGACGGGCCGCTGGGACAAGATGGGGCCTGAACTGCTGCGCCTCAAGGACCGCCATGGCCGCGACTTCGCCCTGCAGCCGACCTCGGAAGAAGTCGTGACCGACGTGGTGCGCACCGAGATCAAGAGCTACCGCCAGCTGCCGGTGAACTTCTATCACGTCCAGACCAAGTTCCGCGACGAGCGCCGTCCGCGCTTCGGCCTGATGCGCGGCCGCGAGTTCACCATGAAGGATGCCTATTCCTTCGACCGCGACGTCGAGGGCATGCAGGTCTCCTACCAGACCATGTTCGACGCCTACGTGAAGATCTTCACCCGCTTCGGCCTGAAGTTCCGCGCGGTGGCGGCGGACAACGGCGCCATCGGCGGCACCGGCTCGCACGAATTCCACGTGATCGCCAGCACCGGCGAGGACGCACTGGTCTACTGCCCGACCTCCGATTACGCCGCGAATATGGAAGCGGCCGAGGCACTGCCGCTGATCGCTGCGCGCGCCGCCGCGACCCAGCCGCTGACCAAGGTCTCCACGCCCAACACCACCAAGTGCGAAGGTGTGGCCAAGCTGCTCGGCATCCCGCTGGAACAGAACGTCAAGTCGATCGCGCTGACGGTCGAAAAGGAAGATGGGACCAAGGAAAACTGGCTGCTGCTGCTGCGCGCCGACCATGAGCTGAACGAAGTCAAGGTGTCGAAGGTTCCGGGCCTGAAGGATTTCCGCTTCGCCAGCGAAGCCGAAATCCAGGAAGCCTACGGCACCGTGCCGGGCTACCTCGGTCCGATCAATACGAAGCAGCCGGTCAAGGTCGTGGCCGACCGCACCGTCGCCAACATGGCCGATTTCGTCTGCGGCGCCAACGAGGCCGATTACCACCTGAGCGGCGCCAACTGGGGCCGCGACGTCGCCGAGCCGATCGTCGCCGACCTGCGCAACGTGGTCGAAGGCGACGCTTCGCCGGACGGCAAGGGCGTGCTGGCGATCGAGCGCGGCATCGAAGTGGGCCACGTGTTCCAGCTCGGTACCGCCTACTCCGCCGCGATGAACTGCGTCTACCTGGACGAAAAGGGCCAGCCGGTACCGATGCAGATGGGCTGCTACGGCATCGGCGTGACCCGCATCCTGGGCGCGGCGATCGAGCAGAACTTCGACGACAAGGGCATCGTCTGGCCGGACGCGATCGCACCCTTCGAGCTGGTGCTGTGCCCGATGGGCTACGACCGCAGCGAACTGGTGAAGGCGGAGACCGACCGCCTGTACGCCGAACTGCAGGCGGCCGGCATCGACGTCATCGTCGACGACCGCGGCCTGCGTCCGGGCGCCATGTTCGCCGACTGGGAACTGGTGGGCGTGCCGCACCGCGTGGTGATCGGCGAGCGCGGTCTCAAGGAAGGCAACCTGGAATACCAGGGCCGCCGCGATGCCGAAGCGAGCTCCGTGCCCGCCGCCGACATGGTCGCCTTCGTCAAAGGCAAACTGGCCAAGTGATGCCGGCCCGTTTTGCAAGCCGGGCTTCGGCCTGGCTCGGCTCCATGCTTGCTGCCGCTGCACTGATGAGCAGCGGCGCGGCTTACGCCGGCAACCAGAAGGAAGAAGCGCTGGCCGATTCGGTCCGGCTGGCGCTCGAACGGGCGATCCGCGACGGGCGCCCGCCGAAACCGGTGTTCCGCGACGCCGCCGCCCAGGGGCGCTACCGGCAGTGGTTCGACGCGATGTCGGCGCGCCTGAAGCGCCGCCTGCCGGACGACCAGGTCCGCACCGAGTTCCTCGAGTCGGCCTGGTACGAAGCGACCCGCGCCGGCCTCGATCCGGGGCTGGTGCTGGGCCTGATCCAGGTGGAGTCGGCCTACCGCAAGTACGCGGTGTCGATCGTCGGCGCGCGCGGCTACATGCAGGTGATGCCGTTCTGGACCAGGGTGATCGGCGACTCCAACCGCCGCGCCCTGTTCGACATGCAGACCAACCTGCGCTACGGCTGCTCGATCCTGCGCATGTACATCGACATGGAAGGCGGCAACCTGTATCTGGCGCTGGGCCGCTACAACGGCAGCCGCGGCCGGCCGGAGTATCCGAATGCGGTGCTGGCGGCGTGGAAGAATTGGGAGTTCAAGCCGGCGGCCGCGACGGCCATCGCGTTGAACTGATTCGCATGTGATTGCGTGGGCGGTCTCCACCCGCGCTCACGCCCGTAATGCATCCACCAATTGCTGCGCATGCCGCGGCAAATCATCGAAACTGCGCACGCAAATCGCCAGCTGCCGCAGCGCCCACGCATCCGCCAGCTCCAGCACCGCGATCGTCATCGTCTGCGCGCAGCGCCGCGCCGCCGGCTCGGGCACGATGCCGATCCCGACCCCTGCCTCCACCATCCTGCAGACCGCCTCGAGGCCGCGCAGGCGCACCCGCGTATGCAGCGTGCGCCCGAGACGCCGCGCCTGCAGCTCCAGGTAGCTGGACAGGGCGCTGTCGCCGGCCAGGCCGACCTGGTCGAAGTCGGCCAGGCGCGCGAAGGCCACCGGGCGGCCGTCCGGCGACAGCACCTCCGCCAGCGCCGGCGTGGCCACCGCCACCAGGCGGTCGGTGCGGAAGGGGAAGCTCTCCAGCTGCGAGAGGTCGACCGCGTCCGACAGGATGCCGAGGTCCGCTGCGCCTTCACGCACCGCCTTCGCCACCTCGTGGCTGGCGCGCTCTTCGAGTTCGACGTCGACGTGGGCGTGGCGCGCCAAAAAGCCGGCCAGTGCGTCCGGCAGGTACTCGGTCAGCGAGGCCGTATTGCACAGCAGCCGCACCGTGCCCTTCAGGCCCTGGGCATGGTCGCCCAGCTCGGCGCGCATGCGCTCCAGCTGCTGGAACACCAGGCGCGCATGCCTCACCAGGGCCTCGCCGGCGGGCGTCGGACTCACCCCGCGCCGTCCGCGCAGCAGCAGCGGCACCCCCAGCGTTTCCTCCATGCTGTGGATGCGCTCGCTGCAGGAAGCCAGCGACAGGTGGGCGCGCGCGGCGCCGCCGGTGATGCTGCCGGCTTCCACCACGTGCAGGAACAGCTGCATGTCGACCAGGTCAAATCTCATAGCCTCTCTCGTTTAGCCTTCGGAATTTCCGAAGGCTCATTGCGGTAATCCCTCATTCTGCAAGCGCCCGGGATGGGGCAGAATTCCAGGCATGGACGCTCTGCTTTCCATCTTACACGCACATGAAGCCTTCGATTTGACCTTGATTTCCCTGGTGTTCCTGCTCGCCGGCCTGGTCCAGGGCGTGGCCGGACTCGGTCTGCCGACGGTCGCGGTCGGCCTGCTGGGGATGATGATGGCGCCGCGCGACGCAGCCGCTTTAATGGTCGTGCCTTCGCTGGTGACGAATGCCTGGCAAGTGGCGGCAGGTCCCTCGGCGGGGCCGCTCGCGCGCCGCCTGTGGCCGATGTTGGCCGGAATCGCCGCCGGCACCCTCGTCGGCGGCATGCTGCTGCCGGCCAGCGCTTCCGCGGATGCGGTGGCGGCCCTGGGCGGCGCCCTGATGATGGCGGCGGCGGCCGGCCTGGCGTCCTTCACGCTGCACGTGCCGCCCAGCGGCGAGCGCGCGGCCTCGCCCGTGGTAGGCCTCGCCACCGGCGCGGTCACGGCCGCCACCGGCGTGTTCGTGATCCCGGCCGTGCCTTATCTGCGGGGATTGCGTCTCGAACGTGAGCTGCTGGCACAGGCGCTGGGCCTGGCCTTCACCACCTCGACCGTCGCGCTGGCGGCCTCCCTGCGGCTGGCCGGGCAGTTCGAACTGCGCGAGGCCGGCCTGTCCTTCTGTGCGCTGCTGCCGGCGCTGGGCGGCATGGCGATCGGCCGGCGGATCCGCGGACGCATCCGTCCCGAACCCTTCCGCCGCTGCTACTTCATCGGCCTGCTCGGGCTCGGCCTGTATTTGATGCTGCGTCCCTTCCTCGGATAGACTGCTTGCTTTCCTCATCAGGGAGCAAGCAGACATGCGATTCACCCCCTTTGCCGCCGCCATGCTGATGGCCTGCGGCGCCGCCGCGCTGACGGGCTGCGCCGGCGCGCCGCCCGCGACCAGCGCCACCACCACGCAGGCCCGTGACATCGACCGCGCCCGCAACGTGATCTTCTTCCTCGGCGACGGCATGGGCATCAACACCCTGACCGCCGCCCGCATCTACGCGGTGGGGGAAAGCGGCGAGCTGACCATCGACACGCTGCCCGAATCGGCCTTCGTGAAGACCTACTCGAACGATGCCCAGGTGACCGACAGCGCGGCCTCGATGTCGGCCTATATGACCGGGGTGAAGCAGAACAATGGCGTGATCTCGATGTCGTCCGACACCCGCGCGATGGCGCCGGCGGCGGATGGCGCCAGCCGCTGTGAGAACGGCCAGCCGGTGCCGACCCTGCTGGAACTGGCCAAGGCGCGCGGCCTCGCCACCGGCATCGTCACCATGACCAGCGTCACCGACGCCACCCCGGCCGCCACCTATGCCCACGCCTGCCACCGCAAACTGCAAAACCAGATCGCGGCGATGATGGTGCCGGGCGGCGCCGGCTATAACACGGCGCTGGGCGGCGGCATCGACCTGGTCGTCGGCGGCGGCGCCCAGTACTTCAAGCCGGCGGCCGGCGGCGGCAAGCGCCTTGATGGCCGCGACCTGCTGGCCGAGCTGCAGGCGCTTGGCTACCGCACGGCCTTCGATGCCGCGAGCCTCAAGGCGCTGGCGCCATCAAGCCTGCCGGCCATCGCCCTGTTCGCGCAGGACGACCTGGCCTACGACGCCGAGCGCGATCCGGCGCGCCAGCCCAGTCTGGCCGAGATGACGCGCAAGGCGGTCTCGCTGCTGGGCCAGCGCAGTGCGCAGGGCGGCAATCAAGGCTTCTTCCTGATGGTGGAGGGCGGCCTGATCGACCACGCGCTGCACGCCACCCGCGCCAAGCGCGCGCTGCAGGAAACCGCGGCCTTCGACGCCGCGCTGAAAGCCGCGATCGACGAAGTACAAAAGACCGATCCGGGCCTGAAGCACACCCTGATCGTTGCCACCGCTGACCATGACCACACACTGCTGATCAACGGTTATTCGCCGCGCAGCGGCAAGACCACGCCGGACAATCCGGGGGTGCTGGGCCTGGTGCACAGCCTCCCGGACGGCAAGGTCAAGCTGGACAAGGACGGCGCGCCCTACACCATCCTCGGCTTCGGTACCGGCGAGCACCGGGTGCAGGGCAGCCGAGCCTCGCAGGCCGGCCTCACGGACGCCATCGTCAGCGCCGACGGCTACCACCAGGAAGCGGCGGTGCGCATGAAGTCCGAGACCCATGGCGGCGCCGACGTCTACCTGGGCGCGGTGGGTGCGGGCGCCGAGGTCTTCCGCGGCACCATCGACAACACCCGCGTGTTCACCCTGATCAAAGAGGCGGCCGGCTGGTAAGGCGCGCAAGGAGATTCACATGAAAGCAATCCGCACCTGCGCGCTGCTGCTGGCAACCGCATTCCAGACCCAGGCCTTCGCGCAGAATTTGGCCGCACCCCAGGCGAAGAACATCATCTTCTTCCTTGGCGACGGCATGGGCCCGACCACGATCACGGCCGCGCGCATCTATAAATACAAGGAAGAGGGGCTGCTGAACTTCGAGCGCCTGGACCGCACCGCGCGCATCAAGACCTACTCGAACGACGCGATGGTGACCGACAGCGCGCCGTCGATGGGCGCCTACATGACCGGCGTGAAGATCAATAACGACGTGATCTCGCGCAAGGATGCCAAGCCGCAGTCGCCGGGCAAGGACGCCAACGGCAACCCGAGCGTGGACCGCTGCGGCGAGAACAATGGCAGCGCGCCGATGACCATCCTCGAACTCGCCAAGGCCGCCGGCCGCTCGGTGGGCGCGATCACCACCACCGAGCTGACCCACGCGACCCCGGCCTCGACCTTTTCCCATGTCTGCAACCGCAACACGGTCTATACCATCGCGCAGCAGATCGTGCCCGGCGGCGCCGGCTACAACGAGAGGCTGAAGGACGGCGTCGACGTCCTGATGGGCGGCGGCCGGCCTTTCTTCACGCCCTACGATGCGAAGGCCAACCCGAAGGGCCGCGCGGACGGGCGCGACCTGCTGGCCGAGCTGGAGTCCCGCGGCTACTTCGTGGCGGCCACCCGCGGCGACATGATGTCGGCCCTGCCGAACCGGAAGTTCGTGGGTATTTACGCCGACAGCCACCTCGACTACGCCACCGTGCGCAAGCCCACCCAGCCGACCCTGGCCGAGATGACCAGCAAATCGATCGAGCTGCTGTCGAAGAACCCGAAGGGCTTTTTCCTGATGGTCGAAGGCGGCAAGATCGACCACGCGCTGCACGACTCGAACGCGAAGAACGCGCTGGAGGAGGTGGTCGACTTCGACAACGCGATCCAGGCCGCGCTGGACCGCATGCGGAGCATCGACCCCGGCCTGGAGCACACCCTGATCGTGGTGACGGCCGACCATGACCACACGATGGTGATGAATGGCTATCCGAAGCGCGGCAACCCGATCCTCGGCATCGTGCGCGACGTCGCGACCGGCCAGCCGGCGCTGGATGCGGACGGCAAGACCTACACGACCCTGGTCTACGGCGGCGGCCCGAATCGCCAGGAGCTGCGCAGCGACGTCGACGACGCCCGCGCCCAGGCCCTGGACTACCGCCAGGAGGCCGGCGTGCGCCTGCCAGGCGAGGGACATGGCGGCGGGGATGTGAAGCTGTATGCGGTGGGGGCGGGGTCGGCGCCGTTCAAGGGCACGATCGAGAATACGCGGGTGTTTGATCTGATGAAGGCGGCTGCGGGGCTGTAGCGACCACCGCATATATAAACAAAAAGCCCCGGCAAAAACCAGGGCTTTTCATCTTGGTATCCGGCCAGCGGGGCGGCCTGTCGTCGTTTTTATTTGAGGTGATCGGAGATCAGCTTGGTCATCTCGAACATCGATACCTGGGCCTTGCCACCGAAGACGGCTTTCAGCTTGTCGTCGGCGTTGATCATGCGGCGGTTTGCGGCGTCCTGCAGGTTCTGGGCCTTGATGTAGTCCCAGACTTTCTTGGTGACTTCGGTACGCGGCAGCGGCTTGGCGCCGACTACTGCGGCCAGGGTCGCCGACGGGGTCATCTCTTTCATGAATGCGGCGTTGGGCTTGCGTGCTGCTGCCGGCTTCGCTGCTGCTTTCGGTGCTGCTGCTTTGGCAGGAGCTGCCTTCTTTGCTGCAGGCTTCGCCGCTGCAGCCGGTTTTGCAGCGGCCTTCTTGGCGGGCGCTGCGGTGGTTTTTTTGGCTGTTGCCATCTTCGAGCCTCCTAAACGGAACACGTGGAAAATTGCGCAATAAATCGCACCGGCTTATATTGGTAGGGTTTTAGTGTTCGTGCAAGTCTTTTTCGAAATTTTTTCACTCTTATAAGCCCCAAAATGGCAGATCGTGCCAGCCGCGCCGCTCCAGAGTGAAAAATGGGCTCCGCAAGAGGCAAAAAAGCCGTGCGGAGCGGCTGCCACGCACGGCTTTCGACAGGTCCCGAAAGGGACGGACGGTCAGCGCATCCCGGGCATCATGCCCTTCATCCCGCGCATCATCTTCATCAGGCCACCGCCTTTGAGCTTCTTCATCATCGTGTTCATCTGATCGTACTGCGTCAGCATGCGGTTCACTTCCTGCACCTGAACGCCGGCGCCGGCGGCGATGCGGCGCTTGCGGTTGGCCTTGATCAGTTCCGGCTTGGCGCGTTCCTGCGGGGTCATCGAGTCGATGATGCCGCACATGCGGCGCACCTGCTTTTCGGCCTGGTCCATGTTGGCGCCGCTTGCCGCCTGCTGGAACTGGGCCGGGAGCTTGTCCAGCAGTCCTGCCATGCCGCCCATCTTCTTCATCTGGGTCAGCTGGGCCTTGAAGTCGTTCATGTCGAACTTACCGCCCGACTTGATCTTGTTGGCCATGTCGGCCGCGGCCTGCATGTCCACGCCCTTGCGCGCTTCCTCGACCAGGGCCAGGATGTCGCCCATGCCCAGCACCCGGTTGGCCATGCGGGCCGGATCGAAGGCTTCCAGGCCGTCCAGCTTTTCGGACACGCCGGCGAACTTGATCGGCTTGCCGGTCACGTGGCGCACCGACAGCGCCGCGCCGCCGCGCGAGTCGCCATCGAGCTTGGTCAGGATTACGCCGGTCAGCGGCAGCGCCTCGTTGAAGGCCTTGGCGGTGTTGATCGCATCCTGGCCGACCATGGCGTCGACCACGAACAGGGTCTCGATCGGCTTGACGGCGGCGTGCACCGCGGCGATCTCCTGCATCATCGCCTCGTCGATCGCCAGGCGGCCGGCGGTGTCGATGATCAGGACGTCGTGGTAGTGCTTCTTGGCCCAGTCCAGCGCGGCCAGGGCGATGTCGACCGGCTTGTCGTTGGCGGTGGACGGGAAGAAGTCGGCGCCGACCTGCTTGGTGACGGACTCCAGCTGCGCGATCGCGGCGGGGCGGTACACGTCGGCGGAGACGGTCAGCACCTTCTTCTTCTGCTCTTTCAGGTACTTGGCCAGTTTGCCGGTGGTGGTGGTCTTACCCACACCCTGCAGGCCGGCCATCAGGATGATCGCCGGCGGCTGCTGGGCGAACGAGAGCTGGGACGCCTCGGGGCCGAGGTCGGCGCCCATCAGGGCCGCCAGCTCCTTCTGCACCACGCCGACCAGGGCCTGGCCGGGGGAGAGCGAGCCGATGACCTCTTCGCCCAGCGCTTTTTCCTTCACTTTGGCGATGAATTCGCGGACTGCCGGCAGCGCCACGTCCGCCTCGAGCAGGGCCAGGCGCACTTCGCGCAGCATCTCGGCGGTGTTCGATTCGGTCAGGCGCGCCTCGCCGCGCATCGTCTTGACGACCTTGGCAAGGCGTTGGGTCAGGTTATCCAGCATGGTTGTGTTCTACCTATCTACCTAGATTGTGTTTGGGCGCAAACCGCCATTCTACCGCATGTATGGCCATGTTTTTGATGGTCAAGACCTTGCCCTGGCGATCCGCAAGCGAAAAAGTCAAGGCCCTGCGTTGATACTTGGTAGGCGGATTTGTGAATTTCTGAGTAAGCAACTGTACTGTTTGACAATGTATTGCTCTACGTTATAGCCTCGTTGCCATTGCAAGTTCGCAGTTCATTGAAGCAGACCATAACGGAGAGACAGCAATGACAGTAAAAGCGTTCGGCAAGACCATTCTCATCGCCTCCCTGCTGGCTGCGGGCGGCGCCCAGGCCCAGGAAGTCGTCCGGCTCGGCAACCTCAAGTTCGCCCACTATGGCGCGGTGTCATATATAAAGGAGATCGCACCGAAGTGCGGCATCAAGGTCGAGGAGCGCGTGTTCGCCAAGGGCCTGGATGTGATGCAGGCCATCATCGCCGGCGAGATCGACGTCGGCACCACGGCCTCGGAAGCGGCGATCTCCGGCCGCGCCGGCAATGCGCCTATTTATGTCGTCGCCGGCTTCGCCAAGGGCGGCGCGCGCCTGGTGGCGGGGCAGGGCAGCAATATCAAGAGCGTCAAGGACCTGAAGGGCAAGAAGGTGGGCGTGACCCGCGGCGGCATCCAGGAAGTGCTCTTGATGGCCGAGCTGCAGAAGGTGGGCCTCACCGCCGACGCCGCGCCGGGCAAGGATGTGCAGCTGGTGTTCCTGGCCTACGCCGACCTGAACCAGGCGCTGCTGGGCAAGAACATCGACGCCATGATGCAGTCCGAACCGCAATCCTCGCAGGCCATCAACAAGGGCTTCGGCACCGAGATCATCAAGCCTTACGACACCCCGATCGGCGAACCGGTGCGTACCATGGTGATGACCGAGAAGTTCTACACCACCAAGCGTCCGCTGGCCGAGAAATTCATGCGCTGCTTCGTGCAGGCCACCAGCACCTTCATCAAGGATCCGGCGCTGGCCGAAAAGTACGTGCGCGACGTCGTGTTCAAGGGCCAGATCACCAGCGACGATTTCCGCGATGCGATGGATAACGCGTCCTACACCTACGACATCACGCCGGAGCACATCCAGACCACGACCGACATCATGTACAAGACCGGCGTCGGCCGCATGGCCAAACCGCCCGCGGCCAGGGAGTGGGTCAAGACCGACCTGCTGGACGAGGCCAAGAAGGGCCTGGGTGTCAAGTAATCACCACGCGTGAGCGGGGAGAGCGGGATGGCAAAAAGAAGCTGGCAGGACATCGCCGTCGGCCTGGTGGTGCCGATCATGGCGATCGGGATCTGGCAGTGGGTGGCGGGCATGGGATGGGTCAACGCGAACATCCTGCCGTCGCCGCTGGCGGTGTGGAACAAGTGGGTGGCTTATCTGCTGCCGCTGCAGGATTTCAAGACCTGGCACGAGAACAAGCCTGATGGCGCTTGGTGGTCGTGGGCGCTGTCGGGAGAGTTGATCATCGATTCGCTCGGCAGCCTGTACCGCGTGGTGGTCGGCTTCGCGGTCGGGGCCGGCCTGGCCCTGCCGCTCGGCCTGGCGATGGGCGCCAGCCGCATCGTGTACGCCTGGATGAATCCGCTGGTACAGCTGCTGCGCCCGATCCCGCCGATCGCCTACATCCCCCTGTCGATCCTGTGGTTCGGGCTGGGCAATCCGCCGGCCATCTTCCTGATCGCGATCGGCGCCTTCTTCCCGGTGCTGATGAATACCATCGCCGGGGTGCGCCAGGTCGACGGCATCTACCTGCGCGCCGCCCGCAACCTGGGCGCCGGCGGCGCCACCATGTTCCTGCGCGTGATCCTGCCGGCTGCCGTGCCGTATATCCTGACCGGCATGCGGATCGGCGTTGGCACCGCCTTCATCGTGGTGATCGTGTCCGAGATGATCGCGGTGAACAACGGCCTGGGTTTCCGCATCCTCGAGGCGCGCGAGTACTTCTGGTCGGACAAGATCATCGCCGGCATGATCACCATCGGCCTCCTCGGCCTGGCGATCGACTGGGCCATGAACCGCCTGAACAACCACCTGCTGCGCTGGCACCGCGGCCTGGAGCACTGAATGGGGAGCACCGAGTGAGCGCGCATATCGTCATTGATCAGGTCAGCAAGGTGTTCGAAACCGACGGCCGCCGCTTGGTCGCGCTGGAGAACATCGGCCTCGAGATCCCGCGCGGCCAGTTCGTCTGCCTGCTCGGCCCGTCCGGCTGCGGCAAGTCGACCCTGCTGAACGCGATCGCCGGCTTCGCCCCGCCGACCGCAGGCCGGATCCTGGCCGACGGCGCCCCGGTGGCCGGACCCGGACCGGAACGCGGCATGGTGTTCCAGGAATACGCGCTGTTCCCGTGGATGACGGTCGAGCAGAACGTCGGCTTCGGCCTCGAGATCAAGGGCATGGCCAGGCCCGCCGTCGCGGCGCGCGTGGCCGAGCTCCTGAAACTGCTGTCGCTGGAAGACTTCGGCAGGCGCTATCCGAAGGACCTGTCGGGCGGCATGCGCCAGCGGGTCGCGATCGCGCGCGTGCTGGCGCTGGATTCGCCGATCATGCTGATGGATGAACCCTTCGGCGCCCTCGACGCGCTGACCCGCCGCAACCTGCAGGACGAGCTGCTGCGCATCTGGGCCGAGCTGAAGAAGACCGTCATCTTCGTCACCCACAGCATCGAGGAAGCGATCTACCTGGCCGACCGCATCGTCGTGATGAGCTACCGGCCGGGCACGGTCAAGCGCGACATGGCGATCGACCTGCCGCGCATGCGCGACCCGGCCGCGCCCGAGTTCAATGCGCTCAAGCGCGAGCTGGGGCAGCTCGTCATGGAAGAGCAGCAGCGGCATCATGAGGCGGAGATGAGGTCGGCGGCTGTCGACTAAGTGTTTACTAGTAAACGTCGTTCCCGCGAAGGCGGGAATCCAAGTTAAGCTAGCGTTCTGCAAACAAACCTGGAGCCCCGCCTTCGCGGGGCCGACGGTGATGACTTCTCGGGGCCGACGGTGATGACTTCGCGGGAGACGACGGTGGTAACGATCCGGATAGTGTAAACTCGCCCCTATGCAAACCACCTTATTCATTGCCGCGGCCATCCTGTACGCGGTGTGTGCCCTGCTGCCGGCGCGGCGGGGTTTCGTCGTGTCCGGCGTGACCGCGCTGGCGTGGGCGCTGCATGGCGCCGCGCTGTGGCCGGACATGCTGGCCCACGGTGCGCTGCGCGTCGGCTTCGCCTTCATGCTGTCGGCCGCCTTGTGGATTTCGGTGGCGGCCTGGTGGATCGAGAACCGCAATTTCGCGCTCGACGGCATGCGCCGCATGGTGATGCCGTGCGCGGCGGTCGCCGCCCTGTTGCCGCCGCTGTTCCCGGGCAGCCTCATCTCGCTGAGCGAACAGTCCCAGACGCCGGCCTTCGGCTGGCACGTCGCGGTCGCCATCATGGCCTACAGCACGCTCACCATCGCCGCCTTCCACGCCGTGCTGATGGCGCTGCAGGAAACCCGCCTGCACACCCGCAACGCGAAGAAGGGCTGGCTGGGCGCCGCCATCGACCAGCTGCCGGCCCTGCTGACCATGGAAAAGCTGCTGTTCCGGATGATCGGCATCGGCTTCGTTCTGCTCAGCCTGACCGTCCTGTCGGGCATCGTGTTCTCCGAACAGCTGTTCGGGCGCGCGCTGCGCTGGGACCACAAAAATATATTCGCGCTGCTGTCGTGGCTGCTGTTCGCCGCGCTGCTGGCCGGACGCCGCTGGCGCGGCTGGCGCGGCAAGACCGCGCTGCGCTTCACGCTGGCGGGATTTGCTACCCTGGCGCTGGCCTATGTCGGCAGCCGTTTTGTCCTTGAAGTCGTTCTGCACCGGGGGTTCGTATGACGCGACTGTTATTCTGGATTGCGCTCATCATCCTGGTGGTGATGGCGGTACGCAGCAAACTGCGGGCGGCGGTGGCCGCGCGCACCGATCAACCGCAGCCGGGGCAGGGGCCCGACATGTCCGCCGCCGGCGCGCCGGTCCGGCCGCAAGTCGAGGACTCCGAGCGCATGACTTCCTGTGCCCAATGCGGCATTTATTTCCCGGCCTCGGAATCGGTTCGTGAGGGCGGACGCGATTACTGCAGCCAGGCCCACGCGCGCCAGGCGGCCGCCTCCCGCATCGATTGAGGCGCATGGCGCCCTGGCAGCCCTTGTCCGCAGCGTCGCGGGAGACCTTCTGGCGCTCGCTGCAGACGCTCAACGCGACGCGCATCGTGATCGCGCTGGTGCTGCTGGTCTACCTGGCGGTCGATGCGCGCCATGGCCAGGGCTTCAGCCGGCTGGGCGGCGCGGTCTATGGCCAGACCTGCGTCGCCTACGTGTTGGCGGCCCTGCTGTTCGCCGGCATCACCCAGCGCTGGCGCCGCCGTTTCCTGTGGCAGCTGTGCTGCCAGATCCTGGTCGACATCACCGTCATCTCGCTGCTCTACCTGGCCGCCGGCGGCGCCCGCAGCGGACTCGGACTGCTCTATCTGTTCCCGCTGGCCGGCGCCGCGATCCTGGCGCCGCTGGTCCTGGCGCTGTTCTCGGCCTCGCTCGCGACCCTGTTTGTGCTGGCCGAAAGCACTTACCAGATCTTCATCAGCGACCAGGAGCCGCCGCTGTTCCAGGCCGGGATGACGGGCGCCGTCTTCTTTGCCGTGGTGCTGGTGGTGAGCCGGCTGGCGGCCCGCCTGATCGGGCAGGAAGAGCTGGCGGCCAGGCGCGGTGCCGACCTGCGGGTCCAGCAGGCGGTCAACCGCATCGTGGTCGACGATGCCGGCGACGGCATCCTGGTGGTGGGAAGCGACGGCTTCGTCTTTTCCGGCAACCCGGCGGCGCGCCGCATGCTCGGGCTGGACAGCGACAGCGACTTCCGCCTGGCCGACATCGCCGCGCTGGAACCGGTGGCGCAGGCCTTCCAGGCCTGGCTCGAGGCCGAACCGGCCGAAACCTACGTGACCGTCAAGCGCTGGCAGGACGCGGCCGGACCGGTGCGCGGCCGCCTCGACCAGCCGGTGCACCTGAAACTGCGTTTCGCGCGGGTCGACACCCCGGACGGCGAGGCCGAGCGCAGCGTGATCTTCATGCAGGACGTGAGCGCCATCGAGAACCAGGCGCAGCAGCTCAAGCTGGCCTCGATGGGCCGCCTGACGGCCAGCATCGCGCATGAGGTGAGGAATCCGCTGTCGGCGATCGGCCACGCGACCTCGCTGCTGGCCGAAGACCTGAGCGGACCGGCCGAGACCCGGCTGCTGCGCATCGTCGGCGACAACGTGGCGCGCGTGAACCGCATGGTCGAGGACATCCTGAAACTGTCGCGCAAGGTGCAGCCGGGCGCCGAGCCGGTGCCGCTCGGCGCCTTCCTGGCCGAGCTGAAGGCGGAGTTCACGGAAACCCATGGCCTGGCCGATCACATGATCTACATCGGCGACGCCGGCCCGCGCACCGTGCGCTTCGACGGCCTGCACCTGCGGGAAGTGCTGGTCAACCTGCTGGGCAATGCCGTACGCTATGCGAGCGGCAAGCCGGCCAGCATCCGCGTGTTCCCGGTGCTGGACGCCACCGGTCGCGTCGAGCTGCACGTGCAGGACGACGGTCCCGGCATCACGCCCGAGGTGAGGGCCCACCTGTTCGAGCCCTTCTATACCACCTCGAGCAAGGGCACCGGCCTGGGGCTCTACCTGGCGCGCGAGCTGTGCCTGAACAACGGCGCCATGCTCGACTACGAATACCGGGTCGATGGCCCCGCCGGCTTCGATGCGCCGGGACGCTTCGTGATCACCTTTACTATATAGAGTATGAGTTCTCCCCGCATCCTTGTAATCGACGACGAAGCCGACCTGCGCGAACTGCTCGAGATCACCCTGGTCAAGATGGGGCTGGACGTCGACAGCGCGTCCACCGTGCGCGAGGCGCGCGCGCTGCTGGGCCAGACCGAATACGCGCTGGTGCTGACCGACATGCGCCTGCCCGACGGCACCGGCCTGGAGCTGGTGCGCGAAGTCGCCGGCGCGGGGCGCGGCACGCCGATCGCCGTGATCACCGCCTACGGCAGCGCCGAGAACGCGGTGGTGGCGCTGAAGGCCGGCGCCTTCGATTATGTCTCCAAGCCGGTGGTGCTGGACGACCTGCGCACCATGGTGCGCTCGGCGCTGCGCCTGTCCGAAGCGCCGGCCGGGCAGCCGTCGGCCCCGGGAGAGGGGGAGGACGGGAGGAATTCGCGCCTGCTCGGCCGCTCGCAGGCGATGCAGGCGCTGCGCGCCCAGATCGGCCGGCTGGCGCGCTCGCAGGCGCCGATCGCCATCAACGGCGAATCCGGCAGCGGCAAGGAGCTGGCGGCGCGCGAGATCCACGCCCGGAGCGCGCGCGCCGGCAAGCCCTTCGTCGCCGTGAACTGCGGCGCGATTCCCGAAGCGCTGATGGAGGCCGAGTTCTTCGGCTACCGGAAAGGCGCCTTCACCGGCGCCACCGACGAGCGCGACGGCTTCTTCCAGGCCGCCAACGGCGGCACCCTGATGCTGGACGAGGTGGCCGACCTGCCGCTGGCGATGCAGGTCAAGCTGCTGCGCGCGATTCAGGAGCGGCGCGTGCGCAAGATCGGCGCCACCGCCGAGGAAGCGGTGGACGTGCGCATCATCAGCGCCACCCACAAGGATCTGGGAAGGCTGGTCGAGACCGGCCAGTTCCGCCAGGACCTGTTCTACCGCCTGAACGTGATCGAGCTGACCCTGCCGCCGCTGCGCGAACGCCTCGACGACCTGCCGCTGCTGACCGAGGCCATCCTCGCGCGCCTGGCGGGGCCGGGCAATGCGCGCCTCGGCGCCGGCGTGCTGGAAGCGCTGCAGGGTTATGCCTTTCCCGGCAATGTGCGCGAACTGGAGAATGTGCTGGAACGCGCGCTGGCCTTTGCCGACGACGGCGTGATCGAGGCCGGCGATCTGCTGCTGAAGGGCGCGCGTTTGCTCGATGCGGGAAGCGCCGCTGTGGTCCGCGAAACGGCGGCAGTGGAAGCGCCTGCGCAGCCGGCAGCGCAGGCCGCCATGCCGCCGGCCGCGGCGCCCGCCGCACCCGCCGCGCCGGTCCCGGCCGAGACGCCGTCCGGCATGCCGAGCCTGGGCGCCGGCGAGCTGCCCAGCAACCTGCCGGACTACCTCAGCCAGGTCGAGCGCGACATCATCCTGCGCGCGCTGCAGCAGACCCAGTTCAACCGCACCCAGGCTGCCAGCCTGCTCGGCATCAGCGTGCGCCAACTGCGCTATCAGATGCAGAAACTGGAGATCCACGCGCCCGAACCCTGATTCGGATCATGGTTAAACGGGCGAGCTGTTGCCTTTTCGCCATCGCAGCATAGCCTGAACGCCGACTCCGTCAACGTCTGGCCGCACCACGCCTGGGCCCCCCAATCGTTATGTTAGTGCTTACTTTCATTCCGAGGCCCATGATGATTCGCCTCGGCAAATGTCAAGCTCGGCGCTACAAAAAAAACCGCTCAGCAGAGCCTTTGATATTGCCGAATATCGACTACAATTAGGCTCATACGGCTGTCGGACACTATATCTAGTGGTCAGTGTCGGAAGACAGATCAGTAAGAGGAGGGGCGCATGCAGGCGTTTTTCAACATGGCTCTCCTCTTTATTATTTTCAAAAAGTTATTAGGTTGCCAACTTTGCTCAGTTGGCATTCATCGTTTTTAGTTGGTGGCGCGCTGCCATCCTGGGAGGCTCAATGCAAACATCTTCGGACATCTCCATCAATCCGCAACCAGGAACGGCTGCCGGCACCAGCGCGGCTGAACTGGTCGCGACCGGCGACTACCGCATCATCCGCCGCAACGGCGCCGTGGTGCCGTTTGCTCCGAACAAGATCGCCGTCGCGATGACCAAGGCTTTCCTCGCCGTGAACGGCGAGCAGGGCCGCGAGTCGGCGCGCATCCGCGACCTGGTCGAGCAGCTGACCAACAACGTGGTCGCCGCCCTGGTGCGCCGCCAGCCGAACGGCGGCACCTTCCACATCGAAGATGTGCAGGACCAGGTGGAGCTGTCCCTGATGCGCTCGGGCGAGCATGACGTCGCGCGCGAATACGTGCTGTACCGCGCCAAGCGCATGGACGAGCGCCGCGCCGCCAAGGAAGCAGCCGGCGCCACCGCGGTCGCCGCGCCGCAGTTCACCGTGGTCGACGGCGGCGTGCGCCGTCCGCTGGACATGAACGAAGTCTCGTCCCTGATCGGCGCCGCCTGCGCCGGCCTGGAAAAGCATGTCGACGCCGACGCCATCCTGGCCGAAACCGTCAAGAACCTTTACGACGGCGTGCCGGTCGAGGAGCTGCACAAGTCGGCCATCCTGGCCGCCCGCGCCCTGATGGAAAAGGATCCGGCCTACAGCCAGGTCACCGCGCGCATCCTGCTGCACACCATCCGCAAGGAAGTCTTCGGCAAGGAAGTGCCGCAAGCCGGTGCCGCCGCCGAATACGTGACCTACTTCCCGCAGTACATCGCCAAGGGCATCGACGCCGAGCTGCTGGACGAGGAACTGGCCAAGTTCGACCTGCAGAAGCTGGCCAAGGCCATCGTCGCCGACCGCGACCTGCAATTCGGCTACATCGGCCTGCAGACCCTGTACGACCGCTACTTCCTGCACATCCGCGAAACCCGCATCGAGATGCCGCAGGCCTTCTACATGCGCGTCGCGATGGGCCTGTCCCTGCGCGAAGAGAACCGCGAAGCGCGCGCGATCGAGTTCTACAACCTGCTGTCGAGCTTCGACTTCATGAGCTCGACCCCGACCCTGTTCAACTCGGGCACCCGCCGCTCGCAGCTGTCCTCGTGCTACCTGACCACCGTCAGCGACGACCTGGAAGGCATCTACGACGCGATCAAGGAAAACGCACTGCTGTCGAAATTCGCCGGCGGCCTGGGCAACGACTGGACCCCGGTCCGCGCGATGGGTTCGCGCATCAAGGGCACCAACGGCAAGTCGCAGGGCGTGGTTCCGTTCCTGAAAGTGGCGAACGACACCGCCGTGGCGGTCAACCAGGGCGGCAAGCGCAAGGGCGCGGTCTGCGGCTACCTGGAAACCTGGCACCTGGACATCGAGGAATTCCTCGACCTGCGCAAGAACACCGGCGACGACCGCCGCCGCACCCACGACATGAACACCGCGAACTGGATTCCCGACCTGTTCATGAAGCGCGTGATGGAGAAGGGCTCCTGGAGCCTGTTCTCGCCGTCCGAAGTGCCGGACCTGCACGACAAGGTCGGCAAGGCCTTCGAGGAAGCCTACCTGGGCTATGAAGCCAGGGCGGCGCGCGGCGAAATGACGGTGTACAAGAAAATCGAAGCGCTCGACCTGTGGCGCAAGATGCTGTCGATGCTGTTCGAGACCGGCCACCCGTGGATCACCTTCAAGGATCCGTGCAACATCCGTTCGCCGCAGCAGCACGTCGGCGTGGTGCACTCGTCCAACCTGTGCACCGAGATCACGCTGAACACCAACGCCGACGAGATCGCCGTCTGCAACCTGGGTTCGGTCAACATGCCGGCCCACATGAAGGGCGACGGCCTGGACGTGGTCAAGCTGCAGAAGACCATCCGCACCGCGATGCGCATGCTCGACAACGTCATCGACATCAACTACTACGCCGTCGACAAGGCGAAGAACTCGAACCTGCGCCACCGTCCGGTCGGCCTGGGCATCATGGGTTTCCAGGACTGCCTGCACATGATGCGCGTGCCGTTTGCATCAAGCAAGGCCGTGGAATTCGCCGACCGCTCGATGGAAGCCGTCTGCTACTACGCCTACCTGGCTTCGACCGAGCTGGCCGAAGAGCGCGGCCGCTACCAGTCCTACGAAGGTTCGCTGTGGGACCGCGGCATCCTGCCGCAGGATTCGATCAAGCTGCTGGCCGAAGAGCGCGGCGGCTACCTGGAGCAGGACCTGTCCGAAACCATGGACTGGACCGTGGTCCGCAACCGCATCAAGCAGTTCGGCATGCGTAACTCGAACTGCGTGGCGATCGCGCCGACCGCGACCATCTCGAACATCATTGGCGTCTCTGCCTGCATCGAGCCGACCTTCCAGAACCTGTACGTGAAGTCGAACCTGTCGGGCGAATTTACCGAGATCAACGGCTACCTGGTGCGCGACCTGAAGGCGCGCGGCCTGTGGGACGAGGTCATGATCAACGACCTGAAATACTTCGACGGCTCGCTGTCGCGTATCGACCGCGTGCCGCAAGACCTGCGCGACATCTACGCGACGGCCTTCGAAGTCGAGCCGAAGTGGCTGGTGGAAGCCGCTTCCCGCCGCCAGAAGTGGATCGACCAGGCGCAGTCGTTGAACATCTACATGGCCGGCGCCTCGGGCAAGAAGCTGGACGAGACCTACAAGCTGGCCTGGCTGCGCGGCCTGAAGACGACCTACTACCTGCGCACCATCGCGGCGACCCACATGGAGAAGTCGACTACCCGTACCGGCGCCCTGAACGCCGTGGCGGTCGATGGCGGCCTGTCGGCGGCGGCGGCAGCTCCGGCTGCAGCCCCGGCCGCACCGGTGGCGAGCACCCCGGATGTCGTGGAAGGCGCAGCATGCTACCTGCGTCCGGGCGATGCCGGCTTCGACGAGTGCGAAGCCTGCCAGTAAAGACACCCCGTCGTTCCCGCGAAGGCGGGAATCCAAGTTTGTTCGCGGTACGCTAACTTAACTTGGGCCCCCGCCTCCGCGGGGGCGACGTTTCTAAGTTAATAATAGAAGGAAAAGATCATGGCTCTGTCATGGGACGATGAACCGACCACGGGCGCACCGGCCGCCGCCGCAGGAAGCAACATCGCGGAAGGCGTCAGCGCCGCCGATGTCGCCAAGCGCGTCAACGCCGACGACAAGCGCATCATCAACGCCAAAACCGACGTCAACCAGTTGGTGCCGTTCAAGTACAAGTGGGCCTGGGATAAATACCTGGCCGGCTGCGCCAACCACTGGATGCCGCAGGAAGTGAACATGCAGCGCGACATCGAGCTGTGGAAGAATCCCAACGGGCTGACCGAAGACGAGCGCCGCATCGTCAAGCGCAACCTGGGCTTCTTCGTGACCGCCGACTCGCTGGCCGCCAACAACATCGTGCTGGGCACCTACCGCCACATCACGGCCCCGGAATGCCGCCAGTACCTGCTGCGCCAGGCCTTCGAAGAGGCGATCCATACCCACGCCTACCAGTACATCGTCGAGTCGCTGGGCCTGGACGAGAAGGAAATCTTCAACGCCTACAACGAAATCCCGTCGATCCGCGACAAGGACCAGTTCCTGATTCCGTTCATCGAGGTCATCAACGACCCGCAGTTCCAGACCGGCACCCTGGAAAACGACCAGAAGCTCCTGAAATCGATCATCGTGTTCGCCTGCCTGATGGAAGGCCTGTTCTTCTACGTCGGCTTCACCCAGATCCTGGCGCTCGGCCGTCAAAATAAAATGACCGGCGCCGCCGAGCAGTACCAGTACATCCTGCGCGACGAGTCGATGCACTGCAACTTCGGCATCGACCTGATCAACACGATCAAGATGGAAAACCCGCAGCTGTGGACCGCCGAGTTCAAGGAAGAGATCAAGCAGCTGTTCCTGAAGGCCGTCGAGCTCGAGTACCGCTACGCCGAAGACACCATGCCGCGCGGCGTGCTGGGCCTGAATGCCCCGATGTTCAAGGGCTACCTGCGCTTCATCGCCAACCGCCGCGCCGTCCAGATCGGCCTGGATGCGCTGTTCCCGAACGAGGAAAACCCCTTCCCGTGGATGAGCGAGATGATCGACCTGAAGAAGGAACGCAACTTCTTCGAGACCCGCGTGACCGAGTACCAGACCGGTGGTGCGCTGAGCTGGGACTGATCCCGGCGCAGCCGTCCCGTCCTTCAAGCCCGCCGCCCGGCGGGCTTTTTGTTTGCCGCGCCGGACAGTCCGCGGACTGTCTGTTATGCTGCCCGCACCTTTGCATGGCAGCCTCACGATGTTTACCAGCCCGCACCTCGACCATCCCGCCATCGTCCACGGCTTCGGCACCCGCCACGACGATATGGCCCAGCTCCTGCCCGCCTACTGGCCCCGCCGCCCGATCCAGCACGAACGCCACGGCACCCGCATCGCCGTCGCGACCGAACCCAACGAGGATTGCGGCGAAGCCGACGGCATGCTGACCGACCGTCCCGGCCTGCTGCTGGCGATCGCCACCGCCGACTGCGTGCCGGTGCTGCTGGCGCGCCAGGACGGGCGCGAGGTGGCGGCCCTGCATGTCGGCTGGCGCGGCGCCCACGCCGGCATCGTCGACTGTTTTTCGCTGCTCGTGCGCGAGCGCGGCGGCGATCCCGGCGACTGGATCGCGGCGATCGGACCGGCGGCCCACGCCTGCTGTTATGAAGTGTCGGAGGACCTGGTCGACGCGTTCCAGGAGCGTACCGGGCTGCCGCGGGAGACCGTCGCGCCGCGGCCGCGCCGGCTCGACCTGCCGGCGATCGTGCGCTGGCAGCTCGCGCAGGCCGGCTTCGAACACGTGTCGGCCCGGCTCGACTGCACCATGTGCGCGCGCGGCGACGGCGACCGCTTTGTTTATCACAGCTACCGCCGCGACCGCGAAACGCGCACCCCGATCGTCGACGTGCAGTGGTCGGTGATCGCGATCGCAGCGTCTTGAGCGCGATTCGCGCAAGGGATGCCATCATCCATTGCGCCACAGGCTTGCTACTAAAGCTATCATGCCTGCCATGCTACGCGTTCTCTTCATCCATCAGAACCTGCCCGGCCAGTTCCGGCGCCTGATCCGCTATCTGCAGACGCGGCCCGACGTAGAGCTCACCGCGATCGGCGAAGAGGCAGCCGTCGCGCGCGAGAAGCTCGGACCGAAGCTGCGCACGATCGGCTACCCGAAGCCCGACGGAGCCGGCGAGAAGACCCACCACTACCTGAAGTATTTCGAGGCCTGCGTCCGGCGCGGGCAGACCGTCACCCGCGTCTGCGTCGAGCTGAAGAAGCAGGGCTGGATTCCCGACGTCGTGATCTGCCATCCGGGCTGGGGCGAGGGCCTGTTCGTCAAGGACGTGTTCCCGCGTGCGCGCCTGGTCGTGTTCTGCGAATTCTGGTGGGCCGCCGACGGACTCGACGTCGGCTTCGATCCCGAGTACCCGGCCAGCTTCGACGACCGCTTGCGGATCCGCATCAAGAATTCGGTGCTGATGCAGTCGCTGCTGGCGGCCGACGACGGCGTCACCCCGACCGCCTGGCAGCTGAACGCGCACCCGCCCGAGCTGCGCCACAAGATCCACCGGATCCACGAGGGCATCGACACCGCGTACCTGAGGCCCGATCCGCATGCGCGCCTGACGCTGCCGGACGGCAGGGTCCTGAGCCGCGCGCAGCCGGTGCTGACCTACGTCGCCCGCAACCTCGAGCCCTACCGCGGCTTCCACGTCTTCATGCGCAGCCTGCCTCGCCTGTTGGCCGGCAATCCGGATCTGCGGGTGGTCGTGGTCGGCGGCGACGGCGTCAGCTACGGCCGCCGTCCGCCCGAAGGATACGCCAGCTATCGCGAGGCCCTGTGCGCGGAATTGGAGGATTCCGTGGACTGGTCACGCGTTCATTTCCTCGGCAAGCTGCCATATGCGAGCTACCGCACGGTGCTGCAGGTCTCGAGCCTGCACATTTACCTCACTTATCCGTTCGTGCTCTCGTGGTCGGTGCTGGAAGCGATGGCGGTGGGCGTGCCGGTACTCGGTTCGGATACGGCGCCGGTGCGCGAAGTGATTTGCGACGGCGAGAATGGCTACCTGACCGGATTCTTCGACAGCGACGCGCTGGCCGACCGCGCGCTCGAACTGATCGCGCGCCGCGACGAGACCGCCGCGGCCGGATTGCGCGGGCGCGAGACGGTATTGCGCAACTACGATTTCGAATCGGTGGGCTTGCCGGCCTACCTCGAGCTGCTGAAGCCATTGCGGCAGTTCGCTGAAGAGGGAGACAGATGAAGGACCGCTTCGCACTGCATTTCGTCCCCGAGGCATATTCCCTCGCGGGACCGAAACCGATGGGACGTCAGGCGGCCGGCGCCGCACTGATGCGCGCCGTCGCGCAGAGCGAATTGTCCGCGGTCGGCTGTTTTGCCGCCGGCGAAGCCCATGCCGGCGAATGCGAGCGCGCGCTGCGCGAGCAAGGCTTCAAGGGCGCGGTCGAGCGGGTGAGCCAGGGCAGGCCGCAGCAGCTCGAGCGTTTCGGCACGCTCTACCATCCGGCGCCCGGCATCGAGCGCCTGGCCTGGCGCCGCCTGGGCATCGGCGAGCGCCGCTACAGCCTGTGCGGCGTCACGCACACCACGTCCAGCCACGCGGTGATGAGCGCAATCGCCAACCTCCTGGTGGCGCCGGTGCGCAGCTGGGATGCGGTGATCTGCACCTCGCGCGTGGTGCGCGACAGCGTGCGCGAAGTGCTGGAGCGCCAGGCCGACTACCTGCGTGCGCGCCTGGGAGCGCAGCGTTTCGAGCTGCCGCAGCTGCCGCTGATTCCGCTCGGCGTGCACGGCCGCGACTTCGCATTCGACGAAGCCGGCCGCGGTGCGGCGCGGCGCCGGCTCGGCATCGAAGACGAGGACGTCGCCTTCCTGTTCCCGGGCCGGCTTTCCTTTCATGCGAAGGCGCATCCGCAGCAGATGTTCAGCGCACTCGAGCGCGCCGACAAGGGCGGGCGCCAGGTGCACCTGATCCTGTGCGGATGGTTCGCCAGCGAGGCGATCGAGAAGGCTTTCCGCGAGGCCGCCGCGCTGCTGTGTCCATCGGTGCGGCTGACGGTGCTCGACGGCCGCACAGCGGACAGCCAGGCCGCCTGGGCCGCCGCCGACGTTTTCACTTCGCTGGCGGACAATATGCAGGAAAGCTTCGGCCTGACGCCGCTCGAGGCGATGGCGGCCGGCCTGGCTTGCGTGGTGAGCGACTGGAACGGCTACCGCGACACGGTGCGCGACGGCGTCGACGGCTATCGCATCCCGACCATCATGCCCGGCGCGGGCGCCGGCCTTGACCTCGCGCAGCGTTACGACGATGGCGTCGACAGTTACGACCAGTATTGCGGTCATACCAGCCAGGTGGTGGCGGTGGATGGCGCGCAGCTCGCCCAGGCCTACGAGCGCCTGATCAAGGATGCCGGACTGCGCCGCCAGCTGGGCGAAAGCGGACGCCGGCGCGCACGCGAGGAGTTCGACTGGCAGGTGGTGTTCGGGCGCTACCGCGCGCTGTGGAGCGAGCTCGATGAGCGGCGCCGCGCCGATGCCGCGCTGGTGCCGGCGCTGCCGCAATCGGTGCCGGACCGGCTCGATCCCTTCGCGGCGTTCGCGAGTTATCCGAGCGCGCAGTTGACGCCGGAATCGATCGTCGAACTGGCGCCGGATGCATCGCTTGCGCAGTTGCGCGAATACCGCGAAATGGGAATCAACCGCTTCGCCGCGTCGTCCTTGCCGACGCTCGAAGAATTCGGCCAGATCTTCGGTTCGATCGAATCGCGGCCGACGCAGGTCGATGAATTGCTCGACGCGCTCGGGCCTTGCGATCGGCCGACTTTGCTGCGCGGATTGGCGTGGCTTTGCAAGATGGATTTGCTGCGTATTGGTATGAAGACTTAATGGAATGCGCGGCAGGTGCGCGCTTGTTTTTGAAGGAGCTGAAGTACGAATGGGATCAAAGTTATCGCGACGATCGATTGAAAGCTGCCGATAGCACTTCGCCCAAGCGGAAAGACATGAAAAATACTGTGTGCGGGTTGCGCACTGACAAGGTTTTCGTGTACTTTACGTGATTGAATTTGTCAAAACGTGAACACGCAATTTTTTAAGCGTGTTTAACGGGTGGCAAACCGATCAAAAAATGGGACGCTGATTCATTCAGTATGCACGTAAGCTTCGCGAAAAGAACAAGCCGCATTGCCTGATTAATGTCGGGCATGGCGGCTTTTTCTTTTCGCGCTCTCGCGGGCAGCGGTGTGGACAGCGCAGTGAACCATCGAACTTTTGTCGTTTCGGTCGTCGGCGACGACGATAGCTGAAGTGCTGCAGACTTGAGGAGTTGCAGCAGTTCAGCTGGTGCCGGATTCATTGACGCAGACGCCGAGTGTGCGCCGATGAATAATTCGCCCGACCAAGCAGACCGGGTTGGACGGGTTCAAACCTTGTAGCGTATTTTCTCATCGCAGAGAAGGAGAACTTAAAATGGCAACAGCCGCTAAGAAAACCGCAGCAAAGCCGGCCGCAAAGGCCGCCGCAGAAAAAACCGTCGCCGCTAAAAAGACGGTAGCCGCCAAACCGGCCGCTAAAGCCGCCGCCAAACCGGCCGCCAAACCGGCCGCCAAAGCCGCTGCAAAACCGGCTGCTAAAGCCGCCGCTAAACCGGCAGCTAAAGCCGCAGCAAAACCGGCAGCAAAACCGGCAGCAAAAGCCGCAGCAAAACCGGCAGCCAAGCCGGCCGCTAAAGCCGCTGCAAAACCGGCTGCAAAGAAAGCCGCTGCAACCAAGACCGCTGCTAAAGCTCCGGCCAAGAAAGCTGCTGCAACCAAAGCAGCTGCACCGGCAAAGAAAGCCGCTGCAAGCAAAACCGCTGCCAAAGCTCCGGCAAAGAAAGCCGCAGCAAGCAAAACTGCTGCAACCAAGACCGTAGCGAAAGCACCGGCCAAGAAAGCCGCAGCAACCAAGACCGCTGCCAAAGCTCCGGCCAAGGCTGCAAGCAAGACCGCCGCCAAGGCAGCTGCACCGGCCAAGAAAGCCGCCGCAACCAAGACCGCTGCCAAAGCACCGGCCAAGAAAGCTGCCGCAACCAAGACCGCTGCCAAAGCTCCGGCCAAGAAAGCTGCCGCAACCAAGACCGCTGCCAAAGCACCGGCCAAGAAAGCTGCTGCAACCAAGACCGCTGCCAAAGCGCCGGCCAAGAAAGCTGCTGCAACCAAGACCGCTGCCAAAGCGCCGGCCAAGAAAGCTGCTGCAAGCAAGACCGCCGCCAAAGCTCCGGCCAAAGCCGCTGCAAGCAAGACCGCCGCCAAGGGCTCGGCTTCGCCAGTGGCGAAGACGGGCGCCAAGCCTGCTGTAAGCAAGACCGCCGCCAAAGCTCCGGCCAAAGCTGCTGCAAGCAAGACCGCCGCTAAAGCTCCTGCCAAAGCTGCTGCAAGCAAAACCGCTGCCAAAGCCCCGACCAAGGCTGCTGCAAGCAAGACCGCTGCCAAAGCCCCGGCTAAAGCTGCTGCAAGCAAGACCGCTGCCAAAGCTCCGGCCAAAGCTGCTGCAACCAAGACCACCGCTGCCAAGGGCTCGGCTTCGCCAGTGGCGAAGACGGGCGCCAAGCCTGCCGCAAGCAAAACCGCTGCCACCAAGGC
The DNA here is from genome assembly GCF_056399665.1 of Massilia sp. 01N410. Lineage (NCBI taxonomy): Bacteria > Pseudomonadati > Pseudomonadota > Betaproteobacteria > Burkholderiales > Oxalobacteraceae > Massilia > Massilia sp. 01N410. The sequence continues at coordinate 224,275 of NZ_JBFTRV010000005.1, read as the reverse complement.
ACCGGCTGCTGCCAAAACCGCCGAGTCCAAGCCGGCAGTGAAGGCCGCCGCCAAGCCGGCAGCCAAGCCGGCCGCAAAGAAAGCCGCCGCGCCGAAGGCCGAAGCCAAGCCGGAAGCCAAGCCGGAAGCGAAAGCGGAAGCCAAGCCGGAAGCCAAGGCCGAAGCGAAAACCGAAGCCAAGCAGGACAGCGCATCGGCAGGCCAGGCAGCCCAGTCGACCGCCAAGACCGTGCCGGTGCCGGCAGCATGGCCGTTCCCGACCAGCAGCCGTCCGTAATACCTTTCTTGCCTGGTTCAGGCAAAATACCGCTGTGTGAGAAATTCACACAGCGGTTTTTTTTTAAGGAGTCCTTGTGCTGCCCATTCTTCAGTTGATCGTCGATACCGCGGCCAGCGTCGTCGGTGGAGTCTTGTTGTTGCGCTTCTGGATGCAGGCGATCCGCGTGCGGCCGCCCATGTCGATCGCCCAATTCATCTTCACCTTGACCGATTGGCTGGTACGCCCGCTGCGCCGTCTGCTGCCGGGTCTCGGCGGCTATGACTGGGCTAGCCTGATCGGCGCTTTCCTGATCGTGCTGGTGGCGAGTTCAGTGATGCTGGTGGCGGGGTGGAGCGGATACACCGTCGTGCTGTACGCCGTGTTCCGCTTCCTGAACTGGATCATCTACGGCTTCATGGGCCTGTTGATCATCGAAGTGGTGTTCAGCTGGATCAATCCGCATGCGCCGCTGGCGCCTTTCATCCGGGCGCTCAACGACCCGCTGCTGCGGCCCTTGCGCCGCGTGATCCCGCCGGTGGGTGGCCTGGACCTGTCGGTACTGGTTGCGCTGATCCTGCTGCAGATCATCAAGTACCTCCTGGGCCAGGCGCTGTTCTGAAGTCCTGACCCAGTGATCAGAAGCGGTAGCCGAATGCCGCTTCGAACTTCTCCGCAATGTCCTCGGGCGTGAAGCTGTGGTTCTGGCCGCCCTGGTGGGCGATCTTGATGGAGCCGAGCAGGCTGGCCAGGCGGCCGCTGGTCGGCCAGTCCAGATCGTTCGCGATACCGTACAGCAGGCCGGCGCGATAGGCGTCGCCGCAGCCGGTCGGATCGACCACGCTGCTGGCCGGCACCGCCGGAATCTTGTGGTGCTCGCCGCCGGCGTAGATGTCCGAACCCTGCTCGCCACGGGTGACGATCAGCGCGTCCAGGCGCGAAGCGATGTCCTGCAGAGTCAGGCCGGTACGGTCCATCACCATCTCGAATTCGTAATCGTTGCAGGCGAGGTAGCTGGCCTGGTCGAGGAAGGTCAGCAGCTCTTCGCCGTTGAACATCGGCAGCTGCTGGCCCGGATCGAACATCAGCGGCACGCCGCGCTCCGCGCAGTCGCGGGCATGCTTGATCATGCCGTCGCGGCCATCCGGCGAGACGATCGCGACGCGCAGCGGCAGGTAGTCGGCCAGGCTGTTCTCGTGCGAGAACTGCATTGCGCCCGGGTGGAAGGCGTTGATCTGGTTGTTATCCAGGTCGGCGGTGACGAAGCACTGGGCGGTGTAGGCGTGGTCGATGGTGCGGATCGCATTGGTCGCCAGCCCCTGCTTTTCCATGCGCTCGAGGTAGTCGCCGCCGTCCTGGCCGATGGTGCCCATGATCAGCGGATCGCCACCCAGCATCTTCAGGTTGTAGGCGATGTTGACGGAGCAGCCGCCGAACTCGGTGCGCAGGGTCGGCACCAGGAAGGATACGTTCACGCGGTGCAGCTGGTCGGCCAGCAGGGTTTCGCCGAAGCGGCCTTGGTATTGCATGATCTTGTCGAAGGCAATCGAACCGCAGATCAGCGCAGTCTTGGTCATGTTGGGTCCTGAGTCAAACTAGGGATAAAAAACGATCATATGGTAGCCGGACGGCTTCAGATCCGTGAGCGTGAAGTTCAGCCGGACCGGCTGTTCCGAACGCGCGGCGAAGCCGGCGGCCACCGGCACGCCCTTCGGCAGATAGTCGGCAGGGCCGAAGACGCGGCGCAGCAGCGGCTTGTCGTTGGCGTCGGTCAGTTCGAGCTGGATGCTGGGCCAGGCCTGCGCGAGGCTGCCCTGGTTGCGCAGCAGCGTGTTGAGCGAATAGGTGTCGACGCCGAGGGTGGTCAGTTCGCCGGTCTCGATCGACAGGTTCTCGACCTGGCTCGGGAGGCCGACGCGGCAGCCCAGCACGGCGCAGGCGCTGCCGAGCAGCGGCCTGGCGCCCGGATAGCGCGCCGCCAGCACGTTGCGGAAGTCGAGCACCAGCTGGGCCGCCAGCAGCAGCGCCAGGACCACGGCGCCGCCGAACATCAGGAGGCGCCGGGTCCGCCCCGACTCTTCCTGCTTGCGGCTGCGCTTGACAAACTCCGGCTCGTCGGTCTCGAGGGACGCCGGCACGCGCAGCTTGGGCGCATCGATCCTGGTAGGCGTGAGCCTGGAGCGGCGCGTGCGGGCCTCGACGGCCTTGGCGCGCGCCGATTTCATCGCCGGTCCGGGCGCCGGGGCGGATGACGGCATCAAGGTGTCGACGCCGGCCGCGGAGGCGCGCATGGGCAGTGCGGCGGATGGAATATCGTCCGGCGGGGTGCTGGTGGTGGCGGTTATGGCCGGCGCTGCGGGCGCTTCGTCGGCATCGGCGTCCTCGTCGCCGGGCAGCGGACGGGCAACCAGTTCCTCGTCCACCGGCAGATCGAAGCTGGGCTCGATGCGGCCCTGGGGCGCGTAGGCGGAAGCAGCCGGCGGCGGCGGCGCAGCTTCGGCGGGCGTTTCGGCCGGTACCGGCTCGGCGATGGCAGCGGGAGCCGTCTCCGCCGCTTCAGGCGCGACATCGGCTTGCACTGCCGGTTCTTCCGGCACCGCCGGTTCGGCTCCCGGCGCCGGTTCGGGCGCAGCTTCCGCTTCCGGAATCGTTCCCGGCTCGGGCGGGGGTTCAGTCTCGGGCTCGGGCTCAGGCACAAGCCGAGCGGCCGCCATGCCGCCGCCGTTACGCCAGACCTGCGCACGCGGCGCAGTCGCAGGCACGGGCGCAGCCGCCGGCTCCTCGGGCGCCGGTTTCGGCAGGATGCCGAGCGGGTCGAAGGTGTGGTCAAAATCGAGGGTGTAGACGGGCAGGGCCTCGGCGGCATCGTCCTGCGGCTGCGCGCTGTTCTCGTCGGCGGTAGTCAGCGGGGCGGGAGCCGTGGCAGCTCCCTCAGGTGCAGGTTCCACGGCGGGAGCGGTGGCAGGGGAAGGCGCCGGCGCCGGCGCGCCGCCGGCCTTGCTGGCCGCCAGCGCATCCAGGTCGATCAGGTGGGCGTTGCCGTCAAAGATGCTCTGGCAGGCGCCGCAGCGGACGATGCCGCCGCGGAGCTTGAGCTGGTCCGAGGCGACCCGGAACGTGGTGTGGCAATGAGGGCACTGGGTGGCGAGCGCCATGCCGCTTAGTCAGCGCCGTGGGTGCCGTGCAGAGCGACCCAGCCGTCCAGCTCGGCCCAGACGCTCAGCTTGATGAAAGGTGCGTAGGCGGCGGCCACTTCCTCGGCCTGGCGTGCCAGCACGCCCGACAGGATCAGCGCACCGCCCGGCGCGACGCGGCCGGACAGCATCGGCGCCATCAGCTTCAGGGGGCTCGACAGGATGTTGGCGACCACGATGTCGAAACAGCTGTTGCCATACTTCGAGGCGCCGAATTCTTCCGGCACGTAGAAGTCGATCTCGCAGTTGTTGCGTTCGGCGTTCAGCCTGGCAGATTCGATCGCCTGCGGGTCGATGTCGACCCCGACCACGTCCTGTGCCCCGAGCTTCCTGGCGACCATCGCCAGGATGCCCGAGCCGCAGCCGTAGTCCAGCACCGACTTGCCCGGCGCCGGATGGGCTTCCAGCCACTCCATGCACAGGCGGGTGGTGGGGTGGCTGCCGGTGCCGAAGGCCAGGCCCGGATCGACTTCCAGGATCAGGCCGTTCGGGTCCGGGGCTTCGTGCCAGCTCGGCACGACCCAGATGTTCTTGCCGATGTGGATGGGTTCGAACTGCGACTGCGTCAGGCGCACCCAGTCGGCATCCGCCACCGGACGGGTGGCGAACGACGGTACGGTGCCCAGGCCGATCGCGGCCGAAGCCTCGGCCACGATCGCGGCCTGGTCGGCGTCGACATCCGTCAGCGCGACCACGCGGCTGTGATCCCAGGCTGCCTCGGTCGGCACCATGCCCGGCTCGCCGAACAGCGGCCTTTCCTGGGCGGTGCCTTCGTCGGCGTCCTCGACCGAGACCGACAGCGCACCCGCTTCCATCAGGGCGTCGGACAGGCCCTCGGCGTGTTCGCGTGCGATCTCGATGACGACTTCAGTCCAGCTCATTGTTCGCCCTTGGTCTCGGATTTGGAACCGATCGCGCCATCCTTCGGCAGGTCCGGCTTGTGGGCCAGTTTCTGCTCCAGGTAGTGGATGTTGGTGCCGCCCTCGATGAAGCGGGCGTCGACCATCAGTTCGCGGTGCAGCGGGATGTTCGTCAGGATACCCTCGACCACCATTTCCGACAACGCGATCTGCATGCGGCGGATCGCCTGCTCGCGGGTCGCGCCGTAGGCGATCACCTTGCCGATCATCGAGTCGTAGTGCGGCGGCACGTAGTAGCCGGCGTAGGAGTGCGAATCGACGCGGATGCCGGGGCCGCCCGGCGGATGCCAGCTGGTGATGCGGCCCGGCGACGGGGTGAACTTGAACGGATCTTCGGCGTTGATGCGGCACTCGATCGCATGGCCCGACAGCATGATGTCGCGCTGCTTGAAGCGCAGGCGCTCGCCGCAGGCGATGCGGATCTGTTCCTGGACGATGTCGATCCCGGTGATCATCTCGGTGACCGGGTGTTCGACCTGCACGCGGGTGTTCATCTCGATGAAGTAGAACTCGCCGTTCTCGTACAGGAATTCGAAGGTGCCGGCGCCGCGGTAGCCGATCTTGCGGCAGGCTTCGGCGCAGCGTTCGCCGATCTTCTCGATGGTCTTGCGCGGGATGCCCGGTGCCGGCGCTTCCTCGATCACCTTCTGGTGGCGGCGCTGCATCGAGCAGTCGCGCTCGCCCAGCCAGACGGCCTGCTTGTGCTCGTCGGCCAGGACCTGGATCTCCACGTGGCGCGGATTTTCCAGGTACTTCTCCATATAGACTTCGGGATTTCCGAAGGCAGTGCCGGCTTCGGTCTTGGTCATCTGCACGGCGGACAGCAGGGCTGCCTCGGTGTGGACGACGCGCATGCCGCGACCGCCGCCGCCGCCGGCGGCCTTGATGATGACCGGATAGCCGATCTTGCGCGCGATCTGGATGATTTCCTTCGGCTCGTCCGGCAGGGCGCCTTCCGAACCCGGCACGCAGGGCACGCCGGCGCGGATCATCGCCTGCTTGGCCGACACCTTGTCACCCATCATGCGGATCGATTCCGGACGCGGGCCGATGAAGACGAAACCCGATTTCTCGACGCGTTCGGCGAAGTCGGCATTTTCCGACAGGAAGCCATAGCCCGGGTGGATCGCTTCGGCGTCGGTGACTTCGGCCGCGCTGATGATCGCCGGCATGCTCAGGTAGCTCTGCGCGGATTGCGCGGGACCGATGCAGACGGATTCATCGGCCAGTTTCACGTACTTGGCGTCCTTGTCGGCCTCCGAGTGCACGACGACCGTCTTGATGCCCATCTCGCGGCAGGCGCGCTGGATACGCAGCGCGATTTCACCACGATTGGCGATAAGAATTTTTTCAAACATGGTATGCGGTGTTTCTGTGAGTGCCGGCGGAGCCGGATGCAACAGGAAGAAATGAATCGGGCCCGGATCTCTTTCTGAGAGTCCGGGCCTTGATGTTTGGTACTTAGCCGATCACGAACAGCGGCTGGCCGAATTCGACGGGCTGGCCGTTTTCCACCAGGATCTTGGTGACGGTGCCGGAGATGTCGGAATCGATTTCGTTCAGGAGCTTCATCGCTTCGATGATGCACAGGGTGTCGCCTTCCTTGACGGTGGCGCCCACTTCGACGAAGGCCGGAGCGCCCGGCGCCGACGAACGGTAGAAGGTGCCGACCATCGGCGACTTGACGACGTGGCCGGTCGGTTCGGCGGCTGCCGGCGCTGCGGCCGGGGCTGCAGGTGCCGGGGCGCCGGCGACGGCCGGTGCGGCGTACTGCTGGACGCCTTGCGGCGGAACCATGACCACCTGATTCTGCGGGATTGCGGAGGATTTGACGATGCGAACCTTGCTTTCGCCTTCGGTCACTTCGAGTTCAGCGATGTCCGATTCGGCAACGAGGTCGATCAATGTCTTGAGTTTTCTTAGATCCATGTGAAACCCCTTGGAATTATTTGTAGTTGAATGCGGCGCGTCAGGTGGTTAGCGCGAATCCGCACAGAATGCGTGAAGTTGACGTAGATTAACGCTCTTTGAGCGCAAAGTCGATGGCAAAGCGATATCCATCAGCTCCCAGTCCACAGATCGTCCCTTGTGCGATCGCAGACAAAAACGAGTGGTGACGAAACTCCTCACGCTTATAAATATTAGAGAGGTGGACCTCCACGAACGGGATGTCCACCGCCGCCAGCGCATCGCGCAGGGCAACGCTGGTGTGGGTCAGCCCGCCCGGGTTGATGACGATCGCATCCACTCCTTCCTGCCTGGCAGCATGGATACGGTCGATCAACGCGCCTTCATGGTTGCTCTGGAAGCAAGCAATGCTTGCTCCCACCGCTGCTGCCTGGGCAGTGGCGGCCTGCTCGATGTCGGCCAAGGTCGTTGCGCCGTACACCGCAGGCTCGCGCGTCCCCAATAGATTCAGGTTGGGGCCGTTGAGCAGCAGTAGCTTTTTCGCCATGATGAACCGTCTATTTGCCCGAAAGACAGGCATTTTGCCGTCAACATTGTGTGTTGGCAAGCGATAAAAAGCGCTCTGAATATAAGTGAACGACCGTTCGCTTGTGCGCCGCCAAAATGCCGGATGACTACAGCTTAGCGAGATCTGCCCGAAGTTGATCGAACTTCAGGCGCCCCAGATACGTCTTGCGCACCTGGCCATCCGGGCCGATCAGCACCGTGAACGGCAGGCCGCCATTCACGTTGCCGAGTTCGCGGGACAGATCGGTGCCGCTCATGCCGCCTACATACAAGGGGTAGGACACCTTCGTCTTCTTGACGAATTCCGCGAGGTTCGCCGGCGAATCGATGCCGATGCCGATGACATTGAAGCGTTTGCCGCCATCCTTGGCCGCCAGCTCGGACAGTTCCGGCATCTCCTGCACGCAGGGCGCGCACCACGATGCCCAGAAATTCACCAGCAGCGGCTTGCCTTTCCACTGGCCCAGGGACTGGGATTTGCCGGACAGGTCGTTCAGCGACTGTGCATACAGATTGCTGACCGCGCTGTGCGGGCGGCCGTCGCTGGTCGGCGAATAGGCGGTGGTCAGGGGACCCTTGGCTTCCTGCTTGACGGCGGCGATGGCGCCGAACACGGCAAAGGCGGCCGCCAGGATGGCGTAGCCGGCCAGATTCTTCTTATTCATCTTGCTCTAAGGTCTCGTCGGTAATCATCAGGGCGCGCAGGCCGGCCGTGTCCACGCGTTGCAGGCGGCCGTCGGCGCGCGGTTTCAGGGCGCCGCGCAAGTCGTTCATTTCATACAGCTCGGCGTGGACGGTCTCCTTCTTCCATTGAAAGCTGACGGTTTCGACCGGCTCGTGGCGGCCGCCCTTGAAGTGCGGCGTTTCCGAGATGTCGATGTCGACGTTGCGGTTCAACAGGAAGATCTCGACTTCCTTGGCGCTGTCGGCGAACAGCTGCAGGTGGATGTCGTCGTGCTCGCCCGCGGTGCCGTTCAGCACGGCGCCGGTGAGGTAGGGCCGGAACTCGGCCAGCTGCTCCATCACCTCGAGGGCGGTGCCGCGCAGATGCTGCAGGCGGGCGGCCTGGGCCGGCCCCTGGAACAGGGCCTGGTAACGGCGCACTTCGTCTTCGACCTGGATATTGTCCGGTAAATGGTTGGGGGAGGGCCGGTCCACGCCCAGCACCTGGCGGGCGGCCTTGGCCTTGGCGGTGGCATAGTCGGCCCCATCCTGCGCAATCATGCGCGCGGCGGTGGCCGCAATACGTGCGCGTAACTGTTGGAGGTCGTCATTTGGCGTTGGCATCATGTCCGTGATCATACTCTTGAACGGAAAATGGCATCGTGTCGGGTAAAATCGCGTATTCGCAATTTTCCCGGCAGTAGCGCCAACAAACATGCACATCCACATCCTCGGCATTTGCGGCACCTTCATGGGCGGGCTGGCAGTCCTGGCAAAAGAGGCCGGCCACCGCGTCACCGGGTGCGACGCCAACGTCTATCCTCCGATGAGCACCCAGCTCGAGGCCCAGGGCATCGAGCTGATCCAGGGCTACAGCCCGGACCAGGTGGCGCTCGAGCCCGACCTGTACGTGATCGGGAATGTGATGACGCGTGGCAATCCGCTGATCGAGGAAATCCTGAACCGCGGCCTTCCTTATATGTCGGGCCCGCAGTGGATCGGTGAACATATCCTGCGTAATAAATGGGTGCTGGCCGTCGCCGGTACCCACGGCAAGACCACGACCACCTCGATGCTGGCCTGGATCCTCGAAGATGCCGGCTATTCGCCGGGCTTCCTGATCGGTGGCGTGCCGATGAACTTCGGCATCTCGGCGCGCCTGTCGGGCGAAGCGGAATCCGACTTCTTCGTCATCGAAGCCGACGAGTACGACACCGCCTTCTTCGACAAGCGCTCCAAGTTCGTGCATTACCACGCCAAGACGGCGGTGCTGAACAATCTCGAATACGACCACGCCGATATCTTCCCGGACATCGGCGCCATCGAGACCCAGTTCCACCACCTGGTGCGCACCGTGCCGGGCGTCGGCCGCCTGATCGTGAACGGCGACGAAGCCTCGCTGGCGCGCGTGCTCAAGCGCGGCTGCTGGAGCGAAAAGGAAGCCTTCGGTGCATCCGAAGGCACGAACTGGAGCCTGGTCGAGCATCCGGGCGGGTCCAGCTTCGACGTTCTCTTCAATGGCGAACTGCAGGGCACCGTGCACTGGGACCTGACCGGCCACCACAACCGCAACAATGCGCTGGCCGCGATCGCCGCCGCCCGCCACGTCGGCGTGCCCCCGGCCCAGGCGATCGAATCGCTGGCACGCTTCCAGAGCGTCAAGCGGCGCATGGAGGTGCGCGGCGTGGTGAAGGACGTGACCGTGTACGACGACTTCGCCCACCACCCGACCGCGATCGCGACCACGGTTGCCGGCCTGCGCCAGAAGATCGGAACAAGTAAAGCCGGCACCCCGGGCCGCATCCTGGCCGTGCTCGAGCCGCGCTCGAACACCATGAAGCTGGGCGCGATGAAGGATGCGCTGCCGGGCAGCCTGAAGGATGCCGACCTGGTGTTCGGCTTCGGCAGCCAGCAGGCGCTGGGCTGGTCGCTGGCCGATGCCCTGAAACCGCTGGGCGGCATCGCCCACAGTTTCGACCAGCTCGACTATATGGTGAAGGCCATCGTGCAGGCCGCCCAGCCGGGCGACCACATCCTCGTGATGAGCAACGGCGGCTTCGGCGGCGTGCACCAGAAGCTGCTGGAGGCGCTGGCGGAATGAGCGGTTTTCCGCATCTGTTATACCTGCACGGCTTCCGCTCCTCGCCGAAATCCTTCAAGGCGCGGGTGGTGCAGCAGCGCATGGAGCAGCTCGGCTGCGCATCGAAGCTGATCTGCCCGCAGCTGCCGGCCTCGCCCAGGGCGGCGATGGAGCTGGTGCTGACCCTGGTCGAGCGCCATCGGGACAATCTGGCCATCGTCGGCTCCTCGCTGGGCGGCTTTTACGCGACCTGGCTGGCCGAGCGCTTCGGCTGCCGCGCGGTGCTGATCAATCCGGCGGTCGATCCGCTGAAGGACCTGGACAAGCACGTCGGCGTGACCACCGCCTGGCATTCCGACGAGCCCTTCGAGTTCAAGCGCGAGTACATCGACGAGCTGGCCGAGCTGAAAGTGGCGCGGATCACGCGTCCCGAACGCTACTTCCTGCTGGCCGCCACCGGCGACGAGGTGCTGGACTACCGCGACATGGTCGCCCATTATGCCGGCGCCCGTCAGCACGTGATCGAGGGCAGCGACCATGCGGTGTCGGAATTCGAACAGTATGTCGACGAGGTGCTGAACTTCTGTAGATCGGGCACGGCGTCGTGAGGCCGGCGTCGCTGCGCCGGGCCCGCTGGCTGGGGAATCCGGATAGCGTGGGCGCCGGCGCCGCCATGCGCGACTGGCTGACCACGCCGGGCTCGCTGACCGCGCGCCTGATCGCGCACAGCCGCCAGTTCCGCGTGCAGAAGCTGCGCCAGGAGACTAATCTGTGCCTGGCGGACGAAGCCGTGGCGATCGGCCTCGCGCGGCCGCGCCGCGTGTGGGAACGCGAGGTGCTGCTGCGCTGCGACGGCGAGCCGGTGGTCTACGGCCATACCGTGGTGCCGACGAGCGCGACGGCGCAGGACTGGCCGCTGTTCTCGGCGCTGGGCGAGCGCTCGCTCGGCACCACGCTGTTCCGCGATCCGCTGGTCAGGCGCGGCCAGCTCGAATTTGCCCGGATCCGTCCGGGCCATCCCCTGCTGGCGCGCGTGCAAGCGGCGCTCGCCAGGGAGGGCCGGAGCCTGGGGTCCGATACCGTCTATCATGCACGGCGTTGCCTCTATCGCCGCCGTCAAGGCCTGCTGCTGGTCACCGAGGTATTTTTGCCCGCGGTGCTGAACCTGGCGGCGGCCGCAACCAATTTGAACACGAAATAACATGAACCTCTTTTTCGAAGAATCCGGCGACTTCAAGGTCGGCACCGTGCTGTCGCAGGCGGGCGAGGCCTACCAGGTCGAGATGCCGAGCGGTAAGCGCACCAAGGTCAAGGCCCGCGACGTGCTGCTGCAGTTCGACAAACCCGATCCTGCCACGCTGCTGGAGCAGGCCAAGACGGTCGCCGGCGACGTCGACCTCGAATTCCTGTGGGAAGTCGCAGGCCAGGAAGAGTTCGGCTTTACCGAGCTGGGCGCCGAATATTTCGGCCACGCGCCGCTGCCTTTCGAGGCCGCAGGCCTGGTGCTGGCGCTGCACAACGCGCCCATCTATTTCTACAAGAAGGGCCGCGGCCGCTACAAGGCCGCGCCGGAACAGTCGCTGCGCGCGGCCCTGGCCGGCATCGAAAAGAAGAGGCAGCAGGCCCTCGTGCAAGCCTCGTATGTCGAGGAACTGAAGGCGGGCCGCCTGCCCGCCGCCATGCAGCCGCTGGTGCAGCAGCTGCTGTTCAAGCCGGACAAGAACGGCATCGAATACAAGGCATTGGAGACCGCCGCCAGCGAACTGCAGACCACCGCCCAGCGCCTGATGCTGAGCACGGGCGGCATCGCGTCGGCCAAGGACCTGCACATGTCGCGCTTCCTGTTCGAACACTTCCCGCGCGGCGCCGGCTTCCCGCAGGTGCCGGTGCCAAGCGCGCCGCTTGAGCTGCCGCTGGCCAAGGTGGCGGCGTTCTCGATCGACGACGTGACCACCACCGAGATCGACGACGCCCTGTCGGTCGAGCACCTGGACGACGGTACGGTGCGGGTCGGCATCCACATCGCCGCGCCGGGCCTGGCGATCCGCCCCGACGACGTGCTCGACAAGATCGCGCGCGCGCGCATGTCGACCGTGTATATGCCTGGCGATAAGATCACCATGCTGCCGGACGAAGTGGTCGAAGCCTACACCCTGGCCGAAGGCAGGGATTGCCCGGCGCTGTCGCTGTACGCGACCCTGGATCCGGATACCTGGTCGGTGCTGTCGACCGAGACCCGCGCCGAGCGCGTGCCGATCAAGACCAACCTGCGCCTCAACGAACTCGATGCCCTGGTGACCGAGGACGTGCTGGAAAGCGGCGCCGGCGACTATCCGCACAAGGACGAACTGGGCCTGCTGTGGAAGTGGGCGCTGCAGCTCGAAGCCGGCCGCATGAAAAAGCGCGAAGCCTTTGGCCTGAAGCCTGAGCAGGGCAACCGCGTCGACTTCAACTTCTACGTCGAGGACGACGTGGTGACCATCGTCCGCCGCAAGCGCGGCGCGCCGCTGGACAAGATCGTGGCCGAGCTGATGATCTTCGCCAACAGCACCTGGGGCAAGCTGCTGCACGACTCCGGCGTGCCGGGCATCTACCGCTCGCAGGGACCGGGCGCCGGCGGCTGGAACGCCAAGATCCAGGTGCGCATGGTGACCCACGCGGCCCCGCACCAGGGCCTGGGCGTCGACCAGTACGCCTGGAGCACATCGCCGCTGCGCCGCTATACGGACCTGGTCAACCAGTGGCAGATCCTGGCCTGCGCCTCCCACGGCGTGACGGCGCCGCTGGTGGCCCCGTTCAAGCCGCGCGACGCCACCCTGTTCTCGATCGTCTCGGCCTTCGACGCCGCCTATGCGGCCTATAACGAGTTCCAGCAGAACATGGAACGCTACTGGTGCCTGCGCTGGCTGGGCCAGGAAAACGCGCGCCAGGTCGAGGCAGTGGTGCTGAAGGACGAGGTGCTGCGCCTGGTCGAGATCCCGCTGGTGATCCGCCTGCCGGGCATGCCGCAGGTGGCCCGCGGCGCCCAGGTCCGCCTGGATATCGTGCGCTGGGACGAGGTCGACCTGTCGCTGGAAGCCCGCCTGCTCGAGGTGGCCGAGCCGGCGCCGGATGCGGCCGCGGCGCTCGAGTTCGAGGAGGAGGAAGAGGCGGCGTCGACGGCCGAGGATACCGGCGAGGCGGCGGCTGTTGAAGCTGTCGAGGCCGAAGGTTCCGTTACCGTGACGGATCCGGCGACGCAGACGGACGTGCCTGCGGCTTGAGAACTTGGCGGAAGCGTGCCGGGAGCACTCTTCCGCCTTCGCGGGAATCCAAGGCTCACATGAACAGTGAGTACATTGACACTCCCTGTTGACTCTTGAATAACCGAACTTAAAACAGCAACAACCCACTGTTGCTAGCAAGACTGTTTGTTGCCGCAGGGACTAACAAACTCCTTCCCGCGCACGGTAGAATGGGTAGTTCCGTACTCCCAACCGTCCCGTCCCGCAGCACGTGAAGAGCCTTCAACACAACCGCCCCCTGACGATCGCCATTGCCTTCTCGGTGCTGGCGCACGCCTCCCTGCTGGCGATCCGCTTCGCCGCGCCGGACGCGTTCCGGCTGCAGCCGACCGATCCGGGGCTGGAAGTCATCCTCGTCAATGCCAGGCACGAGCGCGCGCCGGTCAAGGCCGAGGCGCTGGCCCAGGCCAACCTCGACGGCGGCGGCAATGCCGATGCCGGCCGCGCCCAGTCGCCGCTGCCGGACCTGCGCAAGATCGAGGATGGCGACAGCATCAAGACCCTGCAGCGCCGCATCGCCGACCTGGAACAGCGCCAGAAACTCCTGACCCAGACCCACCCGTCCGCGTTCGCCGCCCCCCCGATCGCCCAGCAGGACAAGCCCGATCCGTCGCGCAACGGTGCCGACATGCTCGAGACCAGCCGCGCCATCGCGCGCCAGACGGCCGAGATCACCCAGCGCATCGTCGACCAGAACAAGCGTCCGAAGAAGACCTTCATCAGCCCGAGCACCCGCGGGGTCGGTTACGCCATTTATTACAAGGCCCTGCAGAAGCGGGTGGAGGAGGTCGGTACCCTCAGCTTCCCGCAGCAGAACGGCCGCAAGCTGTACGGCGAGCTGGTGATGTACATCCCGGTGTTCCAGGACGGCAGCATCTATGAAAAGGAAGGCGGACCGCGCATCGAGCGTTCGTCCGGCAACCGCGCGCTGGACCAGGCCGCGCTGGGCATCGTGCGGCGTGCGGCCCCGTTCGGCAAATTCCCGGCCAATATGCGCTCCAGCGACAAGGACGACCTGTGGATCGTCATCACGACCTTCACCTTCACCCGGGAAGGCAAGCTGCAGGCCGAACTGCGTGAAGAAAAAGGAGCATGAGCTTATATGAGCGATAAATACTGCGTGATCGGCAATCCGATCGCCCACAGCAAGTCGCCGGACATCCACGCCGCCTTCGCGCTTGAAACCGGCCAGGACATCGTCTACGAGCGCTGCCTGGCGCCGCTGGACGGCTTCAAAGACACCGTGCAGGAGCTGATCGCGCGCGGCTACCGCGGCGCCAACGTCACCGTGCCCTTCAAGCTGGAAGCGGCGGCCCTCGCCACCCGGCTGGAAGAGCGCGCGCGCCTGGCCGGCGCCGTCAACACCCTGCGCTTCGAGAACGGCGAGATCGTCGGCGACAATACCGACGGCCCCGGCCTGGTCGCCGACATCGTCCGCAATGCCGGCGTGCCCCTTGGGGCCAAGCGCGTGCTGCTGCTGGGCGCGGGCGGCGCGGCGCGCGGCGTGGTGCTGCCGATCCTGCAGCATGGCCCCGCGATGATCGTGATCGCCAACCGCACCCGCGCCACCGCCGACGCTCTGGTCGCGCAGTTTGCGGCGCACACTGCGCATCCGGGCCAGGTATCCGCTTGCGGCTTCGAGGACATCGACGCCGCCTTCGACGTCGTCATCAACGCCACCTCCGCCAGCCTGTCGAGCGCGATGCCGCCGGTGCCGGCGCTGGCGTTTTGCCAGGACACGCTGGCATTGGATATGATGTACGGGAAAATGCCGAGCCCGTTCATGGAATTCGCCGCCAGCCATGGCGCCGCGACCCGCGACGGCCTGGGCATGCTGGTCGAGCAGGCCGCCGAAGCCTTCGCCATCTGGCGTGGCGTGCGGCCGCAGACCTCCACCATCCTGGAACAGATGCGGCGACAGCTATGATGAAAGCGCTCAGGGCGGGTCTTGCCGCCGGTGGCAAGACTGCCAGCACGGCCAGCGGCAAGAGCCGCCGGCGCTGGCTGAAATGGATCGTCCTGGGACCGCTGCTGCTGGTGCTGCTGATCCAGCTGTACTTCTTTGTGATGATTCTCTGGTGGACCCAGTTCAATCCATCGTCGACCAGCATGATGCGCCAGCAGCTATCAAGCCTGCGCGAAAAGAACCCGAACGCCAGGCTGGAACAGGTCTGGGTGCCGTACGAGCGCATCTCGGACAACCTGAAGCGCGCGGTGATCGCCTCGGAAGACGCCAATTTCACCGAACACGACGGCGTCGACTGGGAAGCGCTGGAAAAAGCCTGGCAGCGCAACAACAAGCGTCACAAGGTGATCGGCGGCGGTTCCACCATCACCCAGCAGCTGGCGAAGAACCTCTTCCTGTCCGGCTCGCGCAACTACCTGCGCAAGGGCCAGGAGCTGGTCATCGCCTATATGCTGGAGGCGGTGATGAGCAAGCAGCGCATCCTCGAAATCTACCTGAACGTGGTCGAATTCGGCCGCGGCGTGTTCGGCGCCGAAGCCGCCGCCCGCCACTATTACAAGACCTCCGCCGCCCGCCTCGACCCAACCCAGGCCGCGCGCCTGGCGGTAATGCTGCCGAACCCCCGCTACTACGACGCCCACCGCCAGACCAACTACCTGTCGCGCCGAACCGGCGTCATCCAGCGCCGAATGAACGCCGCCGACCTCCCCTGAAATCCCGCCCAAAAATTTGGGGTCAGAGAAAATTTGGGGTCAGAGCACATTATTCGCTTAATTCGGGGTCAGAGCACATTTCGCCGCTTGGCTACACGGACGCGCATTGGCTGCCTATCCGGGGCTATTGGGGCAAAAACGTTGTGCTCTTGCTGCAATTGTTCCGAGGCGTCATTTCCTCAAAATGTGCTCTGACCCCGAATTTTTGGCGGAATGTGCTCTGACCCCGAATTGATGGTGTCGTAAAGCAAATTTGTTGCCTACGGGGTGGCCGGGCTCAGGGCTTACGGGTACACTTGCGCTGTTTCCGAATCCGGCCGAGAAAGCAGCGCATGATCAATGTATTTGTCCTACAAAATGGCCGACTGAATCAGGTAGCGATTGCGTCGCGCGCCGATCTGGAGAAAGTAACGCCCGTCTGGGTCGATCTGACCGATCCCACCGACGAAGAGCGTGCCGTGGTCAAGGCCATGTATGGCGTGATCCTGCCGGGCGAGGACGAAGTTTCCGACATCGAAGCCTCGGCCCGCTATTACGAGGCGGAAAACGGCGACCTGCATCTGCGCACCGACTTCCTGCGCGAGGAAGAGGATGGTCCCTCGCGCATCGTCACCGTGGCCTTCATCCTGGCCAAGAAGATCCTGTTTTCGGTGCACAACGATGACCTGCCGGTGTTCCGCCTGGTGCGCCTGCGCGCGCGTTCGCGTCCCGGTTCGATCGAGGATTACATGGACGTGCTGCTCGACCTGTACGCGACCGACGCCGAGTACTCGGCCGACGCGCTCGAGGGCATCTACGAGAGCCTGGAAGAGGTCAGCCAGCGCGTGCTGCAGAAGGAATTCACCGACCAGGACGCGGCCTCCGCGCTGAATGCGATCGCCCACGAGGAAGACTTGAACGGCCGCATCCGCCGCAACATGATGGACACCCGGCGCGCGGTCAGCTTTCTGATGCGCGGCCGGCTCCTCAATTCGGAACAGTTCGAGGAAGCGCGCCAGATCCTGCGCGACATCGAATCGCTGGACGGCCACACTTCCTTCCTCTTCGACAAGATCAACTTCCTGATGGACGCCACCGTCGGCTTCATCAACATCAACCAGAACAAGATCATCAAGATCTTCTCGGTGGCCTCGGTGGCCTTCCTGCCGCCGACCCTGATCGCCAGCATCTACGGCATGAACTTCAAGTTCCTGCCCGAGCTGGACTGGAAGTTCGGCTATGGCTGGTCGCTCAGCCTGATGCTGATCAGCGCGATCGCGCCTTTCCTGTATTTCCGCCACCGCGGCTGGCTGAAATAAGACTCATCGCATACGGGCGTAGACGCCGTCGAAGCGAACGTTGAGGCCACCGCAGCGTTGGTTGTCGTGCACGATGAGGAAGTCGCCGATGCGTGCCAGGTCGGCGTCCCTGGATGAGCAGCTCCCCTCCCAGCTGGCCTGAATTGGTCGAGGCGCCGCTGCCCCAGAATGCCATCCCGTCCACGTACCAGGCCGTGCCCTTGCGGTCGATGTCGATCTGGCCGCGTTCCCTGTAGATCTTTCAGCGGCCCGTCCAGTCGGCCGGCGCCGGTTCGGCAGCCGCCTGGATCGCCAGGTCGCGCTTGCGCACCCAACCGACGGTCTCGTGCGACTTGCCCTGGTACCAGGCGCAGGTCCATTCCCCATGCGTCTTGCCGAGCAGGAGGCGATCACCAGGAACCACGTAGGCCTTGGTTTGGCAGGACGCGCCTTTCTGCGGACAGCCGTTCCAGTTGTCGAAGAAGTAGAGCCGGGGCGCGGCGCCGCCAATACTGCCAACATCCCGATGAACCCTTTGTTTTTCATTTGTCCCGATCTGCCGTCTGCAGCGGGACAGTATGGCCGCGCCGCCGGCCTCAATGCTTCAGGTTGATGAACATATTGACCGCGAAGGCCACGATCCCCAGCGCGGCGACGATCTCCGCCAGCGCCAGCACGGGCGCCACGCCGACCTGGCCGAACAGCAGCAGGGCCAGCGCCGACATCATCACCGGCAGCGCCAGGTTCAGCAACCAGAAGTGCAGGCGCGCCAGGCGGCTCTCGCCGGCCTTCGGAAACACGCTGTAGATCAGGCCTGCCAGCGCCATCGTGGTCCAGCCCAGCAGGTTGATGTGGGCGTGCACCGGGCGGAGAGTGAAGTTCTGGCTGGCGCCCATGGCGATGCCCATCGAAATGCCGATGATGAGGTAGACCACCGCCAGCTTCAGCCAGATGACGCCGGCGTCCGAAAAGCGCGGTGCGGAAGAGGTGACAGAGGTTTGCATGATAATTTTTCCCGTACGATATAGTTTTGGAATCTGGATCGCGAACCGATCCCCCAGTACAAGCATCGTAGGCAGGGATGGCGCCAAAGTGCAGCCCCATACGTGGGGGATGGCGCGCGGTCCTTCACCGAAAGGATGAAAATGCAACTCAGCAGGAAATCGAGTTTCGCACTGGCATGCCTGACCCTGACCCTGGCCGCGGCCGCCCGGTCCGCGACGGCGCCCGCGTCATCGTGGCGTCAGCCCGGACTGCGCCTACATCGAGATCGAACAGACGCTTACGCATCACGCCGGCCCCAACGCCATCCGCTTCGAGACCCTGGACGGCCGCATCGACGACGTCCATGCCGGCCGCTGGGCCGAGGTCCAGCTGATGGAGGAATGCAGCTAACTCACATCGTAGCGAACATCGCCACCACCGCCACCAGCATGATGGCCACGCCGAACCAGCCGATCACGGTGTGGCGGGTGCTCAGCGTATAGCTGCCCATGATCTTGCGGTTATGCGCCAGCATCATCATGACGGTCATGATCGGCACCGCGATCACGCCGTTGATCTGAGCCGACAGCACCAGGGCCGCGATCGGATCGATCGGGGCGAAGTCGAGCAGCACGCCGCCCAGCGTCGCCAGCGCGATGATGCCGTAGAACTCGCGCGCCTCGACCACCTTCAGGTCCAGGCCATTCCGCCAGCGGAAGCTCTCGGTGACGGCATAGGCGGCCGAGCCGGCCAGTACCGGCACCGCCAGCATGCCGGTGCCGATGATCCCCAGCGCGAACAGCAGGAAGGCGAATTCTCCCGCCACCGGGCGCAGGGCTTCGGCGGCCTGGGAGGACGATTGAATATCGGTGATGCCGTGCGCGCCCAGGGTCACCGCCGTGGTCAGGATGATGAAGAAGGCGACCAAGTTCGAGAAGCCCATGCCGATCAGGGTATCGGCCCGGATGCGCCTGAGCTGGGCCTTGGCATCCTTCGGCCGGGTGCGCAGGGCACGGGTGTTGCGATCGTTGCGGATCTCCTCGACTTCCTGCGAGGCCTGCCAGAAGAACAGGTAGGGGCTGATCGTGGTGCCGAACACGGCGACGACCAGGGCCACCGAGTCCTTGGTGAAGCTGAAGTGCGGCCACACGGTCCGCGCCAGCACCTCGGTCCAGGGCATGTGCACGGCGAAGGCGGTGGCAACGTAAGCCAGCAGGCCGAGCGTCAGCCATTTCAGGTAGCGCACATAGGTGCTGTAGGGCAGGAAAACCTGTAAAAGCAGGCACAGGATGCCGAAGCCCAGCGAATACATGTGCTGCGAGCCGACGCCCGTCACCAGACGCAGGGCTTCGCCCATGGCGGCGATGTCGGCGGCGATGTTGATCACGTTCGCCACCAGCAGGAGCAGCACCACCACGTACAGCAGCCAGGGCGGATAGGCGCGGCGGATGTTGGCGGCCAGCCCGCGTCCGGTGACGCGGCCGATGCGCGCCGACACCAGCTGGATGCCGACCATGAAGGGATAGGTCAGCACCAGGGTCCACAGGGTATTGAAGCCGAATTGCGCGCCGGCCTGGGAATAGGTGGCGATGCCGGATGGATCGTCGTCCGCTGCGCCGGTGATGAGGCCGGGGCCGAGGGATTTGAGGGTGGCGTTGTCGGTGAGACGGCGGAAGAGCTTGGGCTTGGACTTCATGGCGGCCGACGAGGATGGGTCGGCGCGGAGTGTAGCACGGCGGGAAACCCGCAAGGGGCGTCCGCCGTGAAAATAAGTCAGGCTTAAGTGATCAACTAAGCGATCGACTAAGCGATGCGCGCGAACACGCGGCGCGCCGCTTCGATGGTCTCGTCGATCACGGCGTCGTCGTGGGCCGCGGAGACGAAGCCGGCTTCGAACATCGCGGGCGCGAAGTAGACGCCTTCGTCCAGCATGCCGTGGAAGAAGCGGTTGAAGCGCTCCTTGTCGCCGGCCATCATCTGGCCGTAGCTCGACGGGACGTGGTGCGAGAAGTACATGCCGAACATGCCGCCGACAGCATCGGCGCAGAAGGCCACGCCGGCTTCCTTCGCCGCCTTGCTCAGGCCGTCGACCAGGCGGGTGGTCTGCGCGGACAGCTTCTCGTAGAAGCCCGGTTCCTGCACCAGCTTCAGGGTGGTCATGCCGGCCGCCACCGCGACCGGGTTGCCGGACAGGGTGCCGGCCTGGTAGACCGGGCCGATCGGCGCCATATTGTGCATCAGCTCGGCGCGCCCGCCGAAGGCCGCCACCGGCAGGCCGCCGCCGATCACCTTGCCCAGCGCGGTCAGGTCCGGGGTGATGCCGTACAGGGCCTGGGCGCCGCCGAGGCCGACGCGGAAGCCCGACATCACTTCGTCGAAGATCAGGATCGCGCCGTACTCGGTGCACAGCTCGCGCATGCGGCGCAGGAATTCCGGCGTCGCGCGGATCAGGTTCATGTTGCCGGCCACGGCTTCCACGATCACGCAGGCGATGGTGTCGCCCATCGATTCGAAGGCGTCTTCCAGCTGCGGGATGTTGTTGTAGTCGAGGACCAGGGTGTGCTTGACGAAGTCTTCCGGCACGCCGGCCGAGGTTGGGTTGCCGAAGGTGAGCAGGCCGGAACCGGCCTTCACCAGCAGGGAATCGGCGTGGCCGTGGTAGCAGCCTTCGAACTTGACGATCTTGTCGCGGCCGGTGGCGCCGCGCGCCAGGCGCAGCGCGCTCATGGTCGCTTCGGTGCCGGAGGAGACCAGGCGCACCTGCTCGATCGAAGGCACCAGGCGGCAGATCTCTTCGGCGATCTCGATCTCGCCTTCGGTCGGGGCGCCGAAGGACAGGCCGCGGGCGCAAGCGTCCTGCACCGCCTTGACCACTTGCGGATGGGCGTGGCCGACGATCGCCGGGCCCCAGGAGCCGATGTAGTCGATGTAGCGCTTGCCGTCCGCGTCCCAGAAATACGGGCCTTCGGCGCGGGTGATGAAGCGCGGGGTGCCGCCGACCGAGCGGAAGGCACGGACCGGGGAGTTCACGCCGCCCGGCGTGGTCTGCTGGGCGCGGGCGAACAGGGTGTCGTTCCTGGAGGTGTGTTCGGTATGTTCAGTCATGGTTGTTCTTCTTGTACAGCTTGTTGGGAATGAGCCTGCCCATGCCGAAGCGGCAGGCATGCTGCAGGGTGCCGAAAGTGTAGTCCTGGGCGTAGGTCAGGGCCTCGATCGCGTCCATGCCCTGCGCCATGCGCGCCGCCAGCGCGGCCGACAGCGTATTGCCGGCGCCGACGAAGGGACCGGGCAGGTGCTGGTTCCAGGACAGGCTGACGGCCAGGCCGTCGGGGTCGTACAGGTTGTCGGCGCGGACGCCGTCGCCGCCGCCGATGCCGGTGACCAGCACGTGGCCGCAGCCGAAGCCGGTCAGCTCGGCCGCGTCCTCGGCCACGGTGGCGATCGAACCCGGGTCGCGCCAGCAGTCGGCGAAGCGCGCCAGCTCGGGCTGGGACATCACCAGCACGTGCGCCTGCGGCACCAGCAGCTGGTGGATCAGGGTCATGATGTCGTCGTCGCGCACGCCGCAGTCCGGCAGGCCGGAAGTGAAGGGATCGAGGATCAGCGGCACCTGGGCATAGTCGGAGACGATTTCCGCGATCGCCGCGATCTGCTCCAGGCTGGCCATGGTGCCGACCTTGATCGCCGCGATCGGCATGTCCTCGAGCAGCATGCGGGCCTGTTCGACCACGCTGCCGGATTCGACCGGATGGATGTCGTCGACGCGCGCGGAGTCGGCCACCAGTAGCCCGGTCACCACCGACAGGCCATGGCAGCCGTGCATGGCGAAGACGGCCACGTCGGACTGGATGCCCATCGCGCCGACCGGATCGGCCGGCCCGAAGGTGAGGATGAGTGTAGACGGTTGGTTTTGCACAAGCGTTAGATTAAGATACCTAGCTTCCCATTTTACTAGATGGGAACCTCCATAACCTACTGCGCGTCGCTGGACCGTCCTGCGATGCTCGCCGTACCCAAGTACGGCTGCGCTTCTCGGATGCTCCAGCTTCCGCTCGCTACGGTTCTGGAGGTCCCTGATGCTTTACCTAATTTTATAAAGAAGGATTCGACGTGAGTAATGAAACGCAGGCTTACCAAACCTGGATGTGCCTGATTTGTGGGTGGGTCTACGACGAAGCCACAGGCAGCCCGGAAGACGGCATCCCGCCCGGCACGCGGTGGGCCGACGTGCCGATGAACTGGACTTGCCCGGAATGCGGCGCGCGCAAGGACGATTTCGAAATGACCGCCATCTGAGTTGTCGTTTTAGCCAGCAAAATCGGGGCATTTCCGCCTTCGGCGATGCCTTCTTGCCAAGCTTCTTGTCAAACAATTATCACCTTGGTTTTCAGCTAGTTGACGTATAGCAACACTTCGCGCACAAGGCCAGCGCCCTATGCTATCGTGCGGGTTCATGCTGAAGTGAAACTAATATGACGACGCAAGCGACAGGCCTGAAGATCATGGTGATCGACGACAGCAACACGATCCGCCGCTCCGCCGAGATCTTCCTGACCCAGGCAGGGTATCAGGTGGTGCTGGCGGAAGACGGCTTCGATGCGCTGGCCAAGATCAACGACCATCAGCCGGCGCTGGTGTTCTGCGACATCCTGATGCCGCGCCTGGACGGCTACCAGACCTGCGCCCTGATCAAGAAGAGCGCGAAATTCCATGCGACCCCGGTGGTGATGCTGTCCTCCAAGGATGGCCTGTTCGACCGCGCGCGCGGCGCGATGGTCGGCTCGATCGCCTACCTCACCAAACCGTTTTCCAAAGACAGCCTGCTGGCGGCCGTGCGTGATCACACGGCCGCGGCGGCATGAATACTCCGGAGCCCATCGTGGCCATACAAAAGATTCTGATCGTCGACGATTCCCCGACCGAACGCTACTACCTGACCGACATCCTGGTGCGCAACGGCTTCACCGTCACCACCGCCGAGAACGGCGAGGAGGCGCTGGCCAAGATCCGCGCCGACCGTCCTGAGCTGATCCTGATGGACGTCGTCATGCCGGGCGCGAACGGCTTCCAGATCACGCGTTCGATCACGCGCGATCCCGAGCTGGCCTCGGTGCCGATCATCATCTGCAGCAGCAAGAACCAGGAAACCGACCGCATCTGGGGCATGCGCCAGGGCGCGAAGGATTACTTCGTCAAGCCGGTCGACGCGCAAGCGCTGTTGGCCAGGATCGCCGCCCTCGGCGCCTGACCATGGCCGGCCTCGATCCCGCCGCCCGGCGCGCCCGCCTGCGCCAGTACCAGGAAGAGCTGCTAGAGCGCGTGCAGGTCGCGCGCACCGGCAGCGGCCAGCGCACGCACGAACTGGGCGTCGAGATCGGCGGCGAGCGCTACCTGCTCGACCTGCTCGAAGCCGGCGAGATCGTGCCGGTGCCGGCGCTTACCACGGTGCCGCTGACCCAGCCCTGGTACCTGGGGCTGGCCAACATCCGCGGCAGCCTGGTCGGCGTGGTCGACCTGGCGCGCTATCTCGGACCACAGCGCGGCGCCCAGGAAGGCGCCGCCATCGGCCCGGCGACGCGCCTGGTCACCTTCGCCCCTGGCCTCGGCCTGCCCTGCGGCTTCCTGGCGGCGCGCGTGCACGGTCTGCGCCAGGCGGCCGACATGACCCCGCAGGACGGCCGCCTCGTCGACGCCGACGGCAATGCCTGGACGCCCCTGGCGCTGGCCGCGCTGGCGCAGGACGAACGCTTCCTGCAGGTTGGCCTTTAAACAAATAACGACAACAGGTTCAGGACTGGAGCTGGAATGGGATTCGCATCTAAACTCTCGGTGAATTTTCTCCCCAAGGACAAGGACGACGGCGCCACCGTGCTGGCTTCGCCCGACACCCAGTTCGGCGCCGGCGTGATGCCGGCCGCGGGCATCGCCGATCCTGCGCCGTCCTCCGGTTCGGCCGACGAGGCCGCGGAACGGCTCGGCAACCTGGCCGGCCGCAAGCAGCGCGCCGCCGCCGCCGCCGCCGGGGGCGACGACGAGGACCTGCGCCTGCCGCTGATCGGCCACCTGTCGCTGCCGCGCCAGCTGCGCATCCTGCTGGTGGCCTTCGCGGTCGGCATCCTGGTCACCATCTTCTCGCTGTGGCGCAACGCCGGCAGCGGCGCGGTGGCGTCCAGCCAGACCCAGATCGCCAGCGAAGCGCTGATGCACTCGCAGCGCGTCGGCAAGGCGGCGCCGAACGCGATGCAGGGCCACCCGGACGCCTTCGCCCAGCTGCAGGACAGCCAGCTGGCCCTGGGTCGCCAGCTGGTCCTGCTGGCCAAGGGCGGCGACTACAACGGCCACGAGATTCCGGCCGCGTCCGGCGATACCCTGGACCAGCTGGACAAGGTGCGCGCCAAGTGGAAGGGTTCGGATGCCGCCGCCGCCAGCATCCTCAAGATGAAGCCCGAGCTGGTCGGCTTCGACAAGAGCCTCAAGCAGCTCAACATCCTGTCGCCGGAAATGCTGGCGCTGACCGAAGAGATCCTGACCCAGCGCACCGCGAAGGGCGGCAGCCCGCGCGAACTGGCCGCGCTTGGCCGCCTGATGATGCTGACCCAGCGCCTGTCGCGCAGCGCCAGCGAATTCCTGACCTCGGGCGGCATCAGCCCGGAAACCGCGTTCCAGATGGGCCGCGACACCGCCACCTTCCGCGCCACCGTCGACGGTCTGCTGCACGGGAACGCGCAGCTCGGACTGGCGCCGCTGCGCGAGGACGACCTGCGCGCGAAACTGGAGGAAGTCCAGTCCAAATTCGAGATCTGCCAGAAGGTGGTGGCTTCGTTCCTGAACAACCTGTCCGACCTGACCGCCGCCAAGGCCGCCGAACAGACCATCTTCCGCGACAACGAAGACCTGCGCGCCCAGCTGACCGCGCTGCAGGGCGATTTCCGTATCGGCGAAGGGGTCAAGGGCCCCTGGTTCTGGCTGCTGGTGGCGGCCTCCATCTTCACGCTGGCGATGGCCGGCAGCATCTCGCGCGTGATGCTGCAGGACTCGCGCAACCGCACCCGCGGTGCCGACGCCCGCCGCCAGGAAGCGGAAGCGATGCGCCTGCTGGCCCAGGCCAAGGAAGAGGAGGCGAAGGCCACCAACGACCAGAACCAGGCCGCGATCCTGCGCCTGATGAACGAACTGCAGGAAGTGGCGGACGGCGACCTGACCGTCTACGCCACCGTGTCCGAAGACATCACCGGCGCGATTGCCGACTCGGTCAACTACACGGTCGAGGAATTGCGCGGCCTGGTGGTGCGCGTCATCGACACCGCCGGAAAAGTGACGCAGGCGTCGAACCAGGCGCAGAAGATCTCGAGCGACCTGCTGGTCGCGGCCGGCCAGCAGGCCCGCGAGATCCAGGACACTTCGTCGACCATGCTGAGGATGGCGGGCGAGATCACCGGCGTGTCGCAGTCGGCCAACGAATCGGCCGAGGTGGCGCGCCAGTCGGTGGCCGCGGCGGAGCAGGGCGCGACCGCGGTGCAGAACGCGATCAAGGGCATGGGTGAGATCCGCGAGCAGATCCAGGAAACCTCGAAGCGCATCAAGCGCCTGGGCGAATCCTCGCAGGAGATCGGCGAGATCACCGAGCTGATCTCGGACATCACGGAACAGACCAACGTGCTGGCGCTGAACGCGGCGATCCAGGCGGCGTCGGCCGGCGAGGCGGGACGCGGCTTCTCGGTCGTGGCCGAAGAGGTGCAGCGGCTGGCGGAACGCTCCGGCGAGGCGGCCAAGCAGATCGGCGCGCTGGTGCGCACCATCCAGACCGACACCCACGACGCCGTGGCGGCGATGGAGAAGTCGACCCAGGGCGTGGTCGAGGGCGCGCGCCTGTCGGACGCCGCCGGCGCCGCGCTGGCCGACATCTCGCGCGTGTCGAACCGCCTGGCTGAGCTGATCCAGGGGATTTCGACCGCGACCGGCATGCAGGCGACGTCCGCGAACGGGGTGGCGCACAATATGCAGCACATCCTGGCGATCACCGGTCAGGCGCAGGACGGCACGCAGCAGACCGCGCAGTCGATCCGCGAACTGGCCATGCTCGCGCAGGAGCTGAAAAACTCGGTGTCGCGCTTCCGCGTCTCCGCCGCTTAAGAACAATCCATGACCCACTCTTCGTCCCTGCCTTCGATCCAGTCCACGTCCATGGCCCCGTTCGATACCGATCCCCTGTCCTGGGTGATCGGCGAGATCCGCGACGCCCTCGAGCGTTCGGCCAAGGCGCTGCAGGATGCGGCGGGACGCAGCGCGGAAGCCCAGCCGACCCTGCTGCTGCACGCCAAGACCCACCTGCACCAGGCCCACGGCGCGCTGCAGATGGTGGACGTCGAGGGCGTCGACCGCATCACCGGCGCCGCCGAGAAGGCGCTCGACCGCTTCAAGGACGGGTCGCTGGCGGTGAACGACGAACACGCGGCGGTGGTGGCGCAGGCCTACCAGGCGCTGGTGGAGTACCTGGAAGAGCTGCTGGCCGGCGCCGGCATGATCCGTCAGCAGCCGGTGCGCCTGTTCCCCTATTACCGCGCGCTGCAGGAACTGCTGGGCTCCGAGCGCGTGCATCCGGGCGAGATGCTGGCGCTGGATCCGGGCGTGGCCCTGCCGTTGCCAGGCGGTGGTGACGAGGCGCCCGACCTGGCGGCCTGCCGCGCGCGTTTCGAGAAGGCGCTGCTGCCTTTCCTGAAGAGCGGCAGCCTGGATGCCGCAGGCGAAATGCGCGAGGCCCTGGCGCCGATCGCAGGCGCCCAGCGCGAAGCGCGTCCCCATGCCTTCTGGCTGGCGATGCAGAGCGTCGCCGACCTGGCCGCCCGCGGGCAGCTGACTGCCGACATCTATCTGAAGCAGCTGCTCGGCCAGATCAACCTGCAGCTGCGGCGCCTGGTGCAAGGCCACACCAGCCTGCCGGAAGCGATGCTGCGCGACGCCCTGTTCTTCATCGCCCAGGCGGCCGAGCCCACCGAGGATGCTCGCCGGCTGCGCGATGCCTACGGCCTGGAAGGCCAGGTGCCGCATGATTACCTGGAACGCCGCTACGGCCGCATCGACCGCGAAGCGCTGAAGGATGCGAAAGAGGCGCTGGCCCAGACCAAGGAAGGCTGGGACCGCATCGCCGGCGAGGGCGCGCCCGGGCAGGAAGCCGGCTTCGACGCCGCCCTGTCCAGACTGGCCGGCGCCAGCGAGAAGTTGGGCGCTCCGCCGCTGGCGCAGCTGCTGCGCGAACTGGGCCAGGCCGCGCGCCAGGCCATGAGCGGCGGGCGCAGCGACCAGTTCAGCATGGAGATGGCGACGGCGATGCTGTTCGTCGAGCACGGACTCGACCAGGTGCGCCAGCTGCCCGAGGATTTCGACCAGCATGCCGAAGCCGTCGGCCAGCGCCTGCTGGCGCTGGCACAGGGCGAAACCCCGCCCGAAGCGCCGGTCTGGCAGGGCGAACTGGCGCGCGAGCTGCAGCAGGGCCAGACCGTGGCCGTCCTGGCGGGCGAGATCCGCACCGGCCTGCGCCAGGTCGAGAAGCTGATCGACGAATACTACGAAGACCCGGCCCGCTTGGACGCATTGGAGCAGGCCGACCCGCTGCTGCACCAGCTGGCCGGCGCCTTGTCCATCCTCGACCAGGACCAGGCCACCCAGACCATTGGCCACGTACGCGAACGCGTGCGCGAGCTGGCCGCCGGCGGCATCGATGACGCGGCCCGCAAGCAGGTCCTGGAAAACCTGGCCCAGAACGTGGGCGCGCTCGGCTTCTTCATCGACGCGCTGGCCCAGAATCCCGAGGGCGCGCGCCAGCGCTTCCGCTTCGACGCCGGCGAGCAGCTGTTCCGCGAACAGCCCTTCGATGCGATGGCGAAGCAGGGCGCGCCGGTTCCCGCCGCCGCTGCGGCCGGCATGCCGGCTCCCGCCGCGCCCGCGCTGGCGGCCCCCGGCACCGTGCAGGCCGATGCGGCCATCGAGGCCGAGCTGCTGGACATCTTCATCGGCGAAGCCCAGGAAGTGCTGGCCGTGGTGGCCGGGACGCTGCCGGCCGCGCACGCCAGTCCGGACAGTCAGGAAACCCTGACCCGCCTGCGCCGCTCCTTCCACACGCTGAAGGGCAGCGGCCGCATGGTGGGCCTAGAGCAGTTCGCGCATGCCGCCGCCGCCATCGAAAAAGTCATGAACCTGTGGCTGGCCGAATCGCGCGCCGCCACGCCGGATCTCTTGGGGCTGCTGGACCACGCGCATGCCGAGCTGTCCGCCTGGGTGGCCGAGCTGGCCGCGGGTGCACAGCCGGCGCGCAGCGGCGAAGCGCTGGCCGAGGCCGCGGCGCGGGTGCAGGAGGGCGGGACCTTCGCGCTGGAACAGCCGGAGCAGCCTGCCGCCGAGCCGGCCGTGGAGGCGACTCCGGGCGCGTCCCATGCCGAAGAAGCCGCGCTGCCGCAGAACGTGCTCGCCTTCCCGCTGGCCGAAGAGAACATCAAGCGCATCGCCGGGCTCGAGATCCCGCTGCCGCTGTATAACATCTACCTGGGCGAGACCGAGGAATTGATCGCTACGCTGGCGCGCGACTTCGCCGAATGGCGCGAAGAGCCGCTGCGCGCGGTGTCGGCGCAGGCCCTGAAGGCCGCGCACACGCTGGGCGGCACCTCGGCCACGGTCGGCTTCCATGCGCTGCGAGAGATCGCCTTCGCGCTGGAAGAGGCGCTGCAGGTGGCGACGCCGCCGCTGGGCGAAGAGCAGTTCCAGCTGATCGAGGAAACCGTGGAGCGCGTGCGCATCATGCGCCAGGTGTTCTCGCTCGGCGAGCTGGCGCCGCCGCAGCCGGAACTGCTGGCGCGCCTGGAGCTCATGCGCGACGAGCTCGGACGCAGGAAGGCCGACAGCGTGTTCGACGGCGCCGACGAGGAGCTGGCGCAGCGCCTGGACGCGCTGTTCGCCGCCACCTACGACAGCATCCTGGCCGATCCGCCGCTGCCGGCCGGTCCGCTGCCGGTGCCGCAGTCCGACATGCCGGCGCCCGTGCCGCAGGCGGCCGAGCAGCCGCCGGTCGACCCTGTCGTGGCCGCCGTCGACGACCTGTTCGACAGCTATTTCGACGACCCGTTTGCCGCGCCCAGCCTGGAGCAGGCCGTGGCGCCTGCGCCCGAGCCCGAGCCGCAGCCCGAAACCGAACCGGCATTCGACAGCGCCGTCCTCGACGACGAATTCCCGGCCGCCGAACCGGAAGCCATCGCGCTCGATGCCGACGCCGAGGAGGCCGCGCCGGAACCGGTGCTGGCTACCGAGCCCGTCTTCACCGACGAGCTCGACCCCGACCTGCTGCCGGTCTTCATGGAAGAGGCGGCCGACCTGCTACCGCAGATCGGCAAGGACCTGCGCCAGTGGCAGCAGGACCCGGCCGCCAACGCGGTGGCGCACGGCCTGCTGCGCGCCCTGCACACGGTGAAGGGCAGCGCCCGCATGGCCGGCGCGATGCGCCTGGGCCAGCACACGCATGCGCTGGAAACCCAGGTCGAGAACATGCTGCACGCCGGCACCACCAGCCCGGCGGCCTTCGACGAACTGCTGGCCAACTACGACCAGGCCGTGCTGTTGTTCGAACAGCTGCAGCAGCCGGCGGCGGAGCCTGTGGAGTCCGCCGAAGCAACGGCAGCCCCGCAGGCGCCGGCCGCCGCGCCGTCCCAGAACCGCCGCCAGGACGACGTGCGCGCGCCGCTGGTGCGGGTGCGCGCCGACATCCTCGACCGCCTGGTCAACCAGGCCGGCGAAGTGTCGATCACGCGTTCCAAGCTGGAGACCCAGGTCGGCTCGCTGAAGTCGGCGCTGGCCGATTTTTCGGACAACCTGGGACGCCTGCGCCGCCAGTTGCGCGAGGTCGAGATGCAGGCCGAATCGCAGATCGCGTCGCGCCTGTCGATCGCCGGCGAGCGCGAATTCGATCCGCTCGAATTCGACCGCTTCACGCGCCTGCAGGAACTGACCCGCATGATGGCCGAGAGCGTCAACGACGTGGCCTCCTTCCATGAAGGCCTGAGCCGCACGGTGGACGCCGCCGTCGACGACCTGGGCGCGCAGTCGCGCCTGACGCGCGAGCTGCAGCGCGACCTGATGCGGGTGCGGATGGTGCCCTTCGCCAGCCTGTCCGAGCGCCTGTTCCGGGTCGCGCGCCAGACCGCCAAGGAGACCGACAAGCGCGTCAACCTGGATATCCGCGGCGGCGCGGTCGAGATCGACCGCAGCGTGCTGGAAAGGATGGCGGCGCCCTTCGAACACCTGCTGCGCAACGCCATCGTGCACGGCATCGAGCCGCGCGCGCGCCGCGTCGACGGTGGCAAGGAAGAAACCGGCGAGCTGCTAGTGCAGGTCAGCCAGCAGGGCAACGAGGTGCAAATCCGCTTCGCCGACGACGGCGCCGGCCTGGACCTGGCGCGCATCCGCGCCAAGGCCGAATCCAGCGGCCTGCTCGGCGCCGGCGAGGCGCTGTCCGACCTCGAGGTGGCGGACCTGATCTTCGAACCGGGCTTCTCGACCGCGGACACGCTGACGGAGCTGGCCGGCCGCGGGGTCGGCATGGATGTGGTGCGCTCCGAAGCGCGCGCCCTGGGCGGCCGGGTCGAGGTCGACAGCGAGGCCGGAAAGGGCGCCGCCTTCACCATCCACCTGCCGCTGACCCTGGCCGTCAACCAGGTCGTGCTGGTGGCCAGCGGTCCCAGGACCTATGCGCTGCCGGCCAACCTGGTCGGGATGGTAGCGCAGGTGCGCGAGGCCGAGCTGCATGCCGCGCGCGCGGCCGGCGCCATCCAGGTGCAGGGCGAGGCGGTGCCGCTGCGCTACCTGCCGGAGCTGCTGAACGAGCCGGGCGGCGCCGCCGCACAGCGTTCCGTGCCGGTGCTGGTGCTGGGCGCCGGCGCCCACCGCCTGGCGCTGCAGGTCGACGAAGTGCTGGGCAACCGCGAGGTGGTGATCAAGAACGTCGGTCCGCAGCTGGCGCGCATGCCGGGCGTCGCCGGCGCCACCGTGCTGGGCTCGGGCGAGATCGTGCTGATCCTGAACCCGCTGCTGCTGCCCGACCACGGCCAGGACCATGCCCACGCGCAGCCGGAGACGGCCGCGCTGCCGGCGCACCGCGCCACCATCATGGTGGTCGACGATTCGCTGACCGTGCGCCGCGTGACCCAGCGCCTGCTGGAGCGCGAAGGCTACCGCGTGCTGCTGGCCAAGGATGGCGTCGAGGCGCTCGAACAGGTGCAGGCACCTGACACCCGCCCGGACCTGATGCTGGTCGATATCGAGATGCCGCGCATGGACGGCTTCGACCTGACCCGCAACGTGCGCGGCAACGACGCCACGCAAGGCATCCCGATCATCATGATCACCTCGCGCACGGCCGACAAGCACCGCAACTATGCGCTCGGCCTGGGCGTGAATGCCTACTTCGGCAAGCCCTTCCAGGAAGACGCGCTGCTGGCCGCGATCGAGGGCCTGCTGGCGTAGGGTTGGCGCGACGCCTGCTCATCGTGGGCACGGCGTGCCCACCCTAGGTCTTCAGCACGCCGAAGCGCGCCAGCGTGCGTTCGCGCGCCTGTTCGTGGTCGACGATGGGATGCGGATAATCCCGTCCCAGCACCAGGCCGGCGCGCTCCAGCAGCGCCGGCCTGGCCAGCCAGGGCGCGTGGATCGCCGTCCTGTCGAGTCCGGCCAGCTGGGGCAGCCAGCGGCGGATGAAGGCGCCGTCCGGATCGAAGCGCTTCGACTGCGTGACCGGATTGAAGATGCGGAACCAGGGCTGGGCATCGCAGCCGGTCGATGCCGCCCACTGCCAGCCGCCGTTGTTGGACGCCAGCTCGTAGTCGTTCAGGTGCTGCGCGAAATAGCGCTCGCCGTGTACCCATGAAATGCCGAGGTCCTTGGTCAGGAAGCTGGCCGTCACCATGCGCAGGCGGTTGTGCATGAAGCCGCTGCGGTTCAGCTGCGCCATCGCCGCATCCACCAGCGGATAGCCGGTGCGGCCCTCGCACCAGGCGGCGAAGGCGGCGTCGGCTTCAAGACCTTCTTCCCAGCGCAAGCTGTCGAAAGCCGCCTTGAAGGAGTGCGTCACCACGCGCGGATGGCGCTGCAGGATCGCCATGTAGAATTCGCGCCAGATCAGCTCCGACAGCCAGGTACCGGCACCAATGCCGCTCCGTTCCCGCAGCAGGCGCACCAGGGCGCGGACCGACAGCGTGCCGAAGCGCAGGTGCACCGACAGGCGCGAGGTGCTGTCGAGGGCGGGAAAGTCGCGGTCGGTGTGGTAGCCGTCGATGCGTTGCAGGAAGGCGTCCAGCAGCGCTTGCGCGCCGGAGATGCCGGTCGGGACGACGGGATCGGCATGCGGCGTGAAGCCGAGCTCGCCCAGAGTGGGCAGGGCATGTCCTGCGGGTGCGGGCGCCAGTGTGCCGGCCCAGGGCGCGGTCTCCCAGGCATCGGCCGCTTCCGGATGGGCGGCCAGCCGTTTTAGCCAGGCATTCTTGTACGGCGTGAAGACCGAGAAGGGGCCGCCGGCCTGGGTCAGCACCTCGTCCTGCTCGAAGATCACCTGGTCCTTGAAGGTCTGCAGGCTGCGGCCGGCTTCGCGCAGGCGTTGCTGGACCTCGCCGTCGCGCGCCAGCGCCTGCGGTTCGTGGTCGCGGTTGGCGAATACCGACTCCACGTCCAGCTCGGCAGCCAGGCGGACGATCTCGTCTGCGGCGCGCCCCTGTCGCACGATCAGGTAAGCTCCCCATGCACGCAGGCGGGCGTCGAGTTCGCTCAGGCTGGCATGGATGAACTGCACGCGGCGGTCGTCGCGCGGCAGGCCGGCCAGGATGTCGGTGTCGAACACGAAGGCACAGAACACACGATCCGACGATCTCAGCGCATGGTGCAGCGCAGCATGGTCCTCGACCCGCAGGTCACGCCGGAACCAGACCAGAGAGTTTCTTAGAGTCATCTTTTGTGTGCGGAGTCAAGGTAAAGGGCAATTTTACTGTCTACCATTCTTTCGACCTGGAGGGGCGTCCGAACGTGCCTTCATGGCCGCGTAAGCAAATGGGTGTAAACTAGCGAAAAACCCAAGCTTAGCGTGTGGACCACCAGCGGTCGGAGAGAGTGAGCCAACAGAGAGTATGAGTATGAAGAAAAGTAAGGTCGGCAAGCCTCTAATCATGCCCGGAATGCCGCAGGAGGCTCCCGAGCGCCTGATGCAACCGGTTTCGGTCCAGTCCGAGCTGAACCTGGCTAATCATTTCCTGATCGCCATGCCGTCGATGAATGACCCGATCTTCGGCGGCACGGTCGTCTATATCTGCGAACACAACGACAAGGGTGTCCTCGGCGTCGTCATCAACAAGCCGACCGACATGACCATGGACGTGCTGTTCGACCGCATCGACCTCAAGGTCACCGACACCCTGCGCCCCAACGTGGTCGACGAACCCATCATGTTCGGCGGCCCGGTGCAGGACGACCGCGGCTTCGTGCTGCATTCGCCGGGCGGCCGTTATTCGTCCTCGCTCAGCGTCACCGACGATGTCGCCTTCACCACCTCGATCGACGTACTGGAAGCCGTCGCCAACGGCACCGGGCCGCAGCGCATGCTGGTCTCGATCGGCTATGCCGGCTGGAGCCCGGGCCAGCTGGAAGAGGAAATCGCCCGCAACGGCTGGCTCACCGTGGGCGCCGACGCCCGCGTGCTGTTCGACCTGCCGATCGAGGAGCGCTATGTCGCCGCGATCAAGCTGCTGGGCATCGACCCGCTGATGCTCGCATCGGAAGCCGGCCATGCATAAAGGGATCCGGAAGGGGATCGTGTCCCTGTAATGGTAGAGATCGTTTTCGGATTCGACTTCGGCGTGAAGCGCATCGGCATCGCGATGGGCAACACGCTGACTGGACAGGCACAGCCCTTGTCCGTCATCAAGGCCATCGACAACGCAACCCGTTTCAAGGTCATCGGCGAACTCATCGAGCAATGGAAGCCGGCGCTTCTCGTCGTCGGCGAGCCGCGCCATCCCGACGGCGCCGAGCACGAGATGACCCAGCGTTCGCGCCGCTTCGCCAACCAGCTGCACGGCCGTTTCAAGCTGCCCGTCGAGCTGGTCGACGAACGCTACTCGTCGGCCGTGATCCCCGCCAAGCGCGGCGAGATCATCGACGCCAAGGCCGCCGCCATCATTTTGCAACAATACTTTGACGACCATGCCAACAACTATTGAAACTCCGGACTTCGATGCGGAGGCCCTGTACCGGACCCTGCTCGAGCAGCTGCGCGCCGGGCTTGCCGGCCTGCCCGATGCCGCCATCGTCGGCATCCATTCGGGCGGCGCCTGGCTGGCCGAACGGCTCGCCGCCGACCTCGGCCTGCAAAACCGCCTGGGCTTCATCGACGTCTCGTTCTACCGCGACGACTATGCGAAGAAGGGCCTGCACCCGGACGTGAAGCCGACCCGCATCGACTTCAATGTCGACGGCGCGGCCATCGTGCTGGTCGACGACGTCCTGTACACCGGCCGCACGGTGCGCGCCGCGATCAACGTGCTGTTCGACTACGGCCGCCCGCAGCGCATCATGCTGGCGGCGCTGGCCGACCGTGGTGGCCGCGAGTTGCCGGTCGCCGCCGATTTCGTCGGCTCCCACGCCACGCTCCAAGCCGGCCAGTCGCTGTCCCTGTCGCGCGACGCCGCCGGCCAACTCTCGCTCACGATCGAAGACGACAATGCATAACCCGCAACTCAACAAGAACGGCGAGCTGCAGCACCTTCTCACCATCGAAGGCCTGCCCAAGTCCATCATCAACCACATCCTCGATACCGCATCGAGCTTCGTGAGCATCTCCGACCGCGAGGTCAAGAAGGTGCCTCTCATGCGCGGCAAGAGCGTGTTCAACCTGTTCTTCGAGAACTCGACCCGCACCCGCACCACCTTCGAGATCGCCTCGAAGCGCCTGTCGGCCGACGTCATCAACCTGAACATCGCGGCTTCCTCGACCAGCAAGGGCGAGTCCCTGCTCGACACCATCGACAACCTGGCGGCCATGCATGCCGACATGTTCGTGGTGCGCCACTCGCAGTCCGGCGCGCCCTACCTGATCGCCAAGCACCTGAACGACACCAGGCAGAACCACGTGCACGTGGTGAACGCCGGCGACGGGCGCCATGCGCACCCGACCCAGGGCCTGCTCGACATGTACACCATCCGCCACTATAAAAAGGACTTCACCAACCTGCGGGTGGCGATCGTCGGCGACATCCTGCACAGCCGGGTGGCGCGTTCGGACATCCACGCGCTGACCACGCTGGGCGTGCCGGAAGTGCGCGCCATCGGTCCGCACACCCTGCTGCCGGGCGGCCTGGAACAGATGGGCGTGCGCGTCTTCACGAACATCGAAGAAGGCCTGAAGGACGTCGACGTGATCATCATGCTGCGCCTGCAGAATGAACGCATGTCGGGCGCGCTGCTGCCTTCGGCCGGCGAATACTTCAAGAGCTACGGCCTGACCCCGGAACGCCTGGCGCTGGCCAAGCCGGACGCGATCGTGATGCACCCGGGCCCCATCAACCGCGGCGTCGAGATCGATTCCAGGGTGGCGGACGGCGCGCAGGCGGTGATCCTGCCGCAGGTGACGTTCGGCATCGCCACGCGCATGGCGGTGATGAGCATTCTGGCAGGTACTCACGGATGAACTCGGGCATGAAACTACATATCAAGAACGGCCGGGTGATCGACCCGGCAAACGGCATCGACGCCGTACAGGACCTTTTCATCGCTGACGGCAAGATCGCCGCCGTGGGCAGCGCGCCGGAAGGCTTTGCCGCCGAGCGCACCATCGACGCCGGCGGCCTGGTGGTGGCGCCCGGCCTGGTGGACCTGTCCGCGCGCCTGCGCGAGCCGGGCTACGAATACAAGGCGACGCTGGAATCGGAAATGCAGGCGGCGGTGCAGGGCGGCGTGACCACCCTGGTCTGCCCGCCGGACACCGACCCGGTGCTCGACGAGCCAGGCCTGGTCGAGATGCTCAAGCACCGCGCGCGCATCCTGAACCAGGCCAATGTGCATCCGCTCGGCGCGCTGACCGTCGGCCTGAAGGGCAAGGCCCTGACCGAGATGGCCGAGCTGACCGAGGCCGGCTGCATCGGCTTTGCCCAGGCCGAGGAGCCGATCGAGGACACCACGGTGCTGCTGCGCGCCCTGCAGTACGCCAAGACCTTCGACTACACGGTCTGGCTGCGTCCGCAGGACCCGCACATCGGCCGCGGCGGCATCGCCCACGCCGGCCCGCTGGCCTCGCGCATGGGCCTGTCCGGCGTGCCGGTGATGTCCGAGACCATCGCCCTGCACACCATCTTCGAACTGATGCGCGCGACCGGCGCACGCGTGCACCTGTGCCGCATCTCGTCCGCCGCGGCGCTGGACCTGATCCGCGCGGCCAAGCGGGAAGGCCTGCCGGTCACCTGCGACGTCGGCGTGCACCACCTGCACATGACCGATGCCGACATCGGCTTCTTCGACCCGAACGCGCGCCTGACCCCGCCGCTGCGCAGCCAGCGCGACCGCGAGGCGATCCGCGCCGCACTGCTGGACGGCACCATCGATGCCGTCTGCTCCGACCACACCCCGGTCGACGACGACGAGAAGCTGCTGCCCTTCGCCGAAGCCTCGCCCGGCGCCACCGGCCTGGAACTGCTGCTGTCGCTGATGCTGAAGTGGGCCGAAGACCAGCACGGCCAGGCCGATGCGCTGCCCCGGGCGATCCGCAAGATCACCGCCGATCCGGCGCGCACGGCCGGCCTGTCGGCGGGCACGCTGTCGGTCGGCGCCAGCGCCGACGTGGTGCTGTTCGATCCGCAGGCGCGCTGGCTGGTTGCGCCGTCGGCGCTGGCCAGCCAGGGCAAGCACACGCCTTTCCTCGGCTACGAGCTCTCCGGCCAGGTAAAGGCGACCGTCGTCGCCGGCCACCTTGCCTGGGAGCGTTGAGCAGCGCCCCCACGGTGTGAAGATCCGGCTCGCGTGGCGCCTCGCGCGCATCGTACTCCATCTGTTGCAAGGCCTGGTTACCTGCGCGCTGGTGTTCCCCTGGGCCGGCGCGCCGCTGCGCGAGCGCCTGGTACGGCACTGGTCGGCGCGCCTGCTGGGCATCTGCCGGGTGGAGCTCGAGCGGGGCGGAGAGGGCATGCCGCTGCAGCACGCGCTGATCGTGTCGAACCACATCTCCTGGCTCGACATCTTCGTCATCAATTCCCTGCACCCCTGCCGCTTCGTGGCCAAGGCCGAGATCCGCGCCTGGCCGGTGGTCGGCTGGCTGGTCGCGCAGGCCGGCACCGTGTTCATCGCGCGCGGCAACCGGCGCGACCTGCGCCACATCTTCAAGGGACTGGTGGACGCGCTGGCCCAGCACCAGAGGGTGGCCTTCTTCCCGGAAGGGACCACGGCCAGCCAGGGCAGCCTGCTGCCTTTCCACGCCAACCTGTTCGAAGCGGCGATCGACGCCCGGGTCCCGGTGCAGCCGGTGGCGCTGTCCTACCTCGACGCCCGCGGTGACTGGCATCCCGCCGTGGACTACACCGGTGAGACCACGTTCGTGGACAGTATCTTCCGCATCCTGGGCGGCGAGCCGGTGCGGGCGCGGGTGGCTTGCCTGGCGCCGATCGAGACGCAGGGGGCGCACCGGCGCGAGCTTGCGCGGGCGGCGCATGATGCGATTGCGGGTTCGCTTGGGGTGGCGGTAGTCGAGAAATAGAACGTCATTCCCCTTTCGCGGGGGTGACGTGCAGGAGCCAGCGAAGGCTTCATTTTTTACCGCTATGCTCCCGATACGCGGGACAATCCACCTGCAGCAAAGTCCGGTCATCCAGGCACACCGCAGTCAGCTTCCCACCCCACACGCAACCGCTGTCCAGGCCCACCAGATTCGGACGCAGCACCAGGCCCAGCGCCGACCAGTGGCCGAACACCACGGTGACGTCGGCGGTGCGGCGGCCCGGCACGTCGAACCAGGGCAGCAGGTCCGAACCGTCCGGTCCCTTGTCGCTTTCCTTGTGCTGGAAGTCCATGCGGCCGCTTGGGTCGCACAGGCGCATGCGGGTGAGGGCGTTGACGATGCAGCGCAGGCGGTCGATGCCGGTCAGCGCCTCGTCCCAGCGGTCCGGTTCGTTGCCATACATTTGCGCCAGGAAGTCGGTCCAGCCGTCGCCGCGCAGCACCGCCTCGACCTCGGCCGCCAGCCGCATGGTCTGCTCCGCAGTCCATTGCGGCGGCACGCCGGCGTGGACCAGCAAATGCGCATCGACGAACATCGCCAGTGGGCGCCGGCGCAGCCAGGCGATCAGTTCGTCGCGGTCGGGCGCGGCCAGGATCTCGTCCAGGGTATCCGAGCGGCTGGTCTTCTGGACTCCGGCCGCCACCGCCAGCAGGTGCAGGTCGTGGTTGCCGAGCAGGGCTTCGACCCGGCCGCCGCTGGCTTCGGACAGCGTCTTCATGCGCCGCAGCGCAGTCAGCGATTCCGGACCGCGGTTGATCAGGTCGCCGACGAAAAGAACGCGCGCTTCCTCCATCGAGTGCGCATCGGCGGCAATACGTTCCAGCAGCAGGCCGGCTTCATGGGCGCAACCCTGCAGGTCGCCAATCACATAAGTTTTCATCATGAAGCCATACTAATGTATTTGGACGAATTGATGCAGGGCCGTCATGAGTTCATTTCTAAATGTAACTAGTCGACCGCTGCCTGGCGGTGCCGGGGAAAATACCGATCTCCGTCAATCGGAACAGGACATGCGCGCGTAAACTGCTCGGTTCCGGGACGCTTCGCTTAATCCAGTACAATGGCGTTTTGCCGCAGCCTGCATCGAATAGGTGTAAGGAAGCGGAAGCCAGCACAATATTCGGGCCCGGTGCGCGGCTTGCATGCGGATTGCCTGGTCGGCTATTGCATTTGAAGAATAATAAATGTTTTCATTCCTTGTGAGCTTTGTCTCCTCTGCACTGCTGACCCTGCTGGTCATCAAGCATTCGAAATTGCATGGACCTGCGCTCGACAACAATTTCAGCGGTGTCCAGAAGGTCCATTTGCACGACGTGGCGAGGATCGGCGGCCTGCCGATTTTCCTGGCGGTTGCCATCAGTGCGGGCATTTCGGTATGGCGCCAGCCCTCCCTCGGTTATTGGCTGCTGGCGCTGCTGGTGTGCTCCTCGATCGCCTTCGCCGGCGGAATCGTCGAAGACTATACCGGCAAGGTGAGGCCGTCGCGGCGACTGGTATTAACCATGATCGCGGCCCTGTTCGGATATCTGGTACTGGACGCGAAAATCGCGCGGCTGGATATGCCGTTCATGAGCTGGAGTCTGCTCTCGCCATGGATCGTGCTGCCGCTGACGGTGCTGGCGGTGGCCGGGATCGCGAATGCGGTGAATATCATCGACGGCTTCAATGGCTTGGCCAGCGTGGTCACGATATTCATGCTGGTATCGCTGGCGTATGTCGCCATGCAGGTGGGCGACATGTTCATCGTGGTGGCGGCGCTGACGGTGGCCGGCGCGACCGCGGGTTTCCTCATCTGGAATTATCCGGTCGGCCTGATCTTCCTCGGTGACGGCGGCGCCTACTTCATCGGTTTCATGCTGGGCGAACTGGCCCTGCTGCTGGTGATGCGCAATCCCTCGGTGTCGACCTGGTATGCGGCGTTACTGTTGATTTATCCGGCTTTCGAAACCCTGTTTTCTGCCTATAGGCGCATGTTTGTACGGGGAAAATCTCCCGCAATGCCAGACGGTATTCACCTGCATAGCCTGATTTTCCGGCGCATCGTTCAATGGACGGTCGGTCGCAAGGAAGCGCGCGCACTCATGAAAAGAAACGCCCGTACTTCTCCTTACCTGTGGCTGTTTTCATTGACTGCGGTTATTCCGGCAACCGTGTTCTGGCGGAATACAGGCGCCCTGATATTCTTCTGTTTGTTGTTCATTATCAGTTACGTTTGGTTGTACGCGCGTATTGTTCGATTCAAGTCCCCGCGCTGGCTGATTTGGAACAAAAAGAACTAACAGATTATTGCAAATGGTGTATATTGCGACAATTGGTGAGATTTCGATAAAATCTGTTTCAACTTAACATTGATAAAGGAACGATGATGGATCTGTCTAATATGTCCTTGGGCGATTTGCGTAACCTGCAGGAGCAGATCAAGCAGGAAATGAAACAGCGTGAACAGCAGGAAGTACAAAAAGCTCGCGAACAGATCATTGCGATCGCGCAAAGCGTTGGCGTTCCCCTGAAAGACCTGATCGCCACTGGTGGCCGCGGCGCCAAGGCCGGCGCCAAATCGGGTACGGGCTCGGTCGCCGTTCGTTATCGTAATCCGGACAATGAATCCCAGCAGTGGACCGGCCGTGGCCGTCAGCCGAAATGGGTGAAGGAATGGGTCGAAGGCGGTAAATCGCTGGACAAACTGCGCGTCTGATCCGAATCCCGCGCTCGCCGCCGCCTGATCAGCGGCGGCGGATTTCCGGCATCGATTCCGATTGCCGATCATTTCTGCCGTATCCCCGCATTACACCTCCCGCATTACATCTCCCGCTTTACACTCCCCGCGTTACACTTCCGATTTGCCGCCGCACGCCAGGGACGCATCGTTCCCAAGCCTCGTGCTTGCCATTACAATGAAGCTCTTTTTCCATCAAGGTATAGGCAATGGTCCCTCTCTCGAAAACGATCTTCAAGGCATACGACATCCGCGGCGTGCTCGATAGCACGCTCGACGCAGGCATCGCAAGGAAGATCGGGCAGGCCTTCGGCGCGGCAGCGCTGGCCAAGGGAGAGCGCAAGGTCGTGATCGGCCGCGACGGCCGCCTGTCCGGCCCCGCATTGGCGGCGGCATTGGCCGAGGGCCTGCGCGAAGCGGGCGTCGACGTGATCGACCTCGGCATGGTCGCCACGCCGATGGTGTACTTCGCCACCAATGTGCTGGACGCGCACAGCGGCATCATGGTCACCGGCAGCCACAACCCGCCGGATTACAACGGCTTCAAGATGGTGCTGGCCGGCGAAGCCATCTACGGCGACGCCATCCAGGCCCTCTACCAGTCCATCGAGCGCGGCGATTTCAAGCCGGCACCAAGCCAGGGTGCCTATGCCACCCACGATATCAAGGATGAATACATCCAGCGCATCGCCGGCGACGTCAAGATCGCCCGTCCGATCAAGATCGCGGTCGATGCCGGCAACGGCGTGGCCGGCGCCTTCGTCGGCGAGCTGTATCGCGCGATGGGCTGCGAGGTGACGGAACTGTTCTGCGAGGTCGACGGCCACTTCCCGAACCACCATCCGGACCCGGCGCATCCGGAAAACCTGGAAGACCTGATCGCCGCGGTGCGCGACGGCGACGCCGAGATCGGCCTGGCCTTCGACGGCGACGGCGACCGCCTCGGCGTGGTGACCAAGGATGGCCAGATCATCTTCCCGGACCGCCAGATGATGCTGTTCTCGGCCGACGTCCTGTCGCGCAACCCGGGCGCCGAGATCCTCTACGACGTCAAGTGCACGCGCCACCTCGGCCCCTGGATCGCCCAGCACGGCGGCCGCCCGCTGATGTGGAAGACCGGCCACTCGCTGGTCAAGGCCAAGCTGAAGGAAACCGGCGCCCCGCTGGGCGGCGAGATGAGCGGCCACATCTTCTGGAAGGACCGCTGGTTCGGCTTCGACGACGGCCTCTATACCGGCGCGCGCCTGCTCGAGATCCTGACCCGCTCGGCCGATCCGTCCGCCGTGCTGAACGCGCTGCCGAAGGCCAGCAGCACGCCGGAACTGCACCTGCACCTGCAGGAAGGCGAGAATTTCGCGCTGATCGAGAAGCTGCGCAAGGAGGCGCAATTCCCGGGCGCGCAGCAGGTGGTCGACATCGACGGCCTGCGCGTCGAGTATGCCGACGGCTTCGGCCTGGCGCGCGGCTCGAACACGACCCCGGTGGTGGTGCTGCGCTTCGAAGGCGAAACCCCGGAAGCCCTGGCGCGCATCCAGAAGGAATTCGCGCGCGTGATCCTGGCCGCCAAGCCCGACGCCAAACTGCCGTTCTGAGCGAGTCCAAGTTGAAGATCCTGCTGGTGCGGGTGTCGTCCCTCGGCGACGTCCTGCACAACCTGCCGATGGTGGCCGACATCCTGCGCCACCATCCGGACGCCCAGATCGACTGGGTGGTGGAAGAGGGCTATGTCAGCCTGGTGCGCCTGAACCCGCATGTGCGCAAGGTGATCCCGTTCGCGCTGCGGCGCTGGAAAAAGGGCTTGAAGGACAAGGCCGTGCGCGCCGAAGTGCGCGCCTTCTTCCGCGACCTGCGCGCGGAACAGTACGACTACGTGTTCGATACCCAAGGCCTGATCAAGACCGGCCTCGTGATGGCGGCCGCGCGCGTGGGCCGCGGCGGCCAGAAGATCGGCATGGCGAACGGCACCGAGGATTCCGGCTACGAGGGCGCCTCGCGCATCTTCCATACCCGCAGCATCCCGGTGGCGCTGCGCACCCATGCGGTCCAGCGCGGCCGCGAAATCGCCGCAGCAAGCCTCGGCTATGCGGCCGACACCCCGCCCGACTTCGGCCTGCCCGCGCCCGACCCAAGCCGGCGTCCGGACTGGATGCCGGCCGCGGATTACGCCGTGTTCTTCCATGGCACCGCGCGCGATGCCAAGAAGTGGGCGCCTGCCAACTGGATCGCGCTGGGCCAGGCGCTGGCGCCCATGACGATTCTGCTGCCCTGGGGCTCGCCGAAGGAGAAGGAAGAAGCCGAGCGCCTGGCCGCCGCGCTGCCGAATGCGCGCGTGCTGCCGAAGCTGTCGATGATGGACGCGGTCGAGCTGGCCCGCCACGCGGCGCTGGCGGTCGGCGTCGATACCGGCCTGACCCACATCGCCGCCGCTTTCGTCCGGCCGACGGTCGAGATCTACTGCGATTCGCCGCGCTGGAAGACCGAGGGCAACTGGTCGCCGCGCATCGTGAATCTCGGCGATACCGGCCGGCCGCCCTCCAGCGACGAGGTCATCGCCGCCGCGCGGCGCCTGCTGGAGCAAGCGCGATGAGACTGCTGTATTCCCTGCTGTGGTGGCTGGCGCTGCCGCTGGTGCTGGGCCGCCTGTGGTGGCGCGGACGCCGGGAGCCCGGCTACCGCCAGCACCTGGGCGAACGCCTCGGCTTCTACGGCCCCAAGCCGGGGCCCGACCGGCAGCTGAAACGCACCATTATGGTGCATGCGGTGTCGGTCGGCGAAACCCGTGCCGCCGAGCCGCTGGTCGAAGCCCTGCTGCGCGAATGGCCGGCCTGCCGCATCCTGCTGACCCACATGACGCCGACCGGGCGCGCCACCGGCAAGGCGCTGTTCGGCAAACACGGCGATCGCGTGGTCCAGTCCTTCCTGCCCTACGATACCGGCTTCATGGTCGGGCGCTTCCTGCGCCATTTCGAGCCCTCGATCTGCATCCTGATGGAGACGGAAGTGTGGCCGAACCTGGTTGCCGTCTGCGATCGCTACGAGGTGCCGGTGGCGCTGGTAAACGCCCGCCTGTCGGAGCGCTCGCTGCGGCGCGGGAAGCAGTTTGGCGGACTGATGATGGAAGCGGCGCGCGGCATCACCCTGGCCGCGGCCCAGACCGAGGCGGATGCGGCCCGCATCG
Source organism: Massilia sp. 01N410 (assembly GCF_056399665.1). NCBI lineage: Bacteria > Pseudomonadati > Pseudomonadota > Betaproteobacteria > Burkholderiales > Oxalobacteraceae > Massilia > Massilia sp. 01N410. The sequence continues at coordinate 180,783 of NZ_JBFTRV010000005.1, read as the reverse complement.
CCTCGCTGGGCGCGCCCGAGGTCGCCGTCACCGGCAGCATCAAGTTCGACGTGGTGCCGCCGGAAAGCGCGCTGCAGACCGGCGCCATGCTGCGTTCGCGCTTCGTCGAGCGTCCGGTGCTGCTGTGCGCCTCGACCCGCGAAGGCGAGGAGGCGCTCATCCTCGACGCCTGGCGCGCGCTGGCCGCTGACCTGGCCAATAAGCCGCCGGGCATGCTGCTCCTGCTGGTGCCGCGCCATCCGCAGCGCTTCGACGAGGTCGCGCGCATGGTAGAGGAACGCGGCCTGAGCCTGGCGCGCAGGTCGGCCTTGCCCGAGCGCGTCGATGCCGACGTGCTGCTGGGCGATTCGATGGGCGAGATGTTCGCCTATTACGCGGCCTGCGACTGCGCCTTCATCGGCGGCAGCCTGATGCCGCTGGGCGGCCAGAACCTGATCGAAGCCTGCGCCGTCGGCAAACCGGTGTTGGTCGGCGAACACACCTTCAACTTCCTGCAGGCCACGGATGAGGCCGTCGGGGCCGGCGCGGCCCTGCGTGTGCCCGATGCCGGCGCGCTGATGAGCGAAGCCGCCCGCCTGCTGGGCGACGGCGCCGCCCGTGCGCGCATGGGCGAGCAGGCGCTGGCATTCGCCGGACGCCATCGTGGCGCGACCGCGCGCACTGTTGAACTCTTGCGACAACTTATTGCATAGCTTTTGTTACCATTCTCTTTAGCTTGGTAAACGAAAGGGGATGCACATGTTGTGGTCTAATCGTGCGCGAGCGGGCGGCAACGTGGATGGCGGCGCCGCGCTCATGGACGCGCCTGAAATGAGGGATCTTGGAGCCGACGCAATGCCGCCGGCGCCGATTCCGGTAGTGCATCCACCCGCAGCGCGTTACAGCCTGCATTTCTGGGTCCGCTACTCGCTGATGGAGTATGTACGCTTCATGTGGGAACACGGCGGCTACCTGATCCGCCGCCGCCGCATCCGCCGGCCGATGGGCCTCTACCTGCGCATCAAGAGCACGCTGGCGGCCGCCACCCACTTCGTGCTGCTGCGCCGCGGCCGCCGCACCTACGAGTTCACCATCGACCAGCACGGCATCGTGCGCACCAGCGATACCGGTGTGACGCTGATCGGCTGGGACGACGTGGCGCGTATCCGTACTTACACGAACGGCTTCATGATGGTGCTCAAGCGCGGCACGCTGCCGATTCCCTTCCGCTGCCTGAGCTCGAAAGAGGTCGATGCGATGAAGGGAATCGCCGCGGCGCGCGCGGCGGGTGAGTTGCAGTTGCGCGGGTCGGTGTAAGTCGGGCATACAGCCCGGCTCACTCCGGGAACAGCACCGGCATCTCGATCGACCGCTTCCTGAGGCCCGCCTTGGCGCCCTCGTAATCCGGGAAGACGTCGCCCACCACGGCCCAGAATGCCGGGCTGTGGTTCATCTCGCGCAGGTGGGCCAGTTCGTGCACCACCACGTAATCCAGCAGCGCCAGCGGATAGTGGATCAGCTTCCAGTTCAGGCGGATGTTGCCGGCCACCGTGCACGAGCCCCAGCGCGTGCCGGCCGAGGACAGCGCGAACGCGCTATACCTCACGCCGACGCGCGGCGCATACAGGTCCAGGCGTTCGCGGAACAGCTTCCTGGCTTCGTCCTGGAACCACAGCTTGACCCGTTCGCGGATCTGCCATTCCTCCAGTCCCGGCGTCACACCGAGGCGCAGCTCGCGCAAATCCGCATCGAACACGCAGTGGCTGCGTGCGGCCGGCTCCAGGCGCAGCACGACATCAAAGCCCAGGTAGGGAAGGCAGGCGCCGTCGACCCATTCGACCGGCGGCTGCTTCCCGCGCATGCTGCGCCGTTCGCTGCGTTCGAACAGCTTGGTGAGGATCCAGTTCTGCTTGGCGCGGATGGCGCGTTCGACGTCGTCCATCGGTGCACGCCGCGGCGAGGTCACGTGCAGGCCGTCGTCGCTGATCATGAAGCCGTGGGAGCGCCGCGCCGAGCGGCGCAGCACGTAGTGGACGGTGTGGGAGCCGAGCTGGATCTTGCGCAGCGGTCCGTCGTTCGGACCAACCGGCGGAATCGGCAGGGTGCGGGTCGGCGCGGGCGGCGCCTTGAACAGCGGGACCGGCGGCTTGGGCGCCGCCGGTGGCGATGCGACGGGTTTGAGCGCCGCAAAAAATTCTTGCGCAAACAGCTCGAGCTGTGTCGCGTCGATCTTCGGGGAGGTCATGGAGGGCTGCAGCGTTGGTACTCTGGATGGTGCTGTGGTCTGCTCGCCCAGTTCGTCCAGGTACCTCAGTAGGCGTGGGGCGAAATGACGCGCATTTCCGATTCTATCCAATTTTCGACCTCTTGCATCAGACTGTCGGGAGTGTGGTTTTCCGGCGATATCGGCTTGCCAATCGAGACCGTGATCAGGCCCGGACGCTTGATGAACGAGTTCTTGGGCCAGCATTCGCCCGAATTGTGCGCGATCGGCACGACCACGGCGCCGGTGGCGATCGCCAGGCGCGTGCCGCCGCTCTTGTACTGGCCTTTCTGGCCGACCGGGATGCGGGTCCCTTCCGGGAACATGATGATCCACTGGCCGTCGGCCAGGCGGCGCTTGCCGTGCCGGATCACGTCGGCGAAGGCGCGCTTGCCGCGCTTGCGGTCGATCGGGATCATGCGCAGCAGCGCCATGGCCCAGCCGAAAAAGGGGATGTACAGGATTTCCTTCTTGAAGACGAACACCAGCGGGTGCGTCATGTTCGGCAGCAGGAAGATGGTCTCCCACGCCGACTGGTGCTTCGACAGCAGGATCGCCGGGCCTTGCGGCAGGTTGTCGTAGCCCTTGAATTCATAGCGGATGCCGCACAGGACCTTGGCGAGCCAGATGACGAAGACGTTCCAGCGCGAGGTCACCCAGAAGCGCGTGTTGTACTTGAAGGGCGCGGCGAGGAAGCAGACGCAGGCCCAGACCACGGTGGCGACGATCATGACAATCGTGAACAACAGGGAGCGCAGGAACAGGATGGCAGTACGCAAGGAACAGTCTCCGGATGGATCGGCAATGGTTGTTGCTCAGCTCAGCTTAGCAGATCAGGCGGCTGCTGGGCTAGAGGCAGGTTGCTTGAGGAAGGCGGTGACCATCGCCGCCAGGTCCGGGAAGACCTGGGTGCCGGGCGGCAGGCCGCCGGTGGCATAGGTCTTCTCGCCCTTGCCGGTCAGGACCAGGTAGGGAGAGCAGCCGCTGATGAAGCCGGCCTGCAGGTCGCGCAGCGAGTCGCCGACGGTCGGCACGCCCTTCAGGCTGAGCTTGAAGCGCTTGCTGATCTCCTCGAACATGCCGGCCTTCGGCTTGCGGCAGTCGCAATTGTCGATCGCCGCATGCGGGCAGAAGAAGATGGCGTCGATGTCGGCGCCGACCAGCTGGGCCGCCGCGTGCATCTTCTGGTGGATGGCGTTCAAGGCGGTGATGTCGAACAGTTCGCGCGCGATGCCGGACTGGTTCGAGGCCACCACCACGCGGTAGCCGGCCTGGTTCAGGCGTGCGATCGCCTCGAGCGATCCCGGGATCGGGATCCACTCGGCCGGCGACTTGATGAACTCGGGGGAGTCGTGGTTGATGACTCCGTCCCGGTCGAGAATGATCAGCTTCATGGTGCGTCTTGCCTATGCCGCCAGTTTGGAGATGTCGGCCACGCGGTTCATCATGCCGTGCAGGATCGCCAGCAGGGCCAGGCGGTTGTTGCGCAGCTTGACGTCTTCGGCCATCACCATCACGTCGTTGAAGAAGGCGTCGACGTCGTCGCGCAGCTGGGCCAGGGTCTTGAGCGTGCCGCTGAAGTCGCCGCGCGCGAAGGCGGCATCGACTTCCGGCTGCACGCGCTGCACGCTGGCGTACAGCTGCTTCTCGGCCTCGTCCTGCAGCAGGGCGGGGTCGACCGAACCCGCTTGCGCCAGCGCTTCCTCGTTCTTCTTTAGGATGTTGGTGATGCGCTTGTTGGCGGCCGCCAGCGAAGCGCTTTCCGGCAGCGCGGCGAAGGCCTGCACGGCTTCCAGGCGCTGCACCACGTCGTCGACGCGGTCCGGGTTCTGGGCCAGCACCGCTTCCACCTCGTTCGGCGAGAAGCCGCGGTCGCGCAGCATGCCGCGCAGGCGGTCCAGCATGAAGGCACCGACTTCCACGCTCGGGTCCTTGAAGGACGCCATGTAGTCGAACACGCCGGTGGCGTCCTTCAGCAGCTCGGAGATACCCAGCGGCAGGCGCTTCTCCACCAGCATGCGCATCACGCCCAGGGCGTGGCGGCGCAGCGCGAAGGGATCCTTCTCGCCGGTCGGCTGCAGGCCGATCGACCAGATGCCGACCAGGGTTTCCAGCTTGTCCGCCAGCGCCACGGCCAGGCCGGTATTCGTCGACGGCAGGGCGTCGCCCGAGAAGCGCGGCTGGTAGTGTTCGGAGGCGGCCAGCGCCACTTCCTCGTTCTCGCCGTCGTTGCGGGCGTAATAGGTACCCATGATGCCCTGCAGTTCCGGGAACTCGCCGACCATGTCGGTCAGCAGGTCGGCCTTGGCCAGCTGGGCGCCGCGCTCGGACAGCAGCACGTCGTAGCCCAGGCGGCGCGCGATGGCGCCGGCCAGGCGGGTGACGCGCTGGGTACGTTCGGCCTGGGTGCCAAGCTTGTTGTGGTAGACCACGTTGGCCAGCAGCGGCAGGCGCGATTCCAGCGACTTCTTCTTGTCCTGCTCGAAGAAGAACTTGGCGTCCGACAGGCGCGGGCGCACCACGCGCTCGTTGCCGCCGACGATGGCGCTCGGGTCATCGGTCTCGATATTGGACACGATCAGGAAGCGCGAGCGCAGCTTGCCGGCGCTGTCCGTCAGCGCGAAGTACTTCTGGTTGGTCTGCATGGTCAGGATCAGGCATTCCTGCGGCACCGACAGGAACACGTCCTCGAAGCGGCATTCGTAGACCACCGGCCATTCGACCAGGGCCGCCACTTCGTCCAGCAGCGATTCCGGCATCAGCACCTGGTCGCCGCCGGCCTTGGCCAGCAGCTGGGTGCGGATGGTGTCCTTGCGGTCTTCCGGGCTGGCGACCACCTTGCCCTGGTCCTTCAGCACGGCGGCGTACTGGTCGGCGTGTGCGATGTCGAAGGGCTGGCCGTCCGACAGGAAGCGGTGGCCGAGGGTGGCGCGGCCGCTGGCCAGGCCGAGCAGCGACAGCGGCACCACGGCCTCGCCGTGCAGGGCCAGCAGGGAGTGGACCGGGCGCACGAACTGCACGGTATCGCCGCTTGGCCGCTGGTAGCTCATCACCTTCGGGATCGGCAGCTTGGCGACGGTTTCCTCCAGCACCGGCTGCACGCCGTCGGCCAGCTTGCTGCCCGGGGCGGTATGGCTGTAGAAGAAGCTCTCGGCCTTGCCGTCCTGGGCGCGTTCCAGGTCTTCGATCTTCAGGTCGGGGAAGCCCAGCGCGGCCAGCTTCTTGGCCAGCGGCGCGGTCGGCTTGCCGTCCTTGTCCAGGGCCACCGCAACCGGCAGCACTTTTTCGCGGATCGCCTTGTCCGGCGAGGTCGGGCGCACGTTCGTGATCGACACGGCCAGGCGGCGCGGGGTGGCATAGGCGGTGACGACGCTTCCGGCGTCGAGGAAGTCGCGGGCCTTCAGGCCATTGGCGATGCCGTTCGCAAAAGCGGCGCCCAGTTTGACGAGGGCCTTCGGCGGCAGCTCTTCGGTCTGCAGCTCAATCAGCAAGGTCTGAGCGAGTAGGGTCTGGTTCATGGTCTTCTATTCTTTGTTCTGGGCTTAGCCGACTTTGACGTCTTCGGCATTCACATCTTTTCCAGTTCGCGCCTCGGCGGCCCCCAGCATCGGGAAACCGAGCTTCTCGCGCGAGTCGTGATAGGCCTGGGCGACCATGCGCGACAGCGTGCGCACGCGGCCGATGTAGGCGGCGCGTTCGGTGACGGAAATCGCACCGCGCGCGTCCAGCAGGTTGAAGCTGTGCGACGCCTTCATGATCTGCTCGTAGGCCGGCAGGGTCAGCTCCAGTTCGATCAGGCGCTTGGCCTCGCTCTCGTGGTTATTGAAGGCCTGGAACAGCAGTTCGGTATTCGAGTGCTCGAAGTTGTAGGTCGACTGTTCGACTTCGTTCTGGTGGAAGACGTCGCCGTAGGACAGGCGCTTGGTGACCGGTTCGCCGGCCGCCCCGTTTTCTTCCCACTCGGTCCAGACCAGGTCGTACACGTTCTCGACGCCCTGCAGGTACATCGCCAGGCGTTCGATGCCGTAGGTGATCTCGCCCAGCACCGGCTTGCAATCGAGGCCGCCGACCTGCTGGAAGTAGGTGAACTGGGTCACCTCCATGCCGTTCAGCCAGACTTCCCAGCCCAGGCCCCAGGCGCCCAGGGTCGGGCTTTCCCAGTCGTCCTCGACGAAGCGGACGTCGTTCTTCTTGAGGTCCAGGCCCAGCGCGGCCAGCGAGCCGAGGTAGAGGTCGAGGATGTTTTCGGGCGCAGGCTTGAGCACCACCTGGTACTGGTAATAGTGCTGCAGGCGGTTCGGGTTCTCGCCGTAGCGGCCATCCTTCGGGCGGCGCGAAGGCTGCACGTAGGCGGCGCGCCAGGGCTCGGGGCCGATCGCGCGCAGGAAGGTGCCGGTATGGAAGGTGCCCGCGCCGACTTCCATGTCGTACGGCTGGAGCAGGGCGCAACCTTGCTTGTCCCAGTAGGTTTGCAAGGTCAAAATGATTTGTTGGAATGTAAGCATTTTTGGGCGTGGAGCTAAATATCGGCGTCGGGCACGCTGGCCGCGACCGCGGTGAGTTTGCTAAAAGGCCAATTTTAGCGGGTTTTCACGGCTGACTCGAAACGAATCGCGAAATCAGCCGGCGGTTTGGGCACTTTTCTTCGGCATCCGGCGCGAACGTCCGGTCAGCCAGGCGCCCAGCAGCATCAGGGCGCCGAGCGCCAGGAAGGCCAGATTGCCGAAGCGGATATACGGCGTGCTGCCGGCCATGCCCTGCACCCTGGCCGTCAGGACGTCCTGGCGGTAGTAGGGAATCACCTGCTGGACATTGCCGCGGCCGTCGATGATGGCGGTGGCGCCGTTGTTCGTCGCGCGCAGCATCGGTCGCCCGGTCTCGAGCGAGCGCATGCGCGAGATCTGCAGGTGCTGCGGGATCGCCACCGACTCGCCATACCAGGCCAGGTTCGACACGTTCAGCAGCAGCGTGGCCGGACGGGGGGCGTCGCGCAGCTGCCTGGCGATCTCTTCGCCGAACACGTCTTCGTAGCAGACGTTGGGCAGCACCAGCTGGTCCTTCACGGCAAACGGCGCCTGCACCGCCTGGCCGCGGGTGAAGTCGCCCAGCGGGATGTTCATCAGGTTCGTGAACCAGCGGAAGCCGGCCGGGATGAATTCGCCGAAAGGCACCAGGTGGTGCTTGTCGTAGCGGTAGGTCTGGCCCTGCGGACCGATGCCGGCCACGCTGTTGGCATAGGCGTCGGGACCGTCGGCCAGCGGGATGCCGAACATGAGGAAGCTGCCGCTGCGCTTCGCATAGTCGCCAAAGCCGGCCAGATAGTCCGGCGGCAGCTGTTGCGGGAACACGGGAATGGCGGTCTCCGGCGCGGCGATCAGGTCGGCCGGCGCGGCCGTGATCATGTCGCGGTAGCGCGTCAGGATCTGGTTCAGGTAGGCGGAGGCGAATTTCTCGTCCTGGCGGATGTCCCCCTGCAGCAGGCGCACGCTGATCGGCTGGCCGGCCGGATGGGTCCACTCCACGTGGCCGAGGCCCCAGCCGGCAAGCAGCACGCCGGCCGCCAGGCCGAGCGCCGGCAGGCGTCGGCGCTGGGTCAGCATCACCAGGCAGGAGGCGCACAGGGCCACCAGCACGCCGATGCCGTAGACGCCGAGGATGGGCGCGAAACCGGCGAGGGGCGCGGTGTTGTGCGCATAGCCGGAAGCGGCCCAGGGAAAGCCGGTGAAGACCCAGCCGCGCATCCATTCCGACACGCCCCACAGCACCGGGAATACCAGCAGCAAAAAGGCCGGCACCGGCAGCGACCAGCGCTTGCGCAACCAGCTCGAGGCGCCTGCCGCGAACGCTGCGAACAGGCCCATGTAGAGACCGAGCAGGGCGATGGCGGCGGCCGACAGCGGCGCGGCCAGGCCGCCGAAACGGTTCAGGGCGATATACAGCCAGTGCATGCCGCCAATCGACCAGCCGAAGCCGAAAGCCCAGCCGAGCCACAGCGCACGGCGGGTCGAGCTGCCCATGCCGACCTGGTAGAAGAAGTAGGCCAGGCAGAGGAACTGCAGCGGCCACCAGCCGAAGGGTTCGAAGGAGAACAGGCTCGCCGCGCCGGCGATGGCGGCAAGGGCGAGGCCGATGGGGGAGGGGCGGGTGCCGCGCAGCGCCGGGTCGGGCGCGGTGGCGGTCTGGGTACGGCGGCGCAGGATCAAGCGTGGGTCCAATTCATTAGCTAATTTGTCGTTCCCGGCATTGCCGGAAACGACTCCCCGCCTGCGCGAGGACGACGACATTCAGTCGTGATCGGCGTCACCGTCGCGCGAAGGCAGCTTTTCGACCAGCAGTACATGGATCTGGCGCGCGTCGGCGCGCAGCACCTCGAAGCGCAGGTTGTCCAGGTCGAAGACCTCGCCCTTGTGCGGCATGCGGCCCAGGTGGCTGGCAACCAGGCCGCCGATGGTGTCGACGTCGTCCTCGGGCAGGTCGACCCCGATCTCTTCGTTGAACTGGTCGATCTCGGTGAGGGCCTTGACGCGCCAGCGCGGGCCGAACTGGCCTTCCTTGATCGACAGGACGTTGTCCTCTTCCTCGTCGAAGTCGTACTCGTCCTCGATGTCGCCGACGATCTGCTCCAGCACGTCCTCGATGGTGATCAGGCCGGCCACGCCGCTGTACTCGTCGACCACGATGGCCATGTGGTTGTGGTTCGCGCGGAAGTCGCGCAGCAGCACGTTCAGGCGCTTCGATTCGGGGATGAAGATGGCCGGGCGCAGCATGTCGCGCACGTCGAAGGATTCCTCGGCGTAGTAGCGCAGCAGGTCCTTGGCCAGCAGGATCCCGACCACCTTGTCGCGCTCGCCCTCGATGGCGGGGAAGCGCGAGTGCGCCGTCTCGAGCACGATCGGCAGCCATTCCTCGATCGGCTTGGTGATGTCGATGACGTCCATCTGCGAACGCGGGACCATGATGTCGCGCACCGACAGGTCGGATACCTGGAACACGCCCTCGATCATGGAGAGGGCATCGGCGTCGATGAGGTTGCGTTCGTGGGCGTCGTGCAGCACTTCGAGCAGCTCGGCGCGATTTTCGGGCTCGGGGGAGATCAGGGCGGTCAGCCGTTCGAACAGCGACCGGTGGGTTTTGACGTCGTTACGGACGTCAGCAGGGTGCTCGGGCATAGTTGGCGTGAAGCCGTTGTTGCGATGGGCATTAGGATACACCAAAAGCGCGGATGCCTGTTTTTTATGCAGCTCACCTAGCCCGGCGAATGTGTGCGCCCTTCTGTCCGCCGCTTGTCTTATAGTTGTTCATTCGCTACCGAAGGAGTTATTCATGCCCGCCCTGGACATCAACGGCACCACCACCAATCTCGACATCCCCGACGACATGCCCCTGCTGTGGGCCATCCGCGACGTGATGGGACTGACCGGCACCAAGTTCGGCTGCGGCGTCGCCCTGTGCGGCGCCTGCACCGTGCACCTGGACGGCCAGCCGATCCGCTCCTGCGTGACGCCCGTCTCGGCGGCGGCCGGCAAGAAGATCACGACCATCGAGGCGATCGGCAACGATCCGGTCGGAGCAAGGGTGCAGGACGCGTGGCGCCAGGTCGACGTGGTGCAGTGCGGCTACTGCCAGTCCGGCCAGATCATGTCGGCCACCGCGCTGCTGCAGGCTACGCCGAAGCCGAGCGACGCCGACATCGACAGCGCCATGGCCGGCAATATCTGCCGCTGCGGCACCTATGGACGGATCCGCAAGGCGATCAAGATCGCGGCCGGCATCCCGTCGCCCGCGGTGGCCCCGGCCGCCCAGCCGCAAGCACCCCGCAAGGCCTGAACCGAGGAGCGCACATGGAAACCAAGGAAAAAGTATCGGGTTCGCGCCGCGGCTTCATGAAAGCCGGCGCGGTGGCGGGCGGCAGCCTGGTGTTCGGCTTCTCGCTGTTCGGCTGTCATCGCACGGGTGACGGCAAGGATGGGCACAACGACCGCAAGGAGAAACCGTCCGAGACCGCGGTTGGCCAGGCCGCCACCGCGGCATCCGAGCCGGCCGGCCTGGCCCACGACGCCTTCATCCGCATCGACCGCGACGGCCTGGTCACCCTCATCATCCACAAGGTCGAGATGGGGCAGGGCACCTTCACCTCGATGCCGATGCTGCTGGCCGAGGAGCTGGGCGCCGACCTGTCGAAGGTGAAGCTGGAGCAGGCGCCGGCCGACAACAGCCTGTATGCCGATCCGATGCTGGGCGGCCAGGTAACCGGCGGTTCGACCTCGGTGCGCGGCGCCTGGAAGCCGCTGCGCGAGGCCGGCGCCAAGGTGCGCACGGTGCTGGTGCAGGCCGCCGCCCAGACCTGGAAGGTGGACGAGAAGGAGCTGAAGGTGGTCGGCGGCACCGTGCGCCACGATGCCTCGAACCGCTCGGGCCATTTCGGCGAATTCGTCGACGCCGCCTCGAAGCTGCAGTTCCCCAAGACCGTGACACTGAAGGACGCGGCCGACTTCACCCTGATCGGCAAGTCGATGAAGCGCCTGGATTCGCCGGTCAAGGTGAACGGCCAGGCCCTGTTCGGCATCGACGCGCGCCTGCCGGACATGGGCATCGCGGCGGTGATGGCCTCGCCGGTCACGGGCGGCAAGGTGGCGGCGGTGGACGAGCAGAAGGCGATGGCGGTCAAGGGCGTGCGCCAGGTGCTGCGCATCGAAGGCGCGGTGGCGGTCGTCGCCGACAATTTCTGGACCGCGAAACAGGGCCTGCTGGCCGCCGCGCCGCGCTTCGACGACGGCCCCAACGCCAAGGTCAGCACGGCCTCGATCGTGGCCGACATGGCCAAGGTCTCGCAGGGCACCGGGGCGATCGCCACCAACAAGGGCGATGCCCTGAAGGTGCTCGGCCAGGACGGCGGGCGCCGCATCGACGCCATCTACGAGATGCCCTTCCTGGCCCACGCGACCATGGAGCCGATGAACTGCACGGTCGACCTGCGCGCGGATGCCTGCGAGCTGTGGGTCGGCACCCAGGTGCCGGCGCTGGCGCAGGGAGCGGCGGCCAAGATCACCGGCCTGCCGCTCGAGAAGGTGAAGGTGCACAACCATTACCTGGGCGGCGGCTTCGGGCGGCGGCTGGAAGTCGACAACGTGATCCAGGCGGTGGCCTTCGCCAAGCTGGCCAAGGGGCCGCTGAAGGTCATCTGGACCCGCGAGGAAGACATCCAGCACGATATGTACCGCCCCTATTATTATGACCGCCTGTCGGCCAAGCTCGACGACAAGGGCATGCCGCTGGCCTGGTTCCACCGCGTGACCGGCTCCTCGATCATGGCGCGCTTCGCGCCGCCGATGGTCAAGAACGGCGTCGACCCGGACGCCGTGGAAGCCGCCGCCGACCTGCAGTACACGATTCCCGACATGCGGGTCGAGTACGTGCGCCACGAGCCGCCCGGCGTGCCGACCGCGTTCTGGCGCGGCGTCGGTCCGACCCACAATGTCTTCGTGGTCGAGAGCTTCATCGACGAGCTGGCGTATGCGAGCAAGACCGACCCGGTTGCGTTCCGGCGCGCGCTGCTGCAAAAGTCGCCGCGTACGCTGGCGGTACTGAACCTGGCGGCCGGGAAGGCGGGCTGGGGCCGGCCTTTGAGGCCGATCGCCGGCCGCAAGGTCGGCCGCGGCGTGTCGGCGCAGTTTGCCTTCGGCAGCTATATGTCGCAGGTGGCGGAAGTCTCGGTCGGCCCGGACGGCGACGTGCGCGTGCACCGCGTGGTGTGCGCGGTCGACTGCGGCCAGAACATCAACCCGGACACCATCATCGCCCAGATGGAAGGCGGCATCGTGTTCGGCGCCAGCGCCGCGCTGTGGGACGAGATCACCCTCGACAAGGGCCGGGTGCAGCAGACCAACTTCGGCGACTACCGCGTGATGCGGATGAACGAGGCGCCGACGGTGGAGGTGTACATCGTCAACAGCCACGACGAGCCGGGCGGGATCGGCGAGCCGGGAACCTCGGGGATTGCGCCGGCGATCGCGAATGCGGTGTTCGCGGCGACCGGCAAGCGGGTGCGGAAGCTGCCGATTGGGGAGCAGCTCAAGAAGGCTTGATAAGGCCTGTGGCCTGAAAACCGTCGTCCCCGCGAAGGCGGGGATCCAAGTTTAGCGGCGGATCGTAGAAACCTGGGTTCCCGCCTGCGCGGGAACGACGGGTTAATGATTAATCCTCCGCGTACGGATCCGGATACGCGAGCGCCTCCATGATGTCGCGCTCCAGCTGCTCCATCTCCTCGGCCTCTTCGTCGTTCTCGTGGTCGAAGCCCTGCGCGTGCAGCACGCCGTGTACCACCAGGTGGGCCACGTGTTCCTCGACCGTTTTCTTCTGCTCCTCGGCCTCGCGCTCCAGCACGTCGGTGCAGAGGACGATGTCGGCCTGGGTAGGCTCGTCGTCGTCGATCTCGGCGCCTTCGTTGTAGGCGAAGGTCAGCACGTTGGTGGCGTAGTCCTTGCCGCGGTAGTCGCGGTTGAGCTGCTGGCCTTCGGCGGCGTCGACGAAGCGGATCGCCAGTTCGGCCGGGCCGAGCAGGGAGGCCTGGACCCAGCGTTCGATCATCGCGGGCGTGATCGAGGCTTCCAGGCGGGTGTCGGCGTACTGGACGTCGAGTTCGAGTTTATGCTTTTTTTCTTGCATTTCGGGTCACGGGTTTGGCCACGCCGGGCAGGGCGCCAAGCTCCTGCATCGACGCGGATTTTTCATAGGCATCGACGATGCGTCCGACCAGCGGATGGCGCACCACGTCGGCACTGGAGAACTGGGTGAAGGCGATGCCGCGCACGTCCTTCAGTACGTGCACCGCGTCGACCAGGCCGCTGCGCTGGGTCTTGTGCAGGTCGACCTGGGTCACGTCGCCGGTGACCACGGCCTTGCTGCCGAAGCCGATCCGGGTCAGGAACATCTTCATCTGCTCAACCGTCGTGTTCTGGGCTTCGTCCAGGATCACGAACGCGTGGTTCAGGGTGCGGCCGCGCATGAAGGCCAGCGGGGCGATCTCGATCACCTGCTTCTCGAACAGCTTCTGGGTGCGGTCGAAACCGAGCAGGTCGTACAGCGCGTCGTACAGCGGACGCAGGTAGGGATCGACCTTCTGGGCGAAGTCGCCCGGCAGGAAGCCGAGGCGCTCGCCGGCTTCGACGGCCGGGCGGGTCAGGATGATGCGCTTGACGGCGTCGCGCTCCAGCGCATCGACGGCGCAGGCGACCGCGAGATAGGTCTTGCCGGTGCCGGCCGGACCGATGCCGAAGCTGATGTCGTGCTCGAGCACCGCCTTCAGGTACTGGATCTGGTGCGGCGTGCGGCCGCGCAGGTCGCTGCGGCGGGTCTTCAGCATCGGGCTGACGAGCTCGCCGGCTTCGTCGCGTTCGAGGTTTTCCGCTTCCGCGCTGACCGTTTCGCCCGGCTCTTTTTTCGCTTCGGACGCGGCGGGGGCATCGGCGGCGGCCGGCTTCAGGCCGGCGCGCTGCTCCACCAGGGCCAGCTGCACCTCTTCGATCGGCACGACCTTGTTGGCCACCGCGTAGAAGCGTTCGAGCAGCTCGACCGCGCGTTCGGCATTGGTGCCGCTGACGATGAACTTCTCGCCGCGGCGGAAGATCGTGACGTCGAGGGCGGCCGAGATCTGGCGCAGGTTTTCGTCGAGCGGGCCGCAGAGGTGGGCGAGCCGCGTGTTATCGAGCGGCTCGGGGAAGAAATACGAAGGCTGGGTAGGCGTTTTCAACTGGCTTTGGCAATCGAGTCAAGGCTGGCGACCAGGTCGCCGCGCAGGGTGTAATCCAGGCTTTCGGTGATGCGCACGTCGACCAGCTGGCCGACCAGCGTTTCACCAGGCTCGCCGGGGGCGAAGTTGACGACGCGGTTGTTCTCGGTGCGGCCGGCCAGTTCTCCCTGGCCCTTCTTGGCCGGACCTTCGACCAGGATGCGCTGCACGGTGCCGACCATGCTCGCGCTGGTCTTGCGGGTGTTCAGGTCGATCCGGGCCTGCAGGCGCTGCAGGCGCGCCAGCTTGACCTCGTGCGGGGTATCGTCTTCGAGGTTGGCGGCCGGGGTGCCGGGGCGCTTGCTGAAGATGAAGCTGAAGCTGTTGTCGAAGCCGACGTCTTCCACCAGCTTCATCATCGCTTCGAAGTCGGCATCGCTCTCGCCGGGGAAGCCGACGATGAAGTCCGAGGAGATCGAGATGTTCGGGCGCACCGCCTTGATGCGGCGGATGATGGATTTGTATTCGAGGCCGGTGTAGCCGCGCTTCATGGCCTGCAGGATGCGGTCGGAACCGTGCTGCACCGGCAGATACAGGTGGTTCACCAGCTGCGGGATCTTGGCATAGGCGTCGATCAGGCGCTGGGTGAATTCCTTCGGGTGGCTGGTGACGAAGCGCAGGCGCTCGACGCCGGGGATCGCCGCCACGTATTCGAGCAACAGGGCAAAATCGGCAAACTGCGCCGCGCCCTCGCCACCCTCCATCAGGCCGCGGTAGGCGTTCACGTTCTGGCCCAGCAGCATGATCTCCTTCACGCCCTGGGCGGCGAGGCCGGCGACTTCGGTCAGCACGTCCTCGAAGCGGCGCGAGACTTCCTCGCCGCGGGTGTAGGGCACCACGCAGTAGCTGCAGTACTTGCTGCAGCCTTCCATGATCGAGACATAGGCGACCGGGCCCTCGACCTTGGCCGGGGGCAGGTGGTCGAACTTTTCGATTTCCGGGAAGCTGATGTCGACCTGGGCCGCGCCGCTGGCGCGCCGCGCCTGGATCATTTGCGGCAGGCGGTGCAGGGTCTGCGGGCCGAACACCACGTCGACGTGGGGCGCGCGCTTGACGATCGCCTCGCCTTCCTGGGAGGCGACGCAGCCGCCGACGCCGATCACGAGGTCCGGCTTGCCACGCTTGAGCTCCTTCAGGCGGCCGAGATCGGAAAAGACCTTTTCCTGTGCCTTTTCGCGGACCGAGCAGGTGTTGAAAAGGATGACGTCGGCATCCTCGGGGCTGTCGGTGCGTACGAGTCCTTCGGACGCGCCGAGCACGTCAGCCATCTTGTCCGAGTCGTACTCGTTCATTTGGCAACCAAAGGTCTTGATGAATACTTTTTTCTGCATGGCTGATGCTTTGACAAGTGAATTCCAGTTTACCGCAAATCGGAAACATGCCCGGAAAAGGGCGTGTGCGCCTGGTTTCGGTACTGCCGGGAACGGTTAATTTCCAAAATAAAATTTTTGATACAGTCAGTTACATTGTTAAATCTTGATTTCTGGTTGCTAACTGTTATGTTTGTGATTGTCGGAACGATTTTTTTATTTCTTCTTGTAAATCAAATAGTTCCTGTGTTCTGGAAATTGCAAAATTAGTTCAAGAAAACTCTTGCGTGCGCCACAATCTGTCACCATGTGCTGAAATGACTGTATGACAAGCTTTCCCGACGATAGCTTGATTTCGGCCAATGATTTCAGTGCTCAGGTCGAGTGTGAACGCGACGTATGAGTTTGATAATTTGTTCGAAATACAAGTGCGTAACGGAAGCGAGTTAGGGAGCGCACGGGGTCCGGTGACGTTGTCGACGCGCAGTCGATTGATCGTTCGGTAACGTGTCCGGGAACTTATGTTGACGAAACGAAGTCTTTAACAAAGTTCGTAAGAGAACTATTTTAACCACTCACGAGGTAATCATGGCACATCACGCTCTGTCTTCACAGGAAAGCTACAACCCGAACCACTTGCTGGACATCCTGCTCGGCAAGATGCAGCTGAAGAACGACGCCGCGCTGTCGCGCATGCTGGAAGTCGCTCCGCCGGTGATCAGCAAGATCCGTCACCATCGCCTGCCGGTCGGCGCGTCGCTGCTGATCCGTATGCACGAAGTGACCGGCATGAGCATCCGCGACCTGCGCGACCTGATGGGCGACCGCCGCACCAAATATCGCCTGTCGGACGCCCAAGGCCGCCCGAAGCCTGAAGAAAAAGCCGCCAAAGAAGCTGCTGCACAGCAAGCTGCTGCACAACAGCAACAAGCCCAGCCGCAAGAGCAGAGCGACGCTTCCAAGTCCGGTAATTATGCGCACTGATGCCGCGGGCATGACGGCCGGTCCCGTCATGACTTCGGCTCGACCCGGCAGCGGGCTCGCGTCCGTCAGGAACGCGTCCGCTGCCGTCACTTACAGGCCGTCCTGAGCCTGGAGGGTGAAAACCCTCACGCCATCAGGATGGCCGACATTTCTTCCAGCTGCTGTTCCGTCTCGCGGAACAGGTCCAGATAAGCGTCTTCGTTCAAGCCCATTGCATCCCAGGCGATGCTGGACAGCGCCGGTACCAGTTCATTCTCCTCGCCCGCCAGGTCGAGCGCATGGACGACCGCGTTGGCGACGTGAACGATGGCGGCAAGAAATCCCGCGCCCGGGGTCTCGGGCGCGTGGTGAAACGCGATCGCCTGGCGCATCGTGTCCGAAAAATTCCAGTGCTCCGCCAGGGCCACGCCGGCGTCCACATGGTCGATGCCCAGTACGGCGCGCTCCGCCTCCAGCCATTCGCCGTCATGCCTGCGGCGCCAGGCCAGTACCTCGCCATAAGCCTGGGGATGGCCGGTCACCAGTACCAGGCGCCCTATGTCGTGCAGCAATCCCGCCGTGAAGGCGACATCCTGGTTGAAGCGCAGGCGCCGCGCCAGCGAACGTGCGCAGACGGCGGTGGCGATCGAATGGCGCCAGAAGGCTTTGTCGTTGAAGCCGGGGCACTTGCCATTCGGGAAGCAGCCGGTGACGGCCGCCGCCGTGATCAGGTTGCGCGTGGTCTGGAAGCCCAGGAAGGTGATCGCCTGCTGGATCGTCGCCACCTTGACTTGCAAGCCATAGGAGGAGGAGTTTGCCAGGCGCAGGGTCTTGGCCGTCAGTGCCTGGTCATAGGACACTTTTTTTGCCAGCACCGAGATATCGATGTTTTCCTGTTCGATGCTGCCCAGCAGTTCCATGACGACCGCGGGCAGGGAGGGCAGATCCTGTACGCTCAGGGCCAATTGTTCCGGAGACAGCATGCTCATTGCCCCACCTCGCGGCCCAGGCGGAAATCCTCGATGTACTGGCGCAGGATGCCGGTTGCCCAGTCGCCATGGTTGCCGCGCTCGTGCTTGCGGAACACCCGGTCCAGCCTTTCCCGGACCAGGGCCGGGTCGACAGGCGCTTCGGCGCGCGCGGCGCCGAGGATGGGCAGCAGTTCGATCCCGTGGCGCGCCAGCGAAGCCAGCATGCCCTCGGTCAGCACCACGCCCTGCGCCAGCAGCACATTCCCATTTCCGTCGCGCAGCACCTCGCCCAGGACCATGCCCGGCGTGGCCTCTGCGAGAGGTGTCAGCTGGTAAGCCCCGTTCATTCTTCCCTCTTGCTTTTTGTTAACGTATTTATATTACCATCCGGCACGGATCAAGGTCCCGTGCCAGCCGGCAAGATACCGCAAACTGTTGTATTCTCGACCGGTTTGTATTTGATAGGACAACCATGAAACTGTATTTCAGCCCCGGCGCCTGTTCGCTCGCTCCCCACATCGCACTGCTCGAGGCAGGCCTGGACTTCACGACCGAGAAAGTCGACATCCGCGCCAGGCAGACCGCCAGCGGCGCCGACTTCCTGGCAATCAATCCGAAGGGCTATGTGCCCGCCCTGGAGCTGAAGGATGGCGCCGTGCTGACCGAAGGCCCGGCCATCGTCCAGTTCATCGCCGACCTGGTCCCGGACCGCCAGCTGGCGCCCGCCAACGGCACCCTGGAGCGCTACCGCCTGGTCGAATGGCTGAACTTCATCTCGACCGAGCTGCACAAGAGCTTCAGCCCGCTGTTCCGCCCGACCTCGACCGAGGACATGAAGGAAGCGGCGCGCACCCACCTCGGCAACCGCTTCGGCTGGCTGGCCAGCCAGCTGGAAGGCCGCGACTACCTGATGGGTTCGCAGTTCACGGTGGCCGACGCCTACCTGTTCACGGTGCTGGGCTGGGCCGGCTTCGTGCACTTCGACCTGTCGCCGTGGCCGGTGTTTGCCGCCTATACGCAGCGCGTGGCCGCGCGTCCGGCGGTGCAGCAGGCGCTGCGCGACGAAGGCCTGCTCAAGTAATCCGATAAGGACCGTGCGCTGCGCCGTCGACGGCGCGGCCACGGTACCATGCGCGCCATGAAAAGCAAACGCTACGTTGCCCTGCTGAGGGGTGTGAATGTCGGACGCGCGAAACGCGTCGCCATGGCCGACCTGCGCAAGCTGGCCGGCGACCTGGGTTACGACGAGGTGCGCAGCGTCCTCAACAGCGGCAACCTGGTCTTCAGCGGCCCGGCCAAGCCGCAGGACCAGGTCGCCAGCGAGATCGAGGAGGCCCTGGTGTTGAAACTGGGCGTGGCCGCCCGCGTGCTGGTGCTCGACGCCGACGAGCTGGCGGCCATCGTCGCCGGCAACCCCTTGCTCGACCAGGCTGGCGACCACTCGCGCCTGCTCGCCTTCGTCCTGTCCAGCCCGCATGCCACACCGCAGGCACGCGAGGCGCTCGAAGCCCTGTGCGGCCGCGACTGGCAACCCGGCGCCGTCGCGCTGGGCGAGCGTGCCGCCTATGTATGGTGCCCGGAAGGCATCCTCGCCAGCGCCGCCGCGGCTGCGCTCGGCAAACAGCTGGGCGATGCGACCACGTCGCGCAACTGGGCGACGCTGCTCAAGCTGCACGCCCTGTGCGCCGGACCCTTGTAATTTCCGATCCCGTCCCCATATGTAAAACATGGGCGCGCACCCGCCCAAACGACAACGGCGCCCCGCAGGCGCCGTTTCTTCTCCCGGCCTTCCGGCCAGGCGTGTTTCTTGACTTATTTCTTGAACTTCTCGCTGCTGTCGCGGCTCGCGCGGTAGCCGATCAGGATCAGTCCCACCAGCATCATCGCAAACACTTCGGGTTCGGGCAGTTCGGACATGGAAGGCGAGGGCGGTGACACCACTTCGGTACGCGCGACCGCCGAGACATCGGCAATGCGATTGGAGCGGATGGCGTGGGAGTCGAGGTCGATGGCGGCCGCCTGGGCGGCGCCGGCGAAGAGCAGGCTGAGGGCTGAACTGATTGCTGCGGCAAGAAAGATTCGTTTCACGGTCATTCCTTCCAAATGTCCACCTCGGAGAGCGCATCCGGGTACCTATTCAGCATAACAAAAACACAGGTGGAAAAGCGCTCGTTACGTCTTGTTACCTGTTACTCAGCAATGACTAAATACGTAAGCTGCAATTACTCTGCAATTAAAAATTAAATATTTTTTAATTATTGAAATAGAATCAGTTATCCATCAATTACTTATTTAACATGCAAATAATCATCGAATCTTTGCGATTTGCTTAGCTAACTTATTGAAATCACAAAGAAAATCGATATCAATTTGATCAGTTGTGTTGTGTCCCAAAGTTTTTTCATCGCACGGTATACACCTGTCTTTTCTTTGGGGGTATAGTCTCCATATCCCCATTGCCTTCGGGCATCAAAACAATAGCAGACGCATACGTTTGCATCCCATAGCGGTCCCATGCACCGCCGCCTTTCGCGTCCACTCGGCACTTCGGAAGGCACGCAATATCAATGTCGTGAAGCACCTTCAGATTAAAGAGTACTGATATATGCCCAATTTTGCTCGACTCCAAATTGCCTTTAAGAATGTTTATGTCCGTATTCTGACTGCCGTGCTGTTGGGTATGCTGGTGGGCTGGTTCGTTTACAAGGCCGACGTTCCGCAGGATCCGTCGCCGGTCGTCCACTCGCAGAATATCTCCGAGATCACCGAACTGGCCGCACAGAAGGACAAGCTCGACTACCTGTTGGTGGCCCGCCCCCTGTCCGACGCACCGCGTTATATCTACAAGTTCAAGGGCGCGCCGCAGCTGCACGTGGTGAAGGTGCCGAGCACCTCCCACCTGTCGCTCGAGCGCGAAGTCCTGCTGAAGAACGCGATCCCGTATTCGATCGCCAAGGACGATTACCTGGCTTCCCACAAAGCCGTGCTGCAGGACGAAAACGAGGGCTTCGTTTCCGACGTCGTCTCCTTCATGAAACGCCATGCGCTCGACCTGACCGTGCTGGTGCTGATCCTGTACGCCCTGAAGTTCGGCATCCCGGGCATGAACGGCGGCGCCCAGATGATCTCGCCGGACAAGCTGAAAGGCTCGATGGACGACCTGATCGGCATGGAAGACATCAAGCAGGAAGTGCTGCACCTGGAAGACATGATCCGCAACCGCGAGTTGTACAAAGAGCACAACATCGACAAGCCCTTCAATGTGATGCTGACCGGTCCTGCCGGTACCGGCAAGACCAAGCTGGTCGGCTACCTGGCCAAGCGCCTGGACATCCCGCTGATCCAGGCCTCGGGTTCGGCGCTGGAATCGGGTTACGTCGGCGGCGGTTCGAAGGCGCTGAACGCCCTCTACCGCAAGGCCTCGAGCAAGGGCCGCTGCATCATCTTCCTGGATGAAGCGCAGAGCCTGTTCATGCCGCGCGGCCGCAGCGAAAAGAAATGGGAAGACGATACCGCCAATACCCTGCTGGGCCTGCTGGACGGCGTCAAGAGCGACAAGGGCCAGGGCGTGATCTGGGTGGTCGCCTCGAACTTCGACGATGCCTCGACCGAGATGGACGAAGCGATGCTGCGCCGCTTCTCGGTGAAGATCAACTTCCGCCTGCCGAACAAGGCCGAGCGCAGGGAACTGCTGCGCAGCTTCCTGTCGCGTAAAAAAGAAGGCCTGGTCGATTACAACGACCTCGATCTCGACCAGGTGGCCGAGATCACCCAGAACCTGAGCCCGGCGCTGCTGGAATCCGTGGTCGAGCGCGCATCGATGCTGTCGATCCAGGAAAAGGTCATCATCAACACCGACCTGCTGTTCCGTGCCTATGAGCGCGCCACCATCGGCCTGACCGACCGCGCCACCACCGCCGAGAAGCACAAGCAGCGCGAGCGCATCGCCGTGCACGAGCTGGGCCACTTCTTCATGCAGATCGACCCCTTCCTGCGCGCCGGCATGAGCCTGGACGAAGTGAAGGAGAAATCGCACCTGCTGAAGATCAGCACCGAAGCCGTGTCGAAGATCGGCGCCCTGGGTTACGTGCTGCAGTCGGGCGACGACATGTCGCTGCGCACCCTGGAAGAGCTGGAGCGCGACGTGATCGGCCTGTACGGCGGCGTGGCGGCGGAAGAGCTGTTCTACGGCGCCCGCGGCATCTCGGTCGGCAGCCAGAACGACATCGAGAAGATCACCAAGATGCTGAACCTGATGGTCGGCCGCCTGTCGATGTACTCGCGCGCCAAGATCGACTACAGCCAGCTTGCCAACGACGCTTCCGGCGAGCATACCCTGCGCCAGGTCGAGGAGAAATCCGATGAGCTGTACAGCTACACGCTGGACGCGATCCGCGACTACGAGAAGGTGATCGCCGCCATCAAGGACACCCTGCTCGAACAGTACGTGCTGTCCAAGGACGCCGTGTTTGCCCTGCTGGAAGAGCACAAGGATGCCCTGATGGCCGGCCTGAAGGCCCAGCGCCACGCCAGCCTGAAGCTGTGCGCGGAAACCGGCGAAGCGGTGGCCTGAGCAAACGATAGCTGATGGACCCCGGGCCTGGCCCGGTTCGAAAGGCGGACAGCGATGTCCGCCTTTTTTATGGTTTGTCCGGCCTCGCGGTCTCGGCCCGCAGTGCGCGCAGGGTGTCGTCGATGTCCGTCAGCCAGCGCGCGGCAAGTTGGGAGGGGATGGCATCGCCGGCCTGGGGGCGGATCGCTTCTTCGGCATCGGGCGGATCGCGCCGCTCCGGCTCTTCGAACAGCGCGGCCGCCTGTTCCAGCCTGGGCGCCAGGGCACGGGCAGCCGCGTGCAATGCCGGCAACCGCGTCAGCTGCGGCGCGAAATTCACGACCAGGTCGCAGCAGTGACGCACGCAATAGGCGATGCGCGACAGCCGCCGCAGATGCTGCCGGCGATGCTTTTTCGATCCCGGATACTCGGCGCCGGTGACCGGGCCGAGCGTCTGGCGCAGCGCCTGGAGCTTGCGGTCCAGTTCACGGATCTCCTCGTGCCGCGGCGGCGAATCCGGATCCGCCCATGCCGCCCGCAGCAGGCGGCCGGCGGCGCGCAGCAGCTCGGCGCTCTTGCCGCGCGATTCGTCGCGGGTGTGGACCGGCAGCACCAGGCTGGCGCTGAGGACGGCGGCTGCCGCGCCGATCAGGGTTTCCTCGAGCCTGAGTATCAGCAGGCCCGGGCTGTTCATTCCCATCAATTCGTACAGCATCGCCAGCATCGCGCTCAGCAGCACCACATACACGTTCTGCAGGCCGCGGAAAGCATAGAAGCCGCTCCCCACGAAAGCGAACAGCAGAACCAGTTCGACCGTGCGGTTGCCATGCACGAGCTCCGCGGCGGCGATCCCCACGCAGACGCCCACCACTGTGGCCAGCACCTGGCGCCACGCGCCGGACAGCGTCTGCCCGATGGTGACGGTGCGCGTGAAGACGACGAAGGCGGCGAACACCGCCCAATACCAGTGCGAGGGCGACAGGGCGCGTCCGGCCACGATGGCGCCGAGGGCGGCCGCGCAAGCCTGCAGCGCGCGCCGGGTGGTGTGGTCGAACCAGGAACGCTTCTCGTCCTTGTCGTCCGCTTTCTTGTCGGCGCCTTCGGCGGGCGGCGGCTTGCGCTCGTCGCGCATCGGCGGCAAGGCCTCGCGCGGCGAGGGCAGGCAGGCCAGCACGCGCAGCGCCTGCTCCAGCCGCCAGCGCAGCGCAGCCGGCAAGGCCGCGCCGGCTTCTTCGCTATCGTCGGCAGCGGCAGCGGCGTCGCCGCCGGGGCTGCGCTCCAGCGTCCGCAGACGGTTCGCCAGCACTTGCCGCTCGCCGGCGCCGGCCCTGGCGGCCGCCCGCACGACCGCCGCCAGGGCTTCCACGGCCAGTTCGCCGCGCAGCACCTGTCCGCGCAGCCGGTCGGCCGGGCCGCCGTCGCGGCCGGCGTCGCAGGCGAAATCGGCGAGCCGCGTTTCCAGGCCCAGCGACTGCGCGTTCAGGCGCTCGAGCTGGGCTTCGATCCGCTTGCAGCCAGCTTCCTTTCCCTGCTCCAGCTGGCCTGCCAGGTCGTGCAGCAGGGCCCTGATGCGGGCGCGCCAGGCCCGCAGCTCGCTGTGAAGCATGCGGCCCGGATGCTCGGGTACCAGCCAGAAGCGGATCGCATAGGCGACGGCGCAGCCAACCAGGACGAACAGGGGCAGCCACTGCGCCTTGTCCGGCGGCGTCTTCAATAGCAGGGCGTAGAAATAGGACTGGTAGGCGAGGGCGCCGAGGCCGCTGCCGCGCGGCCCGAAGCGGCGCGCCTGGAAGGCGGCGAAGATGATGATGAGGAAGCAGCCGCCGCTCAGCCAGGGATGGTCGCCCACCAGGCTGCCGAGGACGAGGATGGCGCTGGCGAGGAAGGGCACCCAGGCCATCGTCCGCTGTTGCTGCTTCCTTCCGGGGTCCTGCAGGGCGACCGCGGCGATCACCGCCACCAGGATGCCGGCCAGGGTCAGCTCGTATTTCAGGCCGAGCAGGCGCGGAACGAGGAGGAACAGGGCTGCGAGGATGGCGGCGGTGAGCAGGGCGCGCAGTCCGCTGCGCAGCCGCTCCAGGGCTGGATCGGAAGCGAGGAAGAGATCGAGTAAATAAGCGAACAGATGGTGGGCGCGATGCATCTCGATAGTCGAAGTCCGGCAGTGGCCGAGCAGTTACTGTACAAGATGACAAGAGCCCGGCACGCACGCTTGCCGCCTGGACAAGCGTGCGCCGCGGCGATGCCTCAGTGCGCCGCGACCGGCGCTTCGGCCAGGCCCTGCAGCACGTGGCGCGACATGCTGGCCGCCAGTTCGTGCTCGCCGATGAAGACGGTGCCGCCGGTGTCTTCGCGCAGCAGGCGCGCTTCCTCTTCGTTGTGGCTGCGCACCACGCAGCGGATGCCCGGGTTCAGGGCCTTCGCTATCTCGACCATGGCGCGCACGTGGAAGGTATCCGGCGTCGCGATCACCAGCATCGACGCGCGGGCGATGTGGGCCTGGATCAGCACCGCCGGGTCGGCCGCGTTGCCGGCCACCGCCGGCTGGTCCTTGCGGCGCAGCTCTTCGACCACTTCGCGGTTCTGTTCCGCCACCACGTAATGGATGCCCTGCCTGCTCAGTTCCTGGGCGATGCGCCGGCCCACGCGGCCATAGCCGACCAGCACCACCTGGCCGGTCAGGTGTTCGTGGGTGACCGTCACCGGCAGTTCGGCCAGCGGGTCGGCCGAGCGCTCCAGCCGGCGCGCGAGATCCGATTTCGAACGCAGCCAGTCCTGCAGCGGGTTGATCGCCTTGAACATCAACGGGTTCACCGCGATCGAGATGATGGCGCCGGCCAGGATCAGGTTCTGGCCGAGGTCCGGCAGCAGGCCCAGCGACATGCCCAGCGCCGCCAGGATGAAGGAGAACTCGCCGATCTGGGCCAGGCTGGCCGAGACGGTGATGGCCGTGTTGAGCGGATAGCGCAGCGCCAGCACCAGCACGAAGGCGGCCAGCGATTTGCCGAACAGGATGATGGCGACCACCGCCAGCAGCTCGAGCGGATGCTCGACCAGCACGCGCGGATCGAACAGCATGCCGACCGAGACGAAGAACAGCACGGAGAACGCGTCGCGCAGCGGCAGGGTCTCCTCGGCCGCGCGGTGGGAGAGCGCCGATTCGCGCAGCACCATGCCGGCGAAGAAGGCGCCCAGCGCGAACGAGACGCCGAACAGCTCCGACGAACCGTAGGCGATGCCGACCGCGGCCGCGATCACGGACAGGGTGAACAGCTCGCGCGAGCCGGTCTTGGCCACGCGCCACAGGAACCAGGGGAAGAGCTTGCGGCCCACCAGCAGCATGAAGGCGACGAAGGCGCCCACCGACAGCAGGGTCTTGCCGAGCGCCAGCCACAGAGAATCGCCGGCAGCGTGGCCGTCGCCGCCGGCGTTGCCGCCCAGCGGGCCGGCCAGCGCCGGCAGCAGCACCAGCACCAGCACCGTGACCAGGTCTTCGACCACCAGCCAGCCGACCGCGATGCGGCCGTTGAAGGAATCGAGCTGGCCGCGGTCTTCGAGCGCCCGCAGCAGCACCACGGTACTGGCCACCGACAGCGCTAGGCCGAACACCAGTCCCGCACCCAGGCCCCAGCCCCACAGATGGCTGACCCCGATGCCCATCAGTGTGGCCACCGTGATCTGCAGGATCGCGCCGGGCAGGGCGATGCCCTTCACTTCCAGCAGGTCGTCGAGCGAGAAGTGGAGGCCGACACCGAACATCAGCAGCATCACGCCGATCTCGGCCAGCTGGGAGGCGAGCGCAACGTCGGCCACGAAGCCGGGCGTGGCAGGGCCGATCAGGACGCCGGCGGCGAGATAGCCGACCAGGGCCGGCAGCCGCATGCGGACGGCGAGCATCCCGAACAGCAAGCCGAAGCCGAGAGCGGCGGCAATGGTGGTGATCAGACTGATGTTGTGGTGCATGCGGACGAGGCCCTCCTTGTAAAGATAAACCTGTCCAGTATAAGCGACGATGGGCCTTCATCCGGCCGCGGGGCGAAAAAAATTAGCGGAGGATGAAGGGGCGATCCGATGCGAACGCGGCAGATCGCGGCGTGTTAGGGCATGGTTGCCAGTGTGAGAAGTGCCTTGCGCAGCGCTGCCCGCACCTCGTCGAACTGGGCGCGGCGGCGGCGCTTATCCAGGCGGAACAGCATCAGGCCCTCGATCTGGGCCACCATCAGCACCGCGCGCCGCATGGTCTCGTCGTCGGAAATGGCCGGGTTCAGGCCGCGGACCAGGTTGTAGACGGTCTTGCGCTCGCGTCCCAGCATCTTGTCCATCAGCTTCGAGGCGAAGGGGTTGCGCGAGGCCAGCGCCCAGATCTCGAAGAACAGCGCGTGGGTGACGGGATCGGTGATCTCTTCGAGGAACATGTCGACCGTGGTCAGGAAGCGCTCCAGCTGCGAGCGCTCGCTCATGGCGGCGGCGATGGCGTCCATCTTGCCCTGAACCAGGTCCATGGTGGTGAGCAGCAGCGCTTCCAGCAGCAGGTCCTTGCTGCCGTAGTAGTGCTGCACGTTCGACAGGCTCATGCCGGCCTCCGCAGCCACCCGCCGCATCGACAGCCCGGCATAGCCTTCGGCGGCGAGCAGGGAGCGCGCCGCCTGCAGGATGTCCTGCGCCCGGCCCAGGCCCTTCTCGGTGGTGCCCGAGACCTTGTTCTTCAGCGTGCTGTCGAGTGTCGTTTCCATGTCGCGATTATACTTTATCGACTAGTACAGTTGACCTATAATTGTCCAAAACCGGTCGCGTGACCGAGAAAACCAGGAGACAGCGATGAGCCAGAAAGTATTCGTCAGCGGCGTGGGCATGATCCCCTTCGCCAAGCCGGGCGGAAGCAGCCCCTATCACGAGATGGGCGCCCTGGCGGCCCGCGCCGCGCTGGAAGATGCCGGCATCGCCTACGAAGACGTCGAGCAGGCCTATGTGGGCTATGTGTATGGCGATTCGACCTGCGGCCAGAAGGCCCTGTACGGCGTCGGCATGACCGGCATCCCGATCGTCAACGTCAACAACAACTGCTCGACCGGGTCGACGGCGCTGTACCTGGCGCGCCAGGCGGTGCAGAGCGGCGCGGCGGATTGCGTGCTGGTGCTGGGCTTCGAGCAGATGAGCCCGGGTGCATTGGCCTCGGTGTTCACCGACCGTCCGGCGCCCTTCGACGACTTCGACGCCGTCACCGACCGCCTGGTCGGCAAGCCTGAGATCCCGCTGGCGCTGCGCTACTTCGGCGGCGCCGGCCTGGCCCACATGGAAAAATACGGCACGCCCCTGAACGCCTTCGCCCGCATCCGCGCCAAGGCCAGCCGCCACGCCGTCAACAACCCGCTGGCCCTGTTCCGCAAGGAAGTGACGGAACAGGACGTGCTGGACGCGCCGGAGATCTGGCCCGGCGTGATGACCCGCCTGATGGCCTGTCCGCCGACCTGCGGCGCCGCCGCCGCGGTGCTCGTTTCGGAAGCCTTCGCAAAGAGGCACGGCCTGCGCGCCGACGTCCACATCGCCGCCCAGGCCATGACCACCGACAGACCGAGCACCTTCGATGCGAACGACATGATGCGCCTGGTCGGCTACGACATGAGCAGGGAAGCCGCGCAAAAGGTCTACGCCCAGTCCGGCGTCGGCCCCGAAGACCTCGACGTGGTCGAGCTGCACGACTGCTTCGCGCACAACGAACTGATCACGTACGAGGCCCTGGGTCTGTGCCCGGAAGGCGGCGCCGACAAATTCATCCGCGACGGCGACAACACCTACGGCGGCCAGGTCGTCACCAACCCGTCCGGCGGCCTGCTGTCGAAGGGCCATCCGCTGGGCGCCACCGGCCTGGCGCAATGCTTCGAGCTTACCCACCAGCTGCGCGGCAGCGCGGGCGCGCGCCAGGTCGAGGGCGCAAGGGTCGCGCTGCAGCACAACCTGGGCCTGGGCGGCGCCTGCGTCGTCACCATGTACCGCGTGTAAGGAGGGCACATGGACTACGTCTCTCCCTGGATGGACGCCGAACTCGAAGGCTTTCGCGATGCCGTGCGCCGCTTTATCGATCATGAGGTGGTCCCGCACCAGCAGCGCTGGCGCGAACAGCAGCACGTCGACCGCGAGGTCTGGCGGAAGGCCGGCGAGATGGGCCTGCTGCTGGCCGACATCCCCGAGGAATACGGCGGCTCGGGCGGCAGCTTCGCCCACCAGTGCGTGGTGTTCGAAGAGCTCTGCCATGCCGGCGACACCGCCTTCGGCCTGCACGTACACGCCATCGTCGCGCACTACCTGCTGAACCAGGGCACGGAAGAGCAGAAAGTCAAATACCTGCCGCGGCTGGCGCGCGGCGAGACGATCGCGGCCATCGCCATGTCCGAACCGGGCGCCGGCTCCGACCTGAAAGGCATCCGCACCACGGCCACCCGTACCGGGGACGGCTACCGCCTGAACGGTTCCAAGACTTTCATTTCGAACGGCTATATGGCCGACCTGGTCCTGGTGGTCGCCAAGACCGACCCGGCGGCCGGCGCGAAAGGCGTTTCGCTGCTGCTGCTGGAGACCAGGGACAATCCCGGATTCCGTGTCGGCCGCATCCTGGAGAAGGTGGGACAGAAGGGCCAGGACACCTGCGAGCTGTTCTTCGACGACGCCCACGTGCCGCTGCAGAACGTGCTGGGCGGTGGGGAGGGCCACGGCTTTGCCCAGCTGATGACCGAGCTGCCCTACGAGCGCACCATCGTCGGCGTGTGCGGGGTGGCCTCGATCGAGCGTGCGATCAAGCTGACGGTCGAGCATGCGAAGCAGCGCAAGGCTTTCGGCCAGGCCCTGATCGAGATGCAGAATACCCGCTTCGTGCTGGCCGAGGCGAAGACCGA
Source organism: Massilia sp. 01N410 (assembly GCF_056399665.1). Classification (NCBI taxonomy): domain Bacteria; kingdom Pseudomonadati; phylum Pseudomonadota; class Betaproteobacteria; order Burkholderiales; family Oxalobacteraceae; genus Massilia; species Massilia sp. 01N410. Next base: position 152,067 of record NZ_JBFTRV010000005.1, on the reverse strand, counting down.
GGCCTTCGTTGCGCGCGTATTCGTCGACCGCTGCATCCAGGATGTGATGACCGGCCGCATGGACACGGTGCAGGCCTCGATGGCCAAGTACTGGATCACCGACCTGCAGTGCAAGATCGTGGACCAGTGTGTGCAGCTGTTCGGCGGCTACGGCTACATGCTGGAGTACCCGATCGCGCAGATGTATCTCGACGCCCGCGTGCAACGCATCTATGGCGGCGCCAACGAGATCATGAAAGAGATCATCGCCCGTTCCTTGTGATGCGAGACATACATGCCAGGACCCCTGAAAGGATTGAAAGTAATCGAAATGGTCGGCATCGGCCCATGCCCCTTCGCCGCCATGATGCTGGCCGACATGGGCGCGGACGTGATCCGCATCGACCGCAAGCCCGATCCGGCGGCGCCGAACCCGTATCCGATGCTGGGCACGAAGTTCGATGTGATGGCGCGCGGCCGGCGCTCGCTGGCGCTGGACCTGAAGGACCCGCGGGCCCGCCAGCTGCTGCTCGACCTGGTGGCGAAGGCCGACGTGCTGGTCGAAGGCTTCCGCCCCGGCGTGATGGAGAGGCTGGGGCTCGGCCCCGATCCCTGCATGGACCGCAACCCGCGGCTGGTGTATGGCCGCGTTACCGGCTGGGGCCAGACCGGGCCGCTGGCGCAGGCGGCCGGGCATGACCTCAACTATGTGGCGCTGTCCGGCATGCTGCATGCGATGGGACGGGCGGACAGTCCGCCGACTCCGCCCCTGAACCTGGTCGGCGACTTCGGCGGCGGCGCCATGATGCTGGCCTTCGGCGTGGTCTGCGCGGCCTTCGAAGCGAAGAGTTCGGGCCGGGGCCAGGTGGTCGATGCCGCCATGACGGACGGCGCCGCGCTGCTGGGTTCCATGATGTATGGCCTGCGCGCCTTCGGTTCCTGGAGCGATGAACGCGAAGCCAATCTGCTCGACGGCGGCGCTCCCTTCTACGACTGCTATGCCTGCGCAGATGGAAAGTTCATCTCGATCGGCGCGATCGAACCGCAGTTCTATGCCCAGCTGCTGGAGCTGAGCGGCGCCGACGATCCGCAATTCCGCAAGCAATGGCGGCAGGCCGGCTGGCCCGGGCTGAAGCGCAGTTTCGCCGCGCTGTTCGCCACCCGCACCCGCGACGAATGGTGCGCGCTGCTGGAAGGAACCGACGTCTGCTTCGCCCCCGTGCTCGACATGGACGAGGCGCCGCGCCACCCGCACAATGCGGCGCGCGCGACCTTCGTCGAGCGCGACGGCGTGACCCAGCCGGCGCCGGCGCCGCGCTTTTCGCGCACCCCCGCGGAGCTCGGTCCGGCGCCATCCAGTCCCGGCCAGGATGGCGCCGCCGTGCTGGCCGACTGGGGCTGGAGCGCGGCCAGCGTCGAGGCACTGCTGCGCGCCGGCGTCGTCTAGGCTGAGCTAACATGGAGGCATGAATACAAAGAGTGCGGAACTTCGCCAGTCGAAGCGGCTGGCGCTGTCCTTCTTCGGCGGCGCGGCCGCGCTGTTCGTGCTGTCCTTGTTCCTTCCACAGAACTGGTGGACCGGCCTGCTGAAAGCCTTCGCCGAAGCCGCGATGGTGGGCGCGCTGGCCGACTGGTTCGCGGTTGCCGCGCTGTTCCGGCACATCCCGATTCCCTTCGTTTCGCGCCACACCGAGATCATCCCCGCCAACAAGCACCGCATCGCCGACAACCTGGGTGCCTTCGTGCACGAGAAATTCCTCGACACCGATTCCATCGTGCGCCTGATCCAGCGCCACGACCCGGCGCAGAAGGTGGCCGACTGGCTCACGCACCCCGAGAACACCCGGCAGCTGGGACGTTACCTGGTCAGGACGGCCGGCTGGGCGCTCGACTTCATCGAGGACGCCGCGGTGCAGAACTTCGTGCGCCGCGCCGTGCACGGCATGATCCAGGCCGTCGACCTGTCGAAGACCGCCGGCACCATCCTGGAGAGCGTGACCCGCGACGGCCGCCACCAGGAGCTGCTCGACGAAGGCATCGTCCAGCTGGCGAAACTGCTGGCCAACGAGGAGACCCAGGCCGTGATCGCCCACGGCATCGTCGACTGGCTGCGCGAGGAATACGCCTTCATGGAAAAGATGCTGCCCTCGGAACTCATCGGCAGGAAGGGCGCGGACCTGACGGTCAAGCTGGCCGCCGGCATCCTCAAGCGCGTCAGCGAGGATCCGCAGCACCCGCTGCGCCAGCGCTTCGACGCCTTCACGGCCGACTTCATCACTCGTCTGCAGGACGACCCCGCCTTCCTGGAGAAGGGCGAGGACATCAAGCGCTACCTGATCGGCGACGAGACCCTGAACGGCTATCTCGGCTCGCTGTGGAGCGACCTGAAAGCCTGGATCAAGGCCGACCTCGAGAAAGAAGATTCGGTGCTGCGCCGGCGCCTCGAAGCGACCGGCGCCTGGGTCGGGCGCACGCTGGCCGAGGATCCGCTACTACGCGCCTCGCTCAACGAGAACCTGGAGCTGGCGGCGCGCGGCGCGGCGCCCGAGTTCGCGGGCTTCCTGACGCGCCACATCGCCGACACCGTCAAGAACTGGGACAGCCGCGAGATGTCCGAGCAGGTCGAGCTCAACATCGGCAAGGACCTGCAGTACATCCGCATCAACGGTACGGTGGTCGGCGGCCTGATCGGCGTGGTGCTGTATCTGTTGTCCGCGCTGCCGATGCTGCTAAGATGAGTACACAGCCGTCGATCTTCAGGGAGCCGTCATGACACACGCATTGAATGCACTGCTGGCAGGCACGCCGGAGGCCGGGCTGCTGCCCGGCCGCGATCTGCTCGAACTCGCGCGTTATCTGATCCCCATGGAAGCCAGCCTGGTGCAGGGGTGCCTGGTCGCAGCCGGCGTCCCGGCGGTGCTTGCCGATGCCAACCTGGTACAGACCGACCTGCTGCTGGCGCCGGCCCTGGGCGGGGTGCGCATCCTGGTGCCGCAGGAGCATCTGACGCAAGCCCAGGCCGTACTCGAGGCTTTCCAGCGCGGCGAGTTCGCGCTGGGAGAAGATGCCGACGTCGGCGAGGAATGACTCAGGCCGACAGCTTCCGCATCTCGCGGAACAGGTCCGCCTTGCCCTCGAAGCCGATGCCCGGCAGGTCCGGCATCGTCACATAGCCGTTCTCCACCTTCACGCCATCCGGGAAGCCGCCGAAAGGCTGGAACAGGTCCGGATAGGACTCGTTGCCGCCCAGGCCGAGGCCGGCCGCGATGTTCAGCGACATCTGGTGGCCGCCGTGCGGAATGCAGCGAGTGCGCGACCAGCCGTGCTGGTGCAGCATGTCCAGCGTGCGCAGGTACTCGACCAGGCCGTAGGACAGGGCGCAGTCGAACTGCAGCCAGTCGCGGTCCGGACGCATGCCGCCGTAGCGGACCAGGTTGCGCGCATCCTGCATCGAGAACAGGTTCTCGCCGGTCGCCATCGGCTTGTCGTAATAGTTGCGCAGGGTCGCCTGCAGCTCGAAGTCGAGCGGGTCGCCGGCTTCCTCGTACCAGAACAGGTCGTACTGCGACAGCGCTTTCGCGTACCGGATCGCGGTGTCGAGGTCGAAGCGGCCGTTGGCGTCCACCGCCAGCTTCTGGCCGTCCTGCAGCACGGACAGGATGGAGTCGATGCGGCGCAGGTCTTCATCCAGCGAGGCGCCGCCGATCTTCTTCTTGACCACCGTGTAGCCGCGGTCGATGTAGCTGCGCATCTCGTTCTTCAGCGCCTCATGGTCCTGGCCGGGATGGTAGTAGCCGCCGGCCGCGTAGACGAAGACCTTGCGGTCGGGCCGGCCGTTGCCGTAGCGGTCCGCCAGCAGCTGGAACAGCGGCACGCCTTCGATCTTGGCGACCGCATCCCACACCGCCATGTCGATGGTGCCGATCGCCACCGAGCGCTCGCCGTGGCCGCCCGGCTTCTCGTTGGTGAACATGCAGTCCCAGATCTTGTGCGGATCGAGGTTGTCGCCCTTGTCGTTGACGAGGGAGCCTGGCTCGGCTTCCAGGATGCGCGGGATGAAGCGCTCGCGCATCAGTTTGCCCTGGCCGTAGCGGCCGTTCGAATTGAAGCCGTAGCCGACCACCGGCTTGCCGTCCTTGACCACGTCGGTGATCACCGCCACCAGGCTCAGCGTCATCTTGCTGAAGTCGATGTAGGCGTTGCGGATGGAAGAGCTGATGGGGAGGGTCTGTTCGCGGATCTCGACGATTCTCATGATGGCTGCCTGCGTGGGTGTCAATGAAGTCCCCAGCTTAGCCCCTGCCTCCCCGTCTATAATTTCCCCGCGTCGAATTGATTATTAACTTGAGGTGAATGCCGGATGAAACCCGACCACACGGCCGACATGGAATTCTTCACGCTGGTGGCGCGCCACGGCAGCCTGGCCGCGGCCGCGCGCGCCCTCGACCTGACGCCGCCCGCGGCCACCAAGCGCCTGGCCCAGCTGGAGGCGCGGCTCGGCGTGCGCCTGGTGAACCGCACCACGCGCCGCATCAGCCTGACCAGCGAAGGCGAGACCTACCTGGCGCACGCGGGCCGCATCCTCGCCAGCATTCGCGAGATGGAGGATGCGGTGTCGAGCGGCCGCGCGGCGCCCAAGGGCCTGCTGCGCGTGAACGCGACCCTGGGCTTCGGCCGCACCACGATCGCACCGATCGTCTCCGAATTCGCGAAGCGCTACCCGCAGGTCGAGGTGCAGATGGAAGTGACCGACCGTCCGGTCGACCTGGTCGAGAGCGGCTACGACCTGGCGATCCGCTTCGGCGCGCTGCCGGATAAACGCCTGAACGCGCGCCGCGTGATGAGCAACCGGCGCTTCCTGTGCGCGTCGCCCATGTACCTGCAGCGGCATGGCGTGCCGGCGTGCCTGGGCGACCTGACGCGGCACCGCTGCATCGTGCACCGCCAGAACGACGAGGCGCACGGCGTCTGGCGCTTCTATTCAGGCGAGGGAGAGGAGCACAGCGAGGTGGTGAAGGTGCATGGCGCGCTGTCGAGCAACGACGGCGACATCGTGCTGGGCTGGGCGCTGGACGGGCACGGCATTCTGGTGCGCTCGGAGTGGGACCTGGCGCGCTATGTGGAGAGTGGACGGCTGAAGATCGTGCTGCCGGCGTACCGGCTGCCGTCGGCGGATCTGTTCGTGTATTACCTGAACCGGCGGAATCAGGCGGCGCGGAGCAGGGTGTTCATTGATTTTCTGGTTGAGCATTTCAGCCAGCCTTCGGCGATGGCCTAGCTCTCCATCGAGATCTCGTCGACCTTGCCTTTGGCGTCGAAGCGCACGCTGATGACGTAGTCGGTCACCTTGCCCGGCAGGGTGAAATCGAAGTATTCCATGTCGTCATCTTCGCCTGAGTAGCCGCGCAGCTCGAGGATGTCGAGCACGGCGGCGGGATCCGGGCGGCTTGTTCCCATCTTCTCCTGCCAGTATCCGGGCGGGAGCTCTTCTAGGTGAAAGGCGACGAACATGGCGACGCCGGAATCCTCGTCTTCCATGTCGAAGCCGTTCTTGATGGCCTGGCGGGCGGCGGCTTCGCGGCGGGTCGGTTCGGCGGTGTGGTCGGTCATCGGGGTGCTCCGTGAATGTTTGCGCAAGGCTGGCATTTTATTGGCATGCTCGACAGCATGGGGCGCCGCCCGCCAACACAACGATAACGAGAATTCCAAGTGAACACCACCCGTCGCATTACCGCCACCATCGCGCTGCTGGCGGCTTCCTTTCGCGCCATTGCCGCTTCCGCCCTTGATCTTACCGCCGAAACCCTGCAAAAGCTCGACGCCGCCGCGGGCCGCCAAGCTTCGAGGGGCGGTATGGGCCGTGCTGGTGGGGATGATGAAACCGCTGGCCAGCTCGCTCACTTACGACGGCATGGGCCCGATCATCGCCACCCCAGGTTCTGGAGGGCCGAAAAATCATGGTCGACGCCCACATGGACGAGCTGGGCGGCATGGTCCGCCGCATCACGGCAAGCCGGAAGAGACGTAGGTGAAGCTAGGCGCCGGGCCGGGCATCTTCCTGTACGACTCGTCGGCGCTGACAAATCGGAAGCTGACCGCCTTCGTGAAGCAGACTGCGGCTGAGCGCAAGCTGCCGCTTGATTTGGTGCAGGACTATGGCGACGATTCGGCCGAGATCCAGAAGAGCAATGGCGGGGTGCCGACCGTGAATCTGGTGGTACCGGTACGGTATACACATGCGCATAACGGGATTTTGAGCCGGAGGGATTTTGACCAGACCGCCGAGTTGGTGGTTTCAATGCTGAAGAAGTTGATACGGCGGAGGTGCGGTGGATTCACGCTCTTGGGCCGGAAGGTCAGTGAACAAAGAAAAAGTCGTCGATTCGTGAGAAGCGACGACTTTGTACCTCTAATTCAATGGTAGTTGTGTAGTGCTAACTTAAACTCTTCAAGATTTGTAAATCTCTTTGTTTCGGGATCAAGTCTGAGAATGAGAATTTGATCACGCTTGCATTCCCCTTGGATACCAAGTGTCGGGAGAATGGCTACCGGTATTATCTTTCTTGTTACGCCTCTCTGCTTTCCATAAGCGTCATATGCTTGAGTTGCGCGGCGCAAGGCCGAAACTACATTCAGCAAAATATGTGGACGCTTAGAGTGTTTTATTTCAACGACAAGATCCCCATTTAAGGTTTCTATGATGGCGTCAATTTCCACTGGCCCATCAGGTGTTGAGATCACTGCATTAGGATGTAATGATTTTATTTCAAGTTCGTGAGAAATTAATCTCAAAGCTTGCTGTGCGGATTGTTCAAATGCAAATGCCTTTACGATTGTTTCATTGATTTTTGTTCGATAACTTTGCGTTGCTGCTGATGCAGTTTGTTCCTGTGTGGAGAAACTTAATGGTTGATCAGTGCGTTCGGCAATCGCTGTATTTTGATCGCTTACTGATGATTTAACATTTACTTCTTTTTTTGCGGATTCCTCAACTATCACAGTTTCGGGTTCTGATTTTAAATCACCGTTATTATCGACTTCTTCGACAATTTCTTGCTGAGCTTCTGTAGCAACTTTCGCTGCCACTTGGGCTGGAGAAGCTGTCCCTAGACGGTATTCCCAATATTTATCTCGGTTCCAAAAAATTGCTGCAAGTTTCTCCAGAAAATCAAGATCAGTTACCAAAGTCGCGATAATGAAGATTCCTAATGCATAAACAGCAGCATTGTGTGCGGCAAATGCTAGAGCCAAGACCATTATGCTACCAAGCAACTTTACAGAAGTCGTAATAGTAGATCTAAAGAAAACAAAAATAGTTGCAATTACTAACGCAACAATAGCAAATGCAGCTGACAATCCTGTGAATGTCGCCTCAATACTCGGGAAGATAATATTATTCATTGTTAGATTTTTCATTATTGTAACTATAGTCTAACACCGAAGTTTCCGAAAAGTAAAGAAATTATGAGGCGCCTTCAGCAGTTTTAGTTGGCATTTTCGTGCTTCTGTAGAACAAAATATGGCCCAGAAATGCAAAAAAGCCCAGCTCAACGAGCTGGGCTTTTTGCGGCTTATATGTGGTGGTGATAGGTGGACTTGAACCACCGACCCCAGCATTATGAGTGCTGTGCTCTAACCAGCTGAGCTATATCACCATCTAAAACGGTACTAAAAACAAAATGGCCTAGCCTTTGAGGAGCCAAGCCATCTCGCTTGAAATCTGGTGGTGATAGGTGGACTTGAACCACCGACCCCAGCATTATGAGTGCTGTGCTCTAACCAGCTGAGCTATATCACCAAAGCGGAGGGCATTATGCCGTCCGCACACAAGACTGTCAAGGTTACGCGCTTCGAATGTGCTTGTCCAGCACGCCCAGAACCTGGGCCGTTGCATCTTTCGCCAGACAATCGACCACGATCCGCTCCGGCATCGAACGCAGCCAGGTCAGCTGGCGCTTGGCCAGCTGGCGGGTGGCGACGATGCCGTTCTCGCGCAGCTGTGCGCGGTCGTACTGGCCGTCGAGGTATTCCCAGCTCTGCCGGTAGCCGACGCAGCGCATCGACGGCAAGCTCAGGTCCAGGTCGCCGCGGGCGCGCAGCCTTGCCACTTCGGCCACGATGCCTTCGTCGTCGCGGCTGCCCAGCATCTGGTCGAAGCGCTGTGCGATGCGCTTGTGCAGCACCGCGCGGTCGGACGGCTCCAGCGCGAACGAGAGCAGTTCGAAGGGCAGCTCGGTCTTCTCGCGCCTGGCCAGCAGTTCGGACATCGGCTTGCCGGACAGTTCGATGATCTCCAGCGCGCGGTTGATGCGCTGGGCGTCGTTCGGCGCCAGGCGGTCGGCCGTGGCCGGATCGAGTTCGCGCAGCCTGGCGTGCATGCCGGGCCAGCCGATGCGCGCGGCTTCCTCATCGATGCGGGCGCGGACCTCGGCATCGGCGGTCGGCAGGTCGTCGAGGCCGTCGACCAGCCCTTTAAAGTACATCATCGTGCCGCCGACCAGCAGCGGCAGCTTGCCGCGCGCCTGGATCCCGGCCACCAGCCGGATCGCGTCTTCGCGGAACTGCATGACGGAGTAGGACTCGAGCGGGTCGATGATGTCGATGAGGTGGTGCGGCACGCTGGCCAGTTCTTCGGGGCTCGGCTTGGCGGTGCCGATGTCCATCTCGCGATAGACCAGGGCCGAGTCGACCGAGATGATCTCGACCGGCATCTCCCTGGCGATGCTGAGCGCGGCGGCGGTCTTGCCGGACGCGGTCGGGCCCATGATGGCGACTGCCATCGGTTTGTGATTCATATTCATAAATAACGAGGCAATTACTGGCCGCGCAGGAACAGCTTGTCCAGTGCGGAGATCTCGAGCTGCACCCAGGTCGGGCGGCCGTGGTTGCACTGGTCGGCGCGTTCGGTCGCTTCCATCTGGCGCAGCAGGGCGTTCATCTCCTGCACCGACAGGATGCGGTTGGCGCGCACCGCGGTATGGCAGGCGAGGGTGCCGAGCAGCTCGTTGCGGCGCTCGATCAGCACGCGCGAGCCGCCGTATTCGCGTACGTCGCGCAGCACGTCGCGGGCCAGCGTCTGCGCATCGGCGTTCTTCAGCAGGGTCGGTACGGCGCGCACTGCCAGCGTGGTCGGCGAGACCGCCGTGATGTCGAAGCCGAGCGCCTGCAGCGTCTCGCGGTTTTCTTCGGCCGTGCCGACTTCGACGGCGTCGGCGAAGAAGGTCACCGGGATCAGCATCTGCTGCACCTGCATCTGTTCGCCGCCGGCCTGGGCGTCGAGGGCATTCTTCAGCTGCTCGTAGAGGATGCGCTCGTGGGCCGCGTGCATGTCGACCAGTACCAGGCCCTTGCGGTTCTGGGCGAGGATGTAGATGCCGTGCAGCTGGGCCAGGGCGAAGCCGAGCGGGAAGTCGTCGTCGTGTGCCGGTGCGGTGGTGGCGGGCAGCGGTATTTCGAAGCCGGACGGTGCGGGCTTGGCCTGCGCGGCATCGGCGTCCTTCACGCCGGCGAACAGGGCGCCGTAGCTTTCGGTGCGCTGGGCCACGCCGGCGCCGGAAGGCTGGGCATCCCAGCGGCTGCCGGCCGGGTGGGGCGAGGGCGAGAAGGTCGAGGCATACGGCGACGTGGGCGTGAGCTGCGAGCCGAACGAGGTCTGCTCGTGCGGGCGGCGCCAGGCCGGGGTGCCGCTGATTCCGGAATCCCGCCCGAAGCCGCCACCCCAGGACGCGCCCGAGGGCGCGATCTCGGCCGCGCTGACCGGCGCCGGTGCGTTGCCGTGGGCCGTGGCCGAGGTCTGGGCGAGCGCGCGCTGCACCGCGTGGAACACGAACTGGTGGACGGCGCGGCTGTCGCGGAAGCGCACCTCGATCTTCGAGGGGTGCACGTTGACGTCGACCATGGCGGGGTCCAGCTCCAGCGACAGCACGTAGCTGGGGAAGCGGTCGCCGTGCAGCACGTCCTGGTAGGCGGCCTTCACCGCGTGGACCAGCAGCTTGTCGCGCACGAAGCGGCCGTTCACGTAGAAGAACTGGCCGTCGGCGCGCGCCTTGGAGGCGGTCGGCAGGCCGACGTAGCCGTGCAGGCGCAGCGGACCGGCGGCTTCGTCGAGCTGCAACCTGGCCTCGGCGAAGTCGTTGCCGAGGATCTGGGCGCTGCGCTTGGCGGGCTCGCTGACGTTCCAGTGGTCGATGGTGCGGCCGTTGTGGGTCAGGCTGAACGACACGTCCGGACGGGCCAGCGCGATGCGGCGCACGACTTCGGCGCAGTGGCCGTACTCGGTCTGGTCGGATTTCAGGAACTTGCGGCGCGCCGGCGTGTTGAAGTACAGGTCCTGCACGTCGATCGTGGTACCGAAGGCGCCGGAGGAGGGCGAGACCGTGCCCTGGTGCGAGCCGACGATCTCCCAGGCGTGGGGCGCGTTCGGCGTGCGCGAGGTGATGCTGACCGCCGCCACCGAGGCGATCGAAGCCAGCGCCTCGCCGCGGAAGCCGAGGGTGTTGACGTTTTCGAGGTCGGTCAGCGAGGCGATCTTCGAGGTCGCGTGGCGGGCCAGTGCGAGCGGCAGCTCTTCCGGCGGAATGCCGCGGCCGTTGTCGGTGATGGCGATGCGCTTGACGCCGCCTTCCTCGAGACGGATCGTGACCTGGGTGGCGCCGGCATCGAGTGCGTTCTCCAGCAATTCCTTGACCACGGCCGAGGGCCGCTCGACGACCTCGCCGGCGGCGATCTGCGAGATGAGCTGGTCAGGAAGCTGCTGGATGGGGCGGTGGGTGGGGGCCGGGGCGTTCATTCACAAATTATAGCTCGCCGCCACATGGCAAAGCATGGCTGTCCGATTTTTCCAAAATTCGGGGTCAGAGCACATTTTTCTGCAAATTCGGGGTCAGAGCACATTTCGCCGGACGGCTGATCGGCCCGGTTCAAGTAGCGCCACCGTCGTGCCGCAGAGGGAAACTGGCCGGTTGAGTTACCTTCTAACCATTGCCCAAAAAAGTGCTCTGACCCCGAATTTCAGCGGTAATGTGCTCTGACCCCGAATTTATTTTTGCTCGCGTACCGGGATTTGGGCGTTGCAGAGGTCGAGGTAGTTCGGTGTGTACTTGGTCCAGGGGCCGCCGCGGTTGCGTTGGGCTTCGAGGACGGACTGGTAGGTGGCGCTGTCGGTGCGCATCACTTCGAGGCGGCTGCGTGCGGCTTCCGGGACGTCGGCGGCGACCTTCACCGCGCCGATCGGCAGCTGCTGCCCCGGCTGCTCGTAGAAGCCCATCGGCGCCGGGCCGCGCGGCAGGGTCGACAGCAGCGGCATGCCCGATACCACCCGGCCGACCACGGTGATGTTGCGGTCGAGCTGGCGCGGCGCCTGGCCGGTGACGACGTAGAGGCTGGTGCCGCCGCCGCTGTCGGACTCGTTGCCGCGGGCGACGCCGACCATGGCGTAGCAATGGGCCAGCCAGGTGCGGCCCGCCTTCGGATCGCGGCCGACCGGGAAGCCGCCCGAATGGCCGATCTGGGGCGCGAAGCCGTCGATGTCGCGCATGCGGACGAAGTGACGGTCGTTTGCCAGCGGCACGGTGAATTCGGCCGGTAGGGTTTTCTGCGCGCTCTTTACCTTGCGCACCTGCTCATCGTCTTCGTGCGGATCGCCCCATTGCACGACGAAGTTGTCCTGCGAGCGGATGATGGCCAGGCCGTCGTAATAGTGTTCGCGCGCCAGCGCCTTGATGTTCCTGACGTGGTTGGGGGCGAAGTCCGGCGCCAGTTCGATTACCACGCGGCCGCCCGGCAGCTCCATATAGAGCGTGTTGTCGGGGTCGAGCGGGCGCCAGTCGCCCGGTGTCGAGCCTTTCAGTACGTCGCCGACGCTGGGTTTGGGCGGCAGTTCCTTCTCCGCCTTCTTGTCGGCGGCGCCTGCGCCCGTTGCCATCAAGGCTGCAATCCCGAGCAGCACGGCGTGGTGAAGCTTCCGGTAAGCCATCTTTCTCTCCTTGTCATTCTTATTCGAACGATTGTAATCCGGAAAGTACAAATTCTCTCCATGATCTTGACCCCGGGGCCATTTTTTGAAGACGGTCTGATGGTATGATTCGGCGCTACCATTTAGGATGATTATGGATCTGATGCAACTCTTCGGCATGCTTCTGCACGTCGATAAGACCTTGGGCACCCTGCTGGCCCAGTACGGTGTGTATGTCTATGCGGTCCTGTTCGCGATCGTGTTCTGCGAGACCGGTCTCGTGGTGCTGTTCTTCTTCCCGGGCGACACCCTGCTGTTCATCGCCGGCGCCTTCTGCGCCACCGGCGAGATGAGTTATCCGCTGTTGATGGCGCTGCTGATCATTGCCGCCGTTACCGGGAATACCCTGAACTATTACATCGGCGGGGCCATCGGTCACCGCGTCTTCACCCATGATTACCGCTGGCTGAACAAGGATGCGCTGCAGCGCACCCACGATTTCTTCGAAAGGCACGGCGGCAAGACCATCATCCTGGCGCGCTTCGTGCCGGTGGTGCGGACCTTCGCTCCCTTCGTGGCCGGCATTTCGGAGATGACGCATGCGCGTTTCCAGATGTTCAACATCACCGGCGCCGTCCTGTGGGTGGCCGGTCTCGTGACCGCCGGTTACTTCTTCGGCAACATTCCCATCGTGCGCGATCACCTGACCGCCATCGTGCTGATCGGTGTCGGCGCCGCCGTGGTGCCGCTGGCCCTGGGCGGCATCTACAAGTTCGGGCGCCGCATGCTCAGCCGCTGAAAGCGCACCTTGTCATTCCTGCAGCGCGCCGCTTCGACGGCGCGCTGTGTGTTTACGGCGCTCAAGTTTACCCTTGCCCGCGCCGATAAAGCATGGGACAGCAACACTACTGGAATCCCATGCGTAACCTGATCGCCCTGTTCGCTTGCAGCTGCGTCGTCCTGAGCGCAAGCGCGAACGATCCTGCCCCCGCCGCGGCAGCCAGACTGGCGGCCTCCGTGTCGAAGCCGGCGTCGGCCTCGATGCCGACCAAGGAACAGATGGCCAAGGACGCGGCCAAGGAACCCTTGCCGGGCAAGAAAGAGGCACCGGCCAAGAAGGCCGCACCCGCCCCACAGGATGAAGAAGCCGCCGAAGTCGCCCTCTCGGCCAAGATCGCCGAGCGCCTGGCCGAGCTGCGCGAACGCCAGCAGGCCCGCGCCAGCGCGGCCTCACGCGCAAAAAAGGCCGCCGACGCCAGGCGCCGCGAGGAAGAGAAGGCCGCCGCCGCGGCTGCGATCCTGGCCGCCGCGCCCAAGCATGGCACCGTCTGGTCCTACGAGGGCGAACTCGGCCCGGCCAACTGGTCCAAGATCAATGTCGACTGGGCCAAGTGCGGCACCGGCAACCGCCAGTCGCCGATCGACCTGCGCGATGGCATCAAGGTCAACCTAGAGCAGATCGGTTTCGACTACCACCCGTCCTCCTTCAACGAGGTGAACAACGGCCACACCGTCCAGGTGACGGTCGGCGGCGGCAATTTCATCACGGTCGGCAACCAGACCTACGAGCTGCAGCAGTTCCACTTCCACCGTCCGTCGGAAGAGCGCATCAACGGCAAGGGCACGGAAATGGTCATGCACCTGGTGCACAAGAGCTATGACGGCAAGATCGCGATCATCGCCGTGCTGCTCGAACGCGGCCAGCCGCACAGCCTGGTGCAGACCATCTGGGACAACCTGCCGCTCGAAAAGAACGAGGTCGTATCGCCCTCGATCGTGATCGACCCGAAGGATGCGCTGCCTGAAAAGCGTGAATACTTCACTTACATGGGTTCGCTCACCGAGCCGCCCTGCACCGAAGGCGTGCTGTGGCTGGTGTTCAAGCAGCCGCGCCAGGCCTCGCCGGCCCAGATGGCGCTGTTCTCGCGCCTGTATCCGCTGAATGCGCGCCCGGTGCAGTCGACCTCGGGCCGGATGATCAAGGAATCCAACTAAGCTCCTCGCCATGACCCTGACTGCCCGCATCCTGGCGGCGGCGCTGTTCGCCTGCGCCGCCATTCCCGCCTTTTCCCAGACCCCTGCCGCGCCGACCCGCGTGCCCGCCGAGATGGCCGCCTTCTTCGGCGGCGAATGGAGCGGCAAGGGCGCCTTCGCCTCCGGCCGCCCGATCGAGGCCGAGGTCAGCTTCACGCCCGAACTGGACGGCCAGTGGTTGCAGTACCGCCACACCGACCGCGCGCCGAACAGCTACAAGGCGCTCGGCCTGTGGGGCATCGAGAGCGGCTCGCGCAAGCTGGTCATGACCGTCAACGACAACGGCGGCGGCGCGCGCACGTTCGCCAGCGAGGGCTGGCAGGACGGCAAGGTGGTGTTCGTCCGCACGATATCAAGCGAGCCCCTGCGCGAGGAGCGCTTCGTGTTCGAGCGCAAATCGAACGACAGCTTCCACATGGCCTATGAAGTCCACGCCGGCGACAAGCCGTGGCGGATGATCGACCAGCTGAGCTTCGAGCGCGTCAGGAAGTAGCCGGCCCCACCCGGTATTCGCCCTTCCAGCTGCCGCCCGGTTCCAGGGTCTGCGGCTGGAGCAGGGCCGGTTCGATGCAGACGAAGCGCCGGTACTCCTCGTCTTCGAGGTCGGACAGCGCGGCGGCATCGGCCGCGCCCGGATTCCACACCACCGCATCGGTGAAGCCGCGCTGCTGCAGCAACAGCTTGTCGGCGCCGTTGTCGAAGGTGATCGCCCCGGCGATGCGCTCGAACACCTGGTCCAGCTTGTCGGTCAGGGCCAGGGTCTCGGCCTGCACGCCGTCGATGCGCACGGCTTCGACGTCCTCGACCAGATGGTAGGTGTGCAGGGCGCTGGAGAAGGAGAAGGGGTGGGTGCCGGTGTTGCGCACTTCGAGCGACAGCGCCAGGCTGGCGCCTTGCACGCTCACCCGCAGCGCCAGCTCGAAGGCATAGGCCCAGGCGCTCGAAGCCTGCGGCGACAGGTCGTCCTGGTTCAGGCCCAGCAGGGCAAACGCGGCGCCGTCCTGTTCGCCGCTGTCGAGCAAGCGCCAGGTGCTGACGCGGGCGAAGCCGTGGCGCATGCCTTCGCCGCGTTCTGCGAATTGCGGAAAGATCACCGGCACGCCGCCGCGGATGGCGCGGCTGCCGTCGAGCGCGGACAGGCTGCTCATGAACATGCGCTCCGGCCCGGCTTCGCCGGGCTGCCCTTCGCGGCCAGCGCTGTGCGCTGGCCTCCAGGACACCAGGTGGGCGCCGTACAGGGTGATGGTGGCTTCGGCGCCGTCCGGCGCGCGCAGCAGCAGGGCGGGCAGTTGCCCGAATTGAGTAGTAGTAACGCTCACGTCAAAACCCTCCAGGCTGAGATCAGGTCATTCGGCTCTTCGCCAGCGGCGGATTGTACGCGAAGTAGCGCTTGATGCCTTTCGTGATCGCGTCGGCGAGCTGGTTCTGGTAGGCGTCGTCCTTCAGCCGCGCTTCCTCTTCCGGGTTCGAGATGAAGGCGGTTTCGACCAGGATCGAGGGGATGTCCGGGGCCTTCAGCACGGCGAAGCCGGCCTGCTCGACCGAACCCTTGTGCAGGCGGTTGATGCCGCCGATCTCGCTCAGCACGGCCTTGCCGAGCTTCATGCTGTCGTTGATCTGCGCCGTGGTCGACAGGTCGAACAGCACGCTGGCGAGCTGCTTGTCGTGGGTGCCGAGGTTCACGCCGCCGATCAGGTCGGCCTTGTTCTGGTCGGCCGCCAGCCAGCGCGCCGCGCTCGAGCTCGCGCCTTTTTCCGACAGCACGAAGACCGAGGAGCCGCGCGCGGAGGGCTGGATGAAGGCGTCCGCGTGGATCGAGACGAACAGGTCGGCCTGCACCTTCCTCGCCTTTTCCACGCGCTGGCCCAGCGGCACGAAGAAGTCGGCGTCGCGGGTCAGCATCACGCGCGTGTTCGGCAGCTCTTCCAGCTTGCCCTTCAGGCGCTTGGCGATCGCCAGCACGATGTCCTTTTCATGCACGCCGGTGGCGCCGGTGGCGCCCGGATCCTCGCCGCCATGGCCGGGATCGAGGGCGATGGTCACCATCCGCATCACCTTGCCGCCGGGCGCGTTCTTGCCCTGTGTCGGCGCTTGCGGCTGGGGCTGGGCCTGCGGTGCGGTCGGCTGCGGCTGGGCCGGGGTGCTGCCGGCGCGGGCGGCGTCGGCTTCCAGCCTGGCGATGGCGTCGGGGCCGGCCTGGCCGACCGTCGGCGCGCCCGGCTGCTGGGCCGGCGCCGGCGTCGCCGCGGGCACTTCGGCGGCGCGCGCGCCGCCCTCGGACCAGTTCTCCCTGGCGATCATGGCGGACAAGGGATCGACCGGCCGCACCGGATACAGGTCGAAGACCAGGCGATGACGGTAGCCGGCCACCGGGGCCAGGGTGAACACCTGGGGCTTGACCTCTTCCTTGAGATCGAACACCAGGCGCACCACGTTCGGGCGGTTCTGGGCGACCCGCACCTGCTGGATGTAAGGGTCGTTCGATTCGACCTTGGCGACCAGGCTTTTCAGCGTCTCGTTGAGCGCCAGGCCGTCGATGTCGACCACCAGGCGCGGCGGATTGGCCAGCATGAAGTGGGAGGCATTCAGCTCGCCGTCGTTTTCCAGCGTGACGCGGGTGTACTCGTCGGCCGGCCAGACGCGCACGGCCATGATCTGCGCGGCCGATGCGGTCAGCGGAGCGAGGACGGACAGGAGCAGCGTGCCGCCGGCCTTCAGCACTGCGCGGCGCTTCGGAGAACCCGGGGTCAGGGAGTCGGGGGGTAGTGCAGGCGTTCGAGGCATAGCAGGCCCAATTCAGACAACGCCTGCAATTCTACAGCACGGCCGTGGCCGCTGACCGTAAGCAACACCCGTACGTCGGGCGGGGGCAACACCGGTTCGCCTTTTTCCGGCCATTCGACGACGCAGATATTCTGGCCGTCGAAGTCTTCGCGGAAGCCGGCATCGAGGAATTCCTCCGGGCTCGACATGCGGTACAGGTCGTAGTGGATCAGGTTGACGGCCTGGCCGTCGAGCGCGATCCGGTAGGGCTCGGACAGCGTATAGGTCGGGCTCTTGACCGCGCCCTTGTGGCCGGCAGCGTGCAGCAGGGCGCGCGTGAGGGCCGTCTTGCCGGCGCCGAGGTCGCCGTGCAGGTAGATCACGAGGCCGGGGCGCAGTGCGCGCGCGAGGGCGCCGCCCAGGGCCTGGGTGGCGGCTTCGTCCGGAAGATAAGCGTTGAATGAATGCTGCATCGAATAGAATATCGGGTTTGTCGTACCAACCAGCCAGTGTCCGTCCCGCCATGTCCCCATCCCAGCCTGACCTGAACGAACTCGCACGCGCCATCAAGGCGTGGGGCGTGGAACTGGGCTTTGCCGAGGTGCGCATCACGGACGTCGACCTGGCGCGCCACGAGGCAGGGCTGCAAGCCTGGCTGGACGCCGGCCACCATGGCGAGATGGATTATATGGCAAGCCACGGCATGAAGCGCGCCCGGCCGGCGGAACTGGTGCCGGGCACGGTGCGCGCGATCGTCGCCCGCATGGACTACCTGCCCATCTCGGGTGGCAACAGCGCGGACGCCGACTGGCGCGCCCGGGAACGCCTGCGCCAGCAGGATCCGGGCGCCGCCGTGGTCTCCGTCTACGCCCGCGGACGCGACTACCACAAGGTGCTGCGCAACCGCCTGCAGCAACTGGCCGAACGCGTGCGCGGCCTGGCCGGCGAGTACGGCTTCCGCGTGTTCACGGATTCGGCGCCGGTGATGGAATTGCCGCTGGCGGAAAAGGCGGGGCTGGGCTGGCGCGGCAAGCACACGCTGCTGCTGTCGCGCGAGGCCGGTTCGACCTTCTTCATCGGCGAGATCCTGGTCGACCTGCCGCTGCCCGTCGACGATGCCACCGGCGCCCATTGCGGCCAGTGCGAAGCCTGCATCGCCGCCTGCCCGACCGGCGCGATCCTGGGGCCGGGCCGCCTCGATGCGCGGCGCTGCATCTCCTACCTGACGATCGAACTGAAGGGCAGCATTCCGGAAGACCTGCGGCCCTTGATCGGCAACCGCATCTACGGTTGCGACGATTGCCAGCTGGTCTGCCCGTGGAACAAGTTCGCCCGACGCGCCGTGCTGCCGGATTTCGACGAGCGCAACGGCCTGGGCGCCGCCGGGCTGGTGGAATTGTTCGGCTGGGAAGAAGAAGAGTTCAATCGCCGCATGGAGGGCAGCCCGATCCGCCGGATCGGGCATGAGCGCTGGCTGCGTAATCTGGCGGTAGGCATGGGGAACGCTGCCGCTGAGGCCGGGGCCAAGGGCGACCCGCGCATCGTGGCCGCGCTGCGGGCCCGGCTGGAGCATCCGTCGGCGCTGGTGCGCGAGCATGTCGCCTGGGCATTAGCCCGTCACGCAGCCTGAGTCTGCTTTAAATCTCGATGCGCTTCAAGCGCAGTGCCGACCAGTCGCCGTCGATCGAGATCATCGCCACGCCTGTGATACCGTTTTCCTTCGCATAAGCGTTGATTGAGTCGCGATTGATATCAGTGGCCTTCGACGCGGTCTGCTTCAGATAGGCCACCCACAGCGATCCCTTCTCGCCCATGCGCTCCTTCGCGGTGGGAAAGTATTGTTCGAGTTCCTTGCGGTTCATCGCGAACAGCAACACCACATCCACCTTGTCCTGGTCGTCCTTGATCAGGTCGGGCGGCATCTGCGACACCATGCCGGGATGCACGTTCCCGTTCAGGATCAGCATCGATTTCGCGTTCCTCAAGAACATTTTGTCTGCAATTGTCTTTTCGCTCATCTGCGTTCCCTAAGAAAATATTCACATGGTCAGTTTGACCATGGCGTGTTCAGCTTGATTTTACAAGCGAACTTCCGAAAAGCAGGGCGCGAAACCTGCCGTGCGCGGGGTTCCGGAACGAAAAGCTAAGGAAGTTTTATTTCAACAGGCCGGCCAGCTCGACCGCCGTCTTTACCTGCATCTTGTCGAAGATGTGGGCGCGGTGCACTTCCACCGTGCGCATGCTGATGCCCAGCTTGTCGGCCACGACCTTGTTCATGTTGCCGGCCAGGATCAGGTCGAGCACTTCGCGTTCGCGCGCCGACAGCGTGGACAGGCGTTCGCGCACCGCGCTGGAGGCGGCGGCCTGGCGCGATTTGGCCAGGGCTTCGTCGACGCGGTCCATCAGCTGGTTGTCGTTGAAGGGTTTTTCGAAGAAGTCGAAGGCGCCGCGCTTGAGCGAATCGACGGCCATCGGCACGTCGCCATGGCCGGTCAGGAAGATCACCGGCAGGCGCGCCAGCAGGCCGCGCGCGACCAGCTGGTCGAACACGGCGATGCCGTTCATGCCCGGCATGCGCACGTCCAGCAGCACGCATTCGCCATCCCCGGCGGTCCCGCTACCGGTGGAGGCATCAAGACCGGACTGGGCGTCGAGGGCGTCGAGAAAGGCCTGGCCGCCGGCATAGCCGCGCGCGGCCAGCCCGCGCGATTGCGCCAGCCATTCGAGGGCGTCGCGGATGACGTCTTCGTCGTCGACGATGTGCAGCATGGAGTCTCCTTCGTAAGTCCTGCTCTTCAGGTCGGCATTGTAGCCTGCGCCTGCTGCAAGGTGAACGTGAACACGGTGCCGCCGCCGGGATTGTCGGCGTGGGTGAGGGTGCCGCCGTGGAATTCGATCGCCGTGCGGCAGATCGACAGGCCCATGCCCATGCCCTCGGCCTTGGTCGAGAAGAAGGGCGAGAACAGGCGCTCGGCCACTTCGGGCGGGATGCCGTGGCCGTTGTCGATCACCGACACCGCCACCCGGCCCTGGTCGTCGGCATCGAAGCGCGCGGCCTCGATGCGCAGCACGCGGCGCTCGCGGTCGATGTCCTGCATCGACTCGATCGCGTTGCGGGTCAGGTTCAGCAGCACCTGCTCGAGCAGCACGCGGTCGGCCAGCACCGGCGGCAGGTCGGGCGGCACTTCGACCTGCAGGGTCACGTAGCTCTGGCGCGCCTGCAGCTCGACCAGGGCGCGGATGCCCTCGATCACCTGCGGCACCATCACGCTCTCGCGGCGCGGCTCGCGCTTCTTCACGAATTCGTGCACGCTGCGGATGATCTGGCCGGCGCGCCGCGCCTGGGTATTCGCCTGTTCCAGCGCGCGTTTCAGCATGCCGGCATCCAGCGGGGCCGCATGGTCGCTGGCGCGCCCCAGCACGTTGAGCGCGCCGGCGGTGTAGCTGGAGATCGCCGCCAGCGGCTGGTTCAGCTCGTGCGCCAGCATCGACGAGATCTCGCCCATGGTCGCCAGGCGCGCGCTGGTCTCCAGCTTTTCCTGCTGCTGGCGGGCCAGCTCCTCGGCGCGCTTGCGGTCGGTGATGTCGAGGATGGAGCTCATCCAGCCGGTGTGGCGCCCAATGCTGTCGACCAGCGGCGCCTCGAACACCAGCACCGGCACCCGGGTGCCGTCGGGGCGCAGGAACACGGTCTCGAACTGCGGCGTGGCCTGGCCGGCCAGGATCTTGCGGAAGCGCTCCTCGTACTCGTCGGTTTCCTCCGGCGCCCAGTAGGGCATGGGCGGGGTCCTGCCGAGCAGTTCGCCGGCCGGCAGGCCGACGATGCGGCAGAAGGCCGGATTGACGTAGGTGACGCGGCCTTCGAGGTCGCGCGCGCGCAGGCCGGTCAGCAGCGAGTTTTCCATCGCCGTGCGGAAGGCCATCTGCTGGCGCAGCGCGTTCTCGGCGGCGATGGTGCGCGCGATGTGGCGCCACAGCGCGGCCAGCGACAGCACCAGGCCCAGCGCCAGCAGGATCACCGAGCCGACCAGCAGGTTGGGCAGCAGCCTGGGCGCGCCCTTGACGCTGTCGGTGGCCAGCACGATCTGGCCACCGGGCAGGTCGAGCGCGCGCTTGTGGGTGTAGACGCCGCGCCCGGGGCCGCCGGCGGCGCGGTGGGCCACCACGTGGTCGTCGCGGTCGAGCAGGGACAGCGAATTGTCCTGGGCGAACCACCAGGGCACGTTCTCGTCCAGCAGGGTCTGCAAGTCGTAGGTGGCGACCAGGCTGCCGACGAACCTGCCTTCGTGGTAGAGCGGCAGGTGGTAGTCGACCAGGCCCGCATCCGGCCCATACCTGGCCGGACCGAGGCTATACGGATCGGAATAGCGGCCGTTATGCGTCTTGCGCGCCATCTCCTGGGCATCGCGCGAGGAGGCGGTCAGCGCGCCGTGGGCCAGCTCGGCGCCTTGCACCGCCAGCTGCCGGCCGCCGGCGTCGAGCCAGGCGATGCGGCGCAGTTCGTGACCGTTCTTGAACATCTGCGCCATGCGCGCCTCGACCACGTCGTGCGCGGGCGGGCTGTCGGCGGCCAGGTCGGTGCCGAGGGTCGCCAGCACCTCCTCGCTGCGCGCCAGTTCGAAGCGCAGGGTCTGCTCGACCCAGAGGGTGTCGGCGATCAGCTGTTCCTGGCGCTCATTGCTCTCCATCTGGCGCGCCTGCCAGGGCAGCCACAGCAGGACCAGCAGGAAGAGCAGCACCAGCAGCACCGGCACCAGCCAGCGCCAGGGGCCGTCCGGTACGGGACGCGGCATCGAAAAAGGGTTTTTCATGCGATAACGTGATACTTTTATTGCTGAGCGAACAATTGTGGTTTTCCACAATAGCTTGTTGTTAAGAAGCTCAGCAGACTCGTGGCAAATATAAAAAAATAAAACCTATTCTTATTGGAGAGGAGACTCATGAAGATCAAATCCGTCGTGGCAGCACTTGCCCTGGTCGCCGGCGCCGGCTTCGCGTTCAGCGCAGCGGCCCAGACCCCCATCGTCATCAAGTTCAGCCACGTGGTGGCGACCGACACGCCGAAAGGCCGTGCCGCCGAGCGCTTCAAGGAACTGGCCGAGAAGATGACCAATCACCGGGTCAAGGTCGAAGTCTACCCGAACAGCCAGCTGTACAAGGACAAGGAAGAACTCGAAGCCCTGCAGCTGGGCGCGGTCCAGATGCTGGCGCCCTCGCTGGCCAAGTTCGGTCCGCTGGGCGTGAAGGAATTCGAAGTCTTCGACCTGCCGTACATCTTCCCGAACAAGGCCGCGCTGTACACCGTGACCGAAGGCCCGATCGGCAAGAGCCTGCTGCAGAAGCTGGAGCCGAAGGGGATCACCGGCCTGGCCTACTGGGACAACGGCTTCAAGGTCATGTCGGCCAACAAGCCGCTGCACATGCCGGCCGATTTCCGCGGCCTGAAGATGCGCATCCAGAGCTCGAAGGTGCTGGACGCGCAGATGCGCGCGCTGGGCGCCAACCCGCAGGCGCTGGCCTTCTCGGAAGTCTATCAGGCGCTGCAGACCGGCGTGGTGGACGGTACCGAGAACCCGCCGTCGAACATGTACACCCAGAAGATGCATGAGGTGCAGAAGCACGTGACGGTCTCGAACCACGGCTACCTGGGCTATGCGGTCATCGTCAACAAGAAGTTCTGGGACGGCCTGCCGGCCGACATCCGCACCCAGCTGCAGCAGGCCATGAACGACGCCACCAAGTACGAAAAGGCGATTGCCCAGCAGGACAACGACCAGGCCCTGGAAGCCATCCGCAAGGCGGGCAAGACCACCATCTACAACCTGAACCCGCAAGAGCAGGCGGCATGGCGCAAGGCCCTGCTGCCGGTGCAGAAGCAGATGGCGGACCGGGTTGGCCAGGATCTGATCAATTCGATCAACAAGGCGACTGCGTCGGTGCAGTAAGAACCTCGTCGCCCGCATAAACCCACGTCGTCCCCGCGAAGGCGGGGACCCATACCGAGCTGCCGAAGTCGTGACGGTTGATCCGCCAGTGCGGCAGCCGGAGCTTCAGCATGGGTTCCCGCTTCCGCGGGAACGACGGCTGTCGCGTCCTCGCCCAAAGCCAAAATGAAAATCCTCGATCGCCTCGAAGAGTGGCTCATCGCCAGCCTGATGGCCGGCGCCACCTTCATCATCTTCATCGCGGTGCTGCACCGCTACCTGTCCGGCCTGCCCCTTGGCGGGCTGCAGGACTGGTTCATTTCCCTGAATACCAGCTGGGCCCAGGAGCTCAGCACCATCATGTTCGTGTGGATGGCCAAGTTCGGCGCCGCATATGGCGTGCGCACCGGCATCCACGTCGGCGTCGACGTGCTGGTCAACCGGCTGTCCGAGCGCTGGCGCAACAAGCTCATCGTGCTGGCGCTGCTGGCCGGCGCCCTGTTCACCGGCATCATCGGCACCCTCGGCGCCAGCTTCGTCTACCGCATGGCCGGCACCGCGCAGACCTCGCCCGACATGGAAATCCCGATGTGGATCGTCTACCTGGCGCTGCCCCTCGGTTCCTGGCTGATGTGCTTCCGCTTCCTGCAGGTGACCTGGCATTTCATCCGTAATGGCGAACTGCCGAAGCATGACCACGCCTACGTCGAAGGCCTGGACGACGAAATCGAAGAAGCAAGGAAATCCTCATGAACGCCGCCATTATCTTTGTCCTGCTGATCCTGCTGATGCTGACCGGGATGCCGGTCTCGATCGCGCTCGGCCTCACGGTGCTGACCTTCCTGTTCACCATGACGCACGTGCCGATCGAGTCGGTGGCGATGAAGCTGTTCACCGGTATCGACAACTTCGAGATCATGGCCATCCCGCTCTTCATCCTGGCGGGTAACTTCCTCACCCACGGCGGGGTCGCGCGGCGCATGATCAACTTCGCCACCTCGATGGTCGGCCACTTCCATGGCGGCCTGGCGCTGGCCGGCGTGTTCGCCTGCGCGCTGTTCGCCGCAGTATCGGGTTCCAGCCCGGCGACCGTGGTGGCGATCGGCTCGATCATCCTGCCGGCCATGGTCAAGCAGGGCTATCCGAAGCGCTTTGGCGCCGGCGTGATCACGACCTCGGGCGCGCTCGGCATCCTGATCCCGCCGTCGATCGTGATGGTGATGTACTCGGTCACGACCAATACCTCGGTCGGCCAGCTGTTCATGGCGGGCGTGGTGCCCGGCCTGCTGCTGGCGTTCATGCTTGGCCTGACGACCTGGTTCCTGGCGAAGAAACACGACTATCCGCGCATGCCGCGCGCCACCTGGGTCGAGCGCTGGACCGCGTTCCGCCGCAGTGCCTGGGGCCTGTTCCTGATCGTGATCGTGATGGGCGGTATCTACACCGGCGTGTTCACGCCGACCGAAGCGGCCGGCATCGCGGCGGTGTACGCCTTCGTGATCGCGGTGTTCGTCTACAAGGACCTGAAGCTGAAGCAGGTCGGCAAGGTGCTGCTGGATTCGGCGGCGATGTCGGCGATGCTCCTGTACATCATCACCAATGCCGTGCTGTTCTCCTTCCTGATGACCAGCGAGAACGTGCCGCAGGCGATGGCCGGCTGGCTTACCGGCCAGGGCCTGGGTCCGATCGGCTTCCTGATCGTGGTGAACCTGCTGCTGCTGCTGGCCGGCAATGTGATGGAGCCATCGTCGATCGTGCTGATCATGGCGCCGATCCTCTTCCCGGTCGCGACCCAGTTGGGCATCGACCCGGTCCACTTCGGCATCATCATCGTGGTCAACATGGAAGTCGGCATGTGCCATCCGCCGGTGGGCCTGAACCTGTACGTCGCCTCCGGCATCACGAAGATGGGCATTTCCGAGCTGACGGTGGCCGTGATGCCCTGGCTGCTGACGATGATTGGTTTCCTGCTGTTGATAACCTATGTCCCGGCAATCTCCTTATGGCTTCCGAGAATGGTTTATGGCTGACATATATTTCGTGAATGTATATAAAAAACTACGCTATTCTTATTCGAATGCGTTATGATGGCGCAGCTTTGGCACCACCATGGTGCGTTCGAAAGCCCGGATACGAATTTTGGGGAGAAGCAAAAAAGCGGTAATCCAGCATTGGAATACCGGAGAATGATGAGGAGACGCACGTTTTATAGATGCCGCCGGCATTGACCGAGTGGCCGCAAACGTGACCCATACTGAAAACGCACCTCACGAGGGTGCGTTTTTTTTTGCTACACTGGATCAATGAACACACAACAGGGCAGCGAGCTTTTCAGCGCCATCGTCGCGGCGCCGTTCGGGGCGATGGGCATCCGTACGGAAGATCAACGCGTGCGCGAGCTGGTCTACCTGCCGCCGCATTACGAAGAAAAAGCGCCGCAGGATGCGGTGGCCGAACAGGCCGCCGAGCAGGTCGTGCGTTATGTCGCCGACGCCGATTTCCGTTTCGACTTGCCGCTGGTCGATGCCGGCAGCGAATTCCAACGCCGCGTCTGGGAAGCCATCTGCGCGATCCCGCGCGGCAGCGTGCGTACCTACGGCCAGGTCGCCAAGCTGCTCGAGTCGCATCCGCGCGCGGTAGGCCAGGCTTGCGGCGCCAACTGGTTCCCGCTGGTGATTCCCTGCCACCGCGTCACCGCGGCCGGCGGCCTGGGCGGCTTTGCCAGCAGCGACGACGAACACGGCTTCACGCTCACGGTCAAGCGCTGGCTGCTGCGCCACGAAGGTGCGCTCCCCGCCGACGTCCCATGGCAGCAGCAATCAATCTTTCCCTGATCGACGGCTTCTGCGACGCCCTCTGGCTCGAGCACGGACTGGCCAGGAATTCGCTGGATGCCTACCGGCGCGACCTGCGCCTGTTCGCCGGCTGGCTCGAGGCCAGGCGTCCGGAGCGCAGCGACCTGCACGCGGTGCAGCCGCAGGACATCGCCGCCTACTTTGCCGAGCGCCACGAGGACACCAAGCCCAGCTCGGCCAACCGGCGGCTGTCGGTACTGAAGCGCTTCTACCAGATGGCGCTGCGCGAGCGCCGCATCGACCACGACCCCTGCCTGAACATGGCTTCGGCCAGGCAACCGACCCGCTTCGTGCACACCCTCTCCGAAGCCCAGGTCGAGGCCCTCTTGAGCGCGCCGGACGTCTCGACCCCGCTGGGCCTGCGCGAGCGCACCATGCTCGAGCTGATGTATGCGAGCGGCCTGCGGGTATCGGAACTGGTGACACTGAAAGTGGTCGAGCTGAGCCTGAACGACGGCGTGCTGCGCATCACGGGTAAAGGCAGCAAGACCCGGCTGGTGCCCTTCGGCGAGCAGGCGCGCCACTGGCTGGAGCGCTACATGAAGGAGGCGCGCGGCGTGATCCTGAACGGGCAGATGGACGACGCCCTGTTCGTGACCGGCCGCGGCGGACCGATGACGCGCCAGATGTTCTGGATCGTCATCAAGAAACATGCGGCCAGGGCCGGCATCACCGCGCCGCTGTCGCCGCATACGCTGCGCCACGCCTTCGCCACCCACCTCTTGAACCACGGCGCCGACCTGCGCGTGGTGCAACTACTCCTGGGACATTCGGACATTTCGACGACCCAGATCTACACCCATGTAGCACGCGAGCGTTTGAAGCACCTGCACGCCCAGCACCACCCGCGTGGTTAATTCTCAAGACCTGGCGGGTCTGGTGAGTCATAATGGTCTAGTAATACCCTTCCCACACGCACGAGGACACCATGGCCAAGACCAATTTCCAGTATGAAAAACGGCAACGTGAGTTGGAGAAAAAGAAGAAGGCTGAGGAAAAGGCCAAGCGCAAGCTGGAGGCCAAGCAGCACAAGGGGGAGGAGGGTAGCGCTTCTCCCGACGAGGATGCGGCGGAACTGGCTGAGCCGGAGCGGGATTCGGCTTAGTTGGCGCATGAACGTCGTCCCCGCGAAGGCGGGGACCCAAGCTTGTTGGCAGATCGCCGAACTTGGCGGAATTAGTGCCAGTGGCACTAATTCCGCCTACGCGGGAATGACGTGCAAACTTACGTGCTCAGATCGCCTGCCCCTCGGCCGGACCAGCCTCCGCCTCAAGCTCATGCCCCTTCTGGAACCACCGCTTGGCCCGCTTGCCAAAGCTGTCCAGGTAGGTGTACGCCACCGGCACCACCACCAGGGTCAGCAGGGTCGAGGTGATCACGCCGCCGATCACCGCGCGGCCCATCGGCGCCTGGTTTTCCGCGCCTTCGCCCAGGCCGATCGCCATCGGTAGCATGCCGAAGATCATCGCCAGGGTCGTCATCAGGATCGGGCGCAGGCGCACCTGGCCGGCTTCCATCAGCGCCTCGAACTGCGATTTGCCTTCACGCTGGCCCTGGTTGGCGAAGTCCACCAGCAGGATCGCGTTCTTGGTCACCAGGCCCATCAGCATCACGACGCCGATCACCGAGAAGATGTTCAAGGTGCTCTTCGTGACCAGCAGGGCCAGCAGCACGCCGATCAGCGACAGCGGCAGCGACATCATGATCGCGACCGGCTGCAGGAAGCTGCCGAACTGCGAGGCCAGCACCAGGTAGATGAAGATGATCGCGATACCCAGGGCGATGGCGAAGCCGCCCATGGTCTCGTCCATTTGCTGCGACTGGCCGCCAACGTCGAAGCGCACGCCTTCCGGCAGGTCGATGGATTTCATTGCCGCGTTCACGTCCTTCATGACGTCGCCCAACGGACGGTTCTCGAGGCCGGCATTGATCGCCACACGGCGTTCCAGCGCCTGGCGCTTGAGCACCTGCGGGCTGGTCGAGGGCACGAACTCGACCACCTGGCGCAGCGGCACCATAATCGGATTGCCGGCCGCGTCCAGCTTGCTCGAGGCGACCGACAGGTCGGCCAGGTCGGCCACCTTCTGGCGGCCCGACTTCGGCAGCTGCACGTTGACCTCGTAGTTCTGGCCGTCCGGCGCCAGCCAGCGGTTGGTCTGGTCGCCACCGACGAAAGGACGCAGGGCGGCGCCGATCTGCTGTACCGACAGGCCCAGGTCGGTCGCCAGTTCCTGGTTGATCTTCACGATGGTGGCCGGGTTCGCGCCTTCCTGGCTGTACTGGATGTCGGCCACGCCCTTGATCTTCTTCATCTTGTCGATCAGGAGGTGCGCGACCTTGTCCAGATTCGCCTCGTTGCTGCCGAGGATGGCGATGGAGATCGGGCGATTACCGACGGTCATCTCGACGCCGGCGATGCTGGCCAGGCGGTCGCGGATCACCTTTTCCATTTCCTGCTGCGAGCGGCGGTGGGTCTTGCGCACGTCCGTCAGCTTCAGGTTGATCGCCGAGGTATGGCGGCCGTCCCAGGCGCCGACCACGGTCTGCATGTTATCAATTTCCTTGAACTCGCCCAGCGCGGCCTCGATCTGGCGGACCTTGGCGTCGTTGTAGTCGAGGCTGGAGCCGACCGGCACCTTGAAGTTCAGCTGGACGTAGCCGTCGTCGACCTGGGGCACGAATTCGCCGCCGATCATCGGCACCAGCAGCAGGCTGCCGGCGAACACCGCGAAGGCGAAGGCCAGGGTCGACTTGCGCCAGGCCAGCGAGAAGCCCAGCACCTTCGCATACCAGCCGTGCACACGGTCGATGCCGACGTCGATGCGCGCCATCAGGCGGCCCAGCCAGGGGACATACTTGAAGCGATCCTTGACCGGGTCCGGCCACACCGAGGACAGCATCGGGTCCAGTGTGAAGCTGACGAACAGCGACACCAGCACCGCCACCGCCACCGTGATCCCGAACTGCAGGAAGAAGCGGCCGATGATGCCTTTCATGAAGGCAATCGGCACGAACACGGCGACGATCGCGAAGGTCGTGGCCATCACCGCCAGGCCGATCTCGTTGGTACCGTCTTCGGCGGCCCTGGCGTGGCTCTTGCCCATGCCGAGATGGCGCACGATGTTCTCGCGAACCACGATGGCGTCGTCGATCAGCAGGCCGATCGACAGCGACAGCGCCATCAGGGTCAGGAAGTTCAGCGTGAAGCCGAAGTACTTCATGGCGATGAAGCTGGCCAGCACCGAGATCGGCAGGGTCAGGCCGGTGATCACCGTGCTGCGCCAGGAATGCAGGAACAGGAACACGATCACCATGGTCAGCACCGCGCCCTCGACGATGGTCTCCTTGACGTTGTCGACCTGGTGCTGGACCCTGCTTGATACGTCGTCGAGAATGCGGAACTCGACGTCCTTGGGCAGGGTCTGCTTCATTGCCTCGATCGCCTTCTTGACGTTGACGCCGACCTCGACGGTATTCGCGTCCTGGACCTTGGCGATTTCCAGCGACAGGGCGCGCTGGCCGTCCACCCGCGAGATCGATTGCTCTTCGGCGGCGCCGTCGCTGATCTCGGCCACCTGGTGCAGGTAGATCGGACCGTTGGCGCGCTTGGCGACGATGATGCGGCGGAAGTCGGCCGCTTCCTTCATCTTGCCTTCGATGCGCACCAGGTTCTCGCGTTCGCCGTGGCTGATGCGGCCGGCCGGCAGGTTGGCGTTGGTGGCGGTGATCGCGGCCATGATTTCGTCGATGCCGACGTTCAGGCTGCGCAGCTGGTCGGGACGGATGTCGACCAGCACCTGGCGGTTCTGCTTGCCGTTGATGCGCACCTGGCCGACTCCGGCCACCGCCTGGATGCGTTTGACGATCACCTGGTCGACCAGCATCGACAGGTCGCGCAGGCTGCGCTCACGGGACAGCAGCGCCACCTGCAGCACCGGCTGCGCGTTCTCGCTCTCCTGGCGGTAGACCACGGGTTCCTTGACTTCGCGCGGGAAGCCGCCGCGCAAGGTACTGATGCGGTCGCGCAGGTCCTGCACGGCGCGGTTCATGTCGACGTTCAGCTGGAACTCGACGCCGACGCCCGAACGGCCTTCCCAGGAACTGCTGCGGATGGTCTTGATGCCGCCGACGGTGTTGGCCGCTTCCTCGATCGGCCGGGTGACGTCGTTCTCGACCTGTTCCGGCGAAGCGCCCGGGTAATTGGTCTCGATCCACACGCCCGGGATCTCGATGTTCGGCATGCTTTCCACGCCAAGGCTGCGGTAGGAGAACAGGCCGAGCACCATCAGGCCGACCATCACCATGGTCGCGAAGACGGGATGCTTGATGCTGATACGGGTGATCCACATGGGTTCAGCCTTTCTTCGCCGGGGTGGCCGGGGTGGCTTCCGGCAGCTTGACCTTGTCGCCCGGCTTGACGCCGTCCAGCTTCACGGCCAGTACCAGCGCGCCGGGATCGATGCCGTCGATCGCCTCGACCAGGCCGTCGTCCTCGTTCTTCAGGCCGAGCGTGACCGCTTTGGCCTCGACCTTGCCGCCGTCGACGCGGTAGACCACGTCGCGGCCGCCTTCCTTGCGCACGCCCAGCAGGGGTAACAGGGCATGGGGCGCCGATTTCTCGGTGGTGACCATGCCTTTCGCGAACATCCCGGCGCGCAGCACGCCGTCCGGGTTGTCGACGCCGATATACACCAGCATCGCGCGCGATCCCGCCTCGGTGGCGGGATTGATGCGCACGACCTTGCCGGCGAAATTGCGCTCGCCGAAGCCGTCGACCTTGAACTGCACCTCCTGGCCTACCTTGATGCGCGGAATGTCGGAGGCCGGCACCTGGGCGTCCAGGGTCAGCTGCTTGAGGTCGACGATGGAGAACACCGGGCTGTCCGGCGACAGCTTCTCGCCGGCCTGCACGTGGCGCTTGCTGACCACCCCGGAGATCGGCGCGCGGATCGCGGTGTCCGCCAGCGAGATGCGCGCCAGTTCCAGCTGGGCGCGCGCGGCATCGACCGAGGCCTGGGCCAGGTCGACCGCATTGGCGGTGGTGTCGAAGGCGTTCTGGGCGATGTAGTTCTGCTTGAGCAGGGCGGCGCTGTTGGCCATGTTCTTCTTCGCCAGCGCCAGGCGCGCCGAGGCCTCGTTCAAGGCCGCCTGCTGCTGGGCGACGCGGGCGCGCGCCTCGTTGTCGTCCAGGCGCGCGATGACCTGGCCGGCCGTCACGTTCATGCCTTCCTGCACCGTGGTCTGCAGCACCACGCCCGACACCTTGGACTTGACCGTGGCCTGGGCTAGCGGGGTGAGGGAGCCGGACAGGGGCAGCGTCACCGCCAGCGGCCGCGCCTCCACGCGTGCGATGTCGCGCGCCGACAGTTCGTGCACGGTGGCCTTCTTCTCCGCCGCCGCTGGCGCCGGGGCGGGAGAGGCGCTGCCTTTGTGCGTGTAGGCATAACCGCCGCCGGCGACGGCCAGCACGGCAAGGACGATGACGGGCACGCGCCAGCGGCGGCGCGCGGATTTCGGTTCGACGGGGGGAGGCGCCAGCGGCGGCAGGGATTCGATCTTCATGGCGGATGGTCCGGTCTCTTATTCGCGTGATGAGAGAATAAGGATGGGGATGACGAACAGCTATCGGAATGCGACGAGCCGTGCAATCGGACCGACGAAACGTCGAAAAGGCGGATCGGACGTCTGTACGATTGGCGTGTCCGGACAATCAGTCAGGCATCGCCGGGCTGGCCGGTCTCGAACAGCCGCAGCCGCGCCAGCACCTGCCCATGGTCGGAGGCTTCCGGCAAGCCCAGGTCGAGGTGGTCGTTCAGGTAGACCACGTCGACGATTTCTCCCAGCGCACCCGCCAGTTCGCCATTGAATTCCCCGGACACGAGGATGTGGTCGATGGTCGTGTATTGACCTTCATGCAAGTTGGAAAAGCCGACATGGCGCAGGCGGTCCTGGCGGCGCTGCAGCTGGCAGGCGTCGTACAGGCGGTCGCCGCTGGGGGCGCCGATGCCCAGCACGATGCCGGTGGTGACGGCGTCGGCGACGTCGTTGAAATCGCCCAGCACCACCCGCGGGCGGTGGCGTTCGCGGCCCAGCTTCGACAGGAGCACGCGCAGGGCGGCGGCTTCGGTGCCGCGCCGGATCAGCGAGCGCAGCGAGGCGAGCGCGAACAGCTGGGGATCGTCGCCGGTGTCGCTGGCGCGGTAGTCCGGGCGGCGCGACTTCAGGTGCACGACCACCACGTCGGCCACCAGGCCGGGCCGGAGCTCGATCGCCGCGTGCAGGGGCGCGCGGGTGAAGCGCTCCGGGTCGCGGTTCCCGGGCGGCATCGCAATTCCCTGTGGGAAATAGGGGAAGGATTCGGGGGCGTCGGCCAGCGGCAGGCGCGACACCAGGGCGACGCTGGGCGTCAGCTTCTCGGCGCCCGGATCGGGGTCGAAGCCGACGTGGATCGCTTCGCGGTAGCGGCGGGTGCGCGACAGGGCCTCCGCCAGCGAGGCCTGCGAGAAGACTTCCTGGAAGCCGATCACGTCGGCGCCCAGCATGTCGATCTGGTGTGCGGTCCAGGCGATTTTCGCTTCGTACTCTTCCGGCGTACTCGGTTCCAGGTTCTCGTACAGCCGCGCACCCGGCGGTGCCAGGTTGCAGACATTGAAGGTGGCAAAGCGAATTTCTTGCTGCATAATAAGCAACTCCTCCGTTTGTTTTTAGCGTAACACGCATGGCCAAGAAAGAGCACATTTCAGAGACCCCGGCAACGCAGTTCCTGCGCAAGAACGGGGTCGTATTTTCCGAACATCCCTACGAGTACGAGGAGCATGGCGGGACCGCGGTATCGTCGCGCGAACTGGGCGTGGACGAGCACGCGGTCGTGAAGACCCTGGTGATGCAGGATGAGGCGGCGCGCCCTCTCATCGTGCTGATGCATGGCGACCGCAAGGTATCGACCAAGAACCTGGCGCGCGCCATCCTCTGCAAGTCGGTCGAGCCCTGCAAGCCGGAGGTGGCGCAGCGCCATTCGGGCTACCTGGTCGGCGGCACGTCGCCGTTCGGCGTGCGCAAGGCGATGCCGGTGTACGTCGAGGAGAGCATCCTGTCCCTGCCCAGGATTTATATCAATGGCGGCCGGCGCGGCTTCCTGATCGGGATCGATCCGAAGGCGCTGGTCGAGGTGCTGAAGGCCAGGCCGGTGCAATGCGCCCTGGCGGATTAGCGTTCAGCTCGGCCGATGGTGTATATTCCACGCGCCTGAGCAATTGCCGGCGCAAGCCATATAAGAAAGAAACAGCATGGACAGCTCGACCATTTACACCATTGTTTTCACCATCGCGGCCTACCTGATCGGCTCGATCTCCTTCGCGGTCGTGGCGAGCCGCGCCTTCGGCCTGTCCGACCCGCGCACCTACGGCTCCAAGAACCCGGGCGCGACCAACGTCCTGCGCAGCGGCAGCAAGAAAGCCGCCATCGCCACCCTGATCGGCGACTGCGCCAAGGGCTGGCTGGCGGTATGGCTGGCGGTGCACTTCGGCGACCGCTTCGGCGTCGAGGACGGCGGCGTCGCCCTGGTGGCGGTGGCGGTCTTCGTCGGCCACCTGTGGCCGGTATTCTTCCGCTTCGTCGGCGGCAAGGGCGTGGCCACGGCGCTCGGCGTGCTGCTGGGCCTGAACGTCTGGCTCGGCCTGGCGACCCTGGTGACCTGGCTGGTGGTGGCCTACGCCTTCCGCTACTCCTCGCTGGCGGCGCTGGTGGCCGCGGTCTTCGCACCCTTCTACTACGGCCTGCTGTTCGGCGCGGACGAAAAACTGTTCGCCGTCGTCATCATGAGCGCACTCCTGCTCTACCGCCACGGCAAGAACATCTCCAACCTGCTGGCCGGCAAAGAATCGCGCATCGGCAGCAAGGCCGCAGCCACCAAGGCCACCGCCAGGAAAAAATAACCCCAATTCGGGGTCAGAGCACTTTTTCAGGCAAATTCGGGGTCAGAGCACTTTTCTCAGCAATGGCTCCTGAGCAGCATTCTCAAGCCCTGCCGCGACTTGCGCGTGGCCGGGCTTTGTTTTTGCGGGCCATCCGGTGGCGCTGTTTGCGCGCTGGCCATTTCCTGAAAAAGTGCTCTGACCCCGAATTTTTGACGGGGCGTTTTCGTGCACGCGCTGCCTGCTTTCGTTCGATGTGTCACCATATGTCCCAGGCCGCATGAATGGCGGCGCCAATTCCAGGAAGGTGGTGAGTCGTGAGCAAGCAAATGAGAATCGATTTCGTGTCGGATGTATCGTGCCCCTGGTGCGCGATCGGCCTGAAATCGCTGGAGAAGGCGCTCGAGCGCGTCGCCGGCGAGGTCCAGGCGGACATCCATTTCCAGCCGTTCGAGCTGAACCCGGGCATGGGGCCCGAGGGGCAGGACATCTTCGAACACATCACCGAAAAATACGGATCCACGCCGGCCCAGCAGGAGCAGTCGCGCGAGATGATCCGCCAGCGTGGCGCGGATGTCGGCTTCACGTTCGACATGAGCAAGCGTGGCCGCATCTACAACACCTTCGACGCCCACCGCCTGCTGCACTGGGCCGAGAACCAGGGCGAAGGCCGCCAGCGCGCGTTGAAGGAAAAGCTGTTCGAAGCCTATTTCACGAAAGGTGAGGACCCCAGTTCGCGCGAAGTGCTGGTGCGGGCCGCCGGCGAGGCGGGGCTCGACCAGGAGCAGGCGCGCGCCGTGCTGGAGTCGAACAGCTTTGCCGACGAGGTGCGCCAGCGCGAGTACTACTGGCAGCGCGCCGGCATCCGTTCGGTACCGGCGATCGTCATCAACGAGCGCCACCTGATTTCCGGCGGCCAGCCGCCCGAGGTGTTCGAGCAGGCGCTGCGCCAGCTGGCGCAGCAGGAAGAAACGGTCTAGGTCAAATCGAGTACGACCGGCTGGTGATCCGAGGCCGCGGTCTCGGACTGCACGTTGAGCTCCACGACGCGCGGCGCCAGGTCCTCGGTCACGAAAAAGTAGTCGTAGCACTCCGCGCGGTCGGGCCACGGGTAGCCGTGCAGCCCGGCCGTCGGCGCCCGCGCCATCGCGCCGTGGCGGACCTTCCAGGCATCCACCAGGGGCAGGACGCCATCGCCGGGTGGTGCCAGCAGTGCGCGGTAGTCCTCCGACTCCGGCGTGAAATTGAAGTCGCCGCAATAGATGGCGGTGCCGGGCCGGAAGCCCAGCTGGAAGGGCGGGTCGAGATCGGGCTCGGGCTGGTAGATCGCGGCCCGCGCGCAGGCTTCCGCATGCAGTTCGCGGATGCGCGCCACCTGGGCGCGGCGCTGCGGCGGCGAATAGTACTCGAGGTGGGTGGTCAGCACGCGCAGCTTGCCGCCGGGCGCGTCGAGCACGGTTTCGATCAGCCCGCGCGGCATGCCTGACGGGTATTCCGGCGCGGCCGGCCACGGCAGCATGTGGCGCTGGGCCTGGGTGATGCGGTACTTGGACAGCAGGATATTGCCGAACTGGCGAGGCAGGTTGTTACGGTAGATTTCGCTCGGCGCTTGTTCGATCATGTGGAAGCCGCCGAGCGCTCCGCCGAGCTGCTTGAACTGGCTGGCGGTGGCGCTGCCCTCGAGTTCCGGGTGGTTTGCCGCGACTTCCTGCAGGCAGATCACGTCCGGATTCAGCTTGCGCAGCACGTCGATGATGGCGTGGATCCGGATGCGCCCGTCCTTCCCGCAGCCCCAGTGAATATTCCAGCTGACGATGCGCATTCGATACCTCCGTAAAACTCGACTGCCCGATATTGCCATCTATTCGGGCCGAAAGGTCACACGTTAGGATCAATATCAAGCTTGCAAGTTCACATTTCTCAGGCGGCTTCGATCTCGTCCAGCGGCCAGCGCGGACGCACGTTGAAGCCGTAGTCATGCCTCGCGGCCGCCGGATTGCGCTCCAGCCGCAGCGCGCCGGCGAAGGCGATCATCGCCCCGTTGTCGGTGCAGAACTCCAGCTCCGGATAGTAGACCTTGAACTTCTTCTTCGCCGCCGCCGCGTTCAGCGACTCCCGCAATTGGCGATTCGCGCCGACGCCGCCGGCGATCACCAGGCGCTTCAGGCCGGTGTGCTTGAGCGCGGACACGCACTTGGCGGTCAGCACGTCGACGATCGCATCGACGAAGCCGCGCGCGATGTTCGCCTTGTCCTGCTCGCAGATGTTGGCGATCCCGGAGCGGCTGTTCTTCACCACCGTCAGCACGGCGGTCTTGAGGCCCGAGAAGCTGAAGTTGAAATCCTTCGAGTGCAGCATCGGCCGCGGCAGTTTATACGCTTCCGGATCGCCGAATTCCGCCAGGCGCGAGATCGCCGGTCCGCCCGGATAGCCCAGGCCCAGCAGCTTGGCCGACTTGTCGAAGGCTTCGCCGGCGGCGTCGTCCAGGGTTTCGCCCAGCAGCGTGTAGCGGCCGACGCCGTCGACCCGCATCAGCTGGGTGTGGCCGCCCGAGACCAGCAGGGCGACGAAGGGGAATTCCGGGCGCTCGCTGGCCAGCAGCGGCGACAGCAGGTGGCCCTCGAGGTGGTGCACGCCGAGCACGGGCTTATCCAGCGCCAGCGCCAGGCTGCAGGCCACCGAGGAGCCGACCAGCAGGGCGCCGGCCAGGCCCGGACCCTGGGTATAGGCGATGGCGTCGATGCGCTCCTTCGGCAGGTTGGCCTGGGCCAGCACCTGTTCGAGCAGCGGCAGGGCGCGGCGGATGTGGTCGCGCGAGGCGAGTTCCGGCACCACGCCGCCGTACTCCTCGTGCATCGCAACCTGCGAGTGCAGGGCATGGGACAGCAGCCCGCGCTCCGTGTCGTACAGAGCCAGGCCGGTTTCATCGCAGGAGGATTCGACGCCGAGGACAATCATGGGAATAGCGGAAGTGGGAAAGCACAATCCGCCATTGTAACGTAGGGTGGACGCGGCCGGCGAGGACACCGTGCCCACGCGGACGCCAGCGTTATGCGAACGTCAAGGCCGCTGCAAGAGTTCCTTGTGCGCCCCACGCAGCATCGCCTCGGTATCTTCCCAGCCGATGCAACCGTCGGTCACCGAGCAGCCGTACTGCAGCTGCGACAGGTCTTCCGGAATCGGCTGGTTGCCGCTGACGATGTTCGATTCGATCATCACGCCCACCAGCGACTGGTTGCCGTGCTTGATCTGCTGGATCACGTCCGACATGACCAGCGGCTGCAGTTCCGGCTTCTTGTAGCTGTTGGCGTGCGAGCAGTCGACCACCAGGTTGGCCGGGAGCTTGGCCTTCCTGAGCGCCTGTTCGGCGATCGCCACCGACACCGAATCGTAGTTCGGACGGCCGCCGCCGCCGCGCAGCACCACGTGGCCGTAGGCGTTGCCGCGGGTACGCACGATCGACACGCCGCCCTGGCCGTTGATGCCCAGGAAGGAGTGCGGGCTGGACGAGGACAGCACGGCGTTGACGGCGATGCTGACGTCGCCGTCGGTGCCGTTCTTGAAGCCGACCGGCGTCGAGAGGCCCGAGGACATCTCGCGATGGGTCTGCGATTCGGTGGTGCGCGCGCCGATCGCGGTCCAGGCGATCAAATCGCCCAGGTATTGCGGCGAGATCGGATCGAGGGCTTCGGTGGCGGTCGGCAGGCCCATCTCGCAGACGTCGAGCAGGAACTGGCGGGCGCGTTCCATGCCGACGTCGACGCGGAAGGAATCGTCCATGAAGGGATCGTTGATATAGCCCTTCCAGCCGGTGGTGGTGCGCGGCTTTTCGAAATACACGCGCATCACCAGCACCATCGTATCAAGCACTTCGGCCTGCAGCGCCTTCAGGCGGCGCGCATAATCCAGGCCGGCGACCGGGTCGTGGATCGAGCAGGGGCCGACCACCACGAACAGGCGCTTGTCCTTGCGGTCGAGGATGTTACGCAGGGTTTCGCGGCCCTTCATCACGGTGGTGAAGGCCGTGTCGGTCAGCGGCAGCTTCTGGTGCAGCTCGACCGGGGACGGCATGGTCGCGAACGAGGTAACGTTGGTATTTTCGATATCGGGCGTGATCAGCATGGCTAGACGATTTTCCGGGCGTTGTTGTCGTTGGAAGAGGACCAGTCTAGCCGGAAATCGCATATGTTGCACTGCAATGCGAGAAAAATTCGCCGGGCGCCGATGCATTCGCGCCAAGCGCCTGCGGTATGCTATCGCCATGACGACCAATCACGAACCCGATCTCGCACCCTTCCGGGCCGCCCATTTCATCAAGGAGATCGGCCGCGGCGTGAAGGGCGCGCGCAGCATGTCGCGCGAGGATGCCGGCGCGCTGTACGGCGCCATGCTGGACGGCCGCGTATCCGACCTGGAACTGGGCGCGATCCTGCTGGCGATGCGCATCAAGGGCGAATCGGTGGACGAGATCGCCGGCTTCATGGATGCGGCGGAGCGCTCCTTCACGCCGCTGCCGTCGCCGCCGGGACCGTATGCGCCGGTGCTGATTCCCAGCTACAACGGCGCGCGCAAGCTGGCCAACCTGACGCCCCTGCTGGCCCTGCTGCTGGCGCGCGAAGGCGTGCCGGTGCTGATCCACGGCGTGCAGCAGGACCCGGGACGCGTGACCACCGCCGAGATCCTGGCCGAGATGGGCATTGGCCCGACCGGTTCCACCGCCGACATGCTGGACGCCTTCAGCAAGCGCAAGCCCTGCTTCATGCCCATCGAGACCCTGGCGCCCAGGCTGGCCCACCAGCTCTCGCTGCGCCGCATCCTCGGCGTGCGCAATTCGACGCACACGCTGGTCAAGATCCTGCAGCCCTTCGAAGGGCCGGCGCTGCGCCTGGTCTCCTACACCCACCCCGAATACCTGGCGATGCTGACCGAGTACTTCCGGAACGCGGCGCCGGCCGCGCGCGGCGACGCCTTCCTGATGCGCGGCACCGAGGGCGAGACGGTGGCGAACGCCAACCGCGCCCAGCAGATCGACTGGTTCCATGCCGGCACGCAGACCCTGCTGGCCGAGCGCGATCCGCCGGCGGATGAACTGGCGCCGGCGCCGGAAGGGCGCGACGCGGCCGCCACCGCCGACTGGATCCAGCGCGCCCTGCGCGGCGAACAGCCGGTGCCGGCGCCGATTGCGGCCCAGGTGGCGCATTGCCTGCGGGTGTCGGCGGCGCTGCGCGCAGCCTGAACTCAGTCGCGCCGGTTCGGGCCGAGTTTCTTGAGCGCTTCCTGCTGAGCGGCGAGCCTGCGTGCGGCCGCCGGCGCCGCTTTCACACGCGTGTTGAAATCTTCCAGGCTACTGAAATCGCCATCCTTGCGCCGGCTGGCGAGGGCGCGACCGGCCGTCTTCTCGTCCAGACCGAGGGCCAGCAGGTGAGGGCGCTCGGCCGTGTTCAGGTCGACTGCCAGCGTGGGCGAGGCCAGCAGCCAGATCGCCGGCTTGACGTGGCGGGCCAGGCGCTCCGGCTGCGCTGGCGTTTCGGCGACGGCCTGCGCGAAGCGGGTGCGCAAGGGCTTGAGCATGGGGACGAAGGCCTCGCCGTCGCCGGCCAGCGCGGGCGCGAAGCTGGCCTGGCTCGCGGCCGCCAGTTCAGGCGAGACCAGCGCGCCGTGGCTGGTCTCGGCCAGGACGGCGATGAAGCGTTTTCCATCTTCGGGCGCCTCCCGCGCCAGCGTACGCGCCAGCAGCGGCAGCAGCGGTGTCGCGGCGTCCAGCTTTTCCCGCGACATCGCATGCAGGGCACGGAACATCGGCGCATAGCGCGCGCCGAGGGCCGCCGCATCGGGCGTGGCCAGCTGGCGGTAGAAGAAGGTGGACAAGGCGCCTTCGCTGGCCAGCATCTGGGCCGCGCTCTTCAATCGGGCCGGGTCGAAGGACGGCGAGAGGTCGAAGGCTTGCGCCGATACGCCCGGCTGCGCCGTTTGCCGGTAGACGAACCAGTTGCGGCGCATGCCGTCGATGCGCATCGTGCGGTCCAGGTTGCTGAGCCATAGCGCGGTGTCCGCCTTGCCTTCCAGGCCGGCGTCCTGGGCGCGCAGGCGGGCGTTTTGCGTCAGCAGGCGCGCCAGGCCCTGGAAGTGGGTGGCCCAGCCTTCGTCGAAGGCGGTCTGCTGGTCGGTCACGCTGAAGCTGTGGTGGGGCGTGCGCGAATAGCCGGCGGGAAGGCCAGGGAGCAGGCGGCGCAGCATCACGTGGCCCAGTTCGTGGGCGAAGATCTCTTCGAAGCTGCCGTCGTCCACGCTGCCGGCATCGACCACCAGGTCGACCATGGCTTCGTCGACCCAGCGGGTGGCGCCGCCTTCCCGCAGCCAGAAGCCGCGCCGCGCGAAGCCGCCGTCTTCCTGCGACAGGTACAGCCAGGTGGTGCCGGCGGGTGCGCCGGCGGTCTTCATCGCCAGCTCGTCCAGGGCGAGGACGGCGGCGGTCGTGCCGCTGGCGGCTTCGCGCTGCAGGGCCTCGTAGAGCCGGCCGTCGCGGACCCGGGTCACCACCGGCGCCGGGCCGGCGCTGCCGGGAGCGGGACGCATCAGGACGACCTTGTCCTGGATGACGGGAGCGAGCACGCCGAGTTCGGCGGCCTGGGCACTGGCGTCGATGGACAGGAGCGTGGCGGCGGTCAGGAAGCAGCGCTGGACGATGTTCATGGCGGAAAGCATAACGTCCCGTCGAGCCGCCGTGTTCAAAATCGGATATGTATGCGTGGATGGGCCTGCCGGCTTACAATCTCGTCTTTTGTCGGCAGGGCGGGACGGTTGGTATGGCAAGACGATACGATGTGGTGGTGATCGGCGCGGGCGCGGCCGGCATGATGTGCGCGGCCGTGGCAAGCCAGCGCGGCAAGCGCGTGCTGCTGGTCGACCATGCCGCCAAGCTGGCCGAGAAGATCCGCATCTCCGGCGGCGGCCGCTGCAACTTCACCAACATCAATGCGGGCTGGCAGAACTTCCTGTCGGAGAATCCGCACTTCTGCCGCAGCGCACTGTCGCGCTACACGGCCCAGGATTTTTTGACACTTGTAAAAAAATACCGCATCGCCCACCACGAGAAGCACCGCGGCCAGCTGTTCTGCGACGACTCGTCGGAACAGATCATCCGCATGCTGAAGGCCGAATGCGAGGTCGGCGGCGTCGAGTGGCGCATGCCCTGCAAGGTGAGCGGTGTGGAGCAGCTGGAAGACGGCGCCTTCATCGTCGGCACCGACAGTGGCGATATCGGGGCCGCGAATGTGGTGGTGGCCACCGGCGGCCTGTCGATCCCGAAGATCGGCGCCACCGACCTCGGCTACCGCATCGCGAAGAAGTTCGGCCTCAAGCTGATCGAGCCGCGCCCCGGCCTGGTGCCGCTGACCTTCGATGGCCCGAGCTGGCAGCCCTTCGTGCCGCTGGCGGGCATTGCGCTGGAGGTCGAGGTCGAGACGGGGTCGAGGAAAGGGAAGGGCGCCAAAGGGGAAGCTAAATTCGGCCACTTCCGCGAAGACCTGCTGTTCACCCACCGCGGCCTGTCCGGCCCGGCGATCCTGCAGATTTCCAGCTACTGGCAGCCGGGCACGCCCATCGTGCTGAACCTGCTGCCCGAACTCGACGTGGCCGAAGAGCTGATCGCTGCCAAGACGAGCGTGAAGAAGCAGCTCGGCAATATCCTGTCGCAATGGCTGCCGGCGCGCCTGGCCGAAGGTTTGTTGATCGCCAACGGCTTTGCCCCGGACGCGCGCCTGCCTGACATGGCCGACGCCAAACTGCGCAAGCTGGGCGATGCGATCAACCGCTGGGCCATCGTGCCGACCGGTTCGGAAGGTTATCGCAAGGCCGAGGTGACCCTGGGCGGCGTCGATACGCGCGAACTGTCGCAGCAGACGATGATGGCGAACAAGGTGCCGGGCCTGTATTTCATCGGCGAGACGGTCGACGTGACGGGCTGGTTGGGCGGTTACAACTTCCAGTGGGCCTGGGCTTCCGGGTATGTGGCGGGCGCCAGCATCGAGTGATTTCCCCACGTGTGGCAATTCAGGGACATGCCTGGGGCATGATGAGAAAACCTACCACGCATCTTGAAAAGCTGTTAGAATTTCGTTCTTCCCTAAATCCAACGGTTTCATTTTTACATGACCACTATCCGCCTTAAAGAAAACGAGCCGTTCGAAGTCGCTATGCGTCGCTTCAAGCGCACTATCGAAAAAACCGGTCTGCTGACCGAACTGCGCGCACGCGAGTTCTACGAGAAGCCGACTGCAGAGCGCAAGCGCAAGCTGGCCGCCGCCGTGAAGCGTCACTACAAGCGCATCCGCAGCCAACAGCTGCCGAAGAAGCTGTACTAATTCCATTCAGCTGCCTGATCCGGCGACGGCCTGTGCCAGTCCCGGCTTTCGAGGCCTGAATATGTCGAAGCCCGCTCCGGTCGATACCGCAGCGGGTTTTGCCTTT
Organism: Massilia sp. 01N410; assembly: GCF_056399665.1. Classification (NCBI taxonomy): domain Bacteria; kingdom Pseudomonadati; phylum Pseudomonadota; class Betaproteobacteria; order Burkholderiales; family Oxalobacteraceae; genus Massilia; species Massilia sp. 01N410. The sequence goes on along the minus strand of NZ_JBFTRV010000005.1, from coordinate 110,177 downwards.
TTCCCAATCCAAAAAGAACACGGAGAATCCATGAGCTTGAAAGCACAACTGACCGACGACATGAAAGCCGCGATGCGCGCCAAGGAAAGCGGACGTCTGGCCACCATCCGCCTCGTCCTTGCCGAAATCAAGCGCAAGGAAGTGGACGAGCGCATCGAGCTGGACGATGCCCAGGTGACCGCCGTCGTCGAAAAGATGATCAAGCAGCGCAAGGATTCGATCACCCAGTTCGAGGCCGGCGGCCGCCAGGACCTGGCCGATATCGAAAAGGCGGAACTGGGCATCCTGACCGCCTATATGCCGGCCGGCCTGTCGGACGAGGAAATCGCCGCCGAAGTGCAAGCCGCAGTCGCTGCTTCCGGCGCCGCCGGTCCGCAGGACATGGGCAAAGTGATGGGTATCCTGAAACCCAGGCTGGCAGGCCGCGCCGATATGACGGCCGTGTCGGCACAAGTGAAGAAGGCGCTGGCGGGCGCGTAACTAGTCGATGCGCTTGCCGGCTGGCGCGGCTGAGGTGTCTTTGCCACGGCCGCGTCAGCTTTCTCCGATTCAGGGTGGCAATGCCCTGTTGCCTTGCTGCAAATCAACCTGTAGCGAGCGCTGCGGTATAGTCTGCGTTTAGACAAACACTGTTATCTATCTAGTGATTCCGCAATCATTCATTACCGATCTGCTCAACCGCGTTGATATTGTCGATGTGGTCGGCCGTTACGTCCAACTGAAGAAGGGCGGCGCCAACTACATGGGTCTGTGCCCTTTTCACAATGAAAAGTCGCCCAGCTTCACGGTGAGCCCGACCAAGCAGTTCTACCACTGCTTCGGCTGCGGCGCGCACGGCACCGCCATCGGCTTCCTGATCGAATACTCGGGCATGGGCTTCGTCGACGCGGTCAAGGACCTGGCGCAAGGCGTCGGCATGGTCGTGCCGAACGAGGACGACAAGATTCCGCCGGCCCAGCGCGCCGCCCAGCAGGCCCAGTCTCTGGCGATGACCGATGCGCTGAACCAGGCCTGCGACTACTACCGCGCCCAGCTGCGCCAGGCGCCGAACGCGATCGCCTACCTGAAGGGCCGCGGCCTGACGGGCGAGGTTGCCGCGCGCTTCGGCATGGGCTATGCGCCGGCAGGCTGGGACAATCTGCGCTCGGTGTTCAAGGACTACGAGGCTCTCGCGCTGGTCGAGTCCGGCCTGGTGATCGACCGCGTGGACGAGGACGGCGGCAACAAGAAACGCTACGACCGCTTCCGCGAACGCGTGATGTTCCCGATCCGCAACACCAAGGGCCAGGTGATCGGCTTCGGCGGCCGCGTGATGGATGGCGGCGAACCGAAATACCTGAACTCGCCGGAAACCCCGCTGTTCAACAAGGGCCAGGAACTGTACGGCCTGTTCGAGGCGCGCCAGCCGATCCGCGACGCCGGCTATGTGCTGGTGACGGAAGGCTATATGGACGTGGTCGCCCTGGCCCAGCTCGGCTTCCCGCAGGCGGTGGCGACGCTCGGCACGGCCTGCACCAGTACCCACGTGCAAAAGTTGCTGCGCCAGACCGACAACGTGATCTTCAGCTTCGACGGCGACAAGGCCGGCCGCCGCGCCGCCCGGCGCGCGCTGGAAGCCTGTCTGCCGCAAGTGACGGACGACAAGACCATCAAGTTCCTGTTCCTGCCGCAGGAACACGACCCGGACAGCTATGTGCGCGAGTTCGGCGGCGACGCCTTTGCCCGCGAGATCGACGAGGCGATGCCGCTGTCGTCCTTCCTGCTGCGCGAAATCACGGCCGAGCACGACCTCGACACGCCGGAGGGCAGGGCGCATGCCCAGTTCGAGGCCAAGCCGCTGCTGCAGGCGATGGCGCCGACCGCGCTGCGCTTGCAGATCGTGCGCGGCCTGGCCAGCATGACCCAGTCAACCCCGGCGGAGATCGAAGCGTTGTTCGAACTGTCCAAGCCGGTATCGGTCGCGCGCAAGGCGCCGCCGCGCCAGGGGCGTCCGGAGCCGGTCGGGCTGGAATTGCAGATCATGCGCATGCTGGTGGCCCATCCTTCGCTGGCCCTGGACCTCGACGAAGCCGCGCTGCGCGCCTTCGATCACTTCGGCGCCGAGCCGGCCGACCGCCTGCGCTGGCTGGTGGCCCAGGCCCAGGCGCTGGGAGCGAACGCCAGCTTCGCGGCCTTGTCCCAGCAGTTGAAGGAAGCCAGCACCGAGTTCGATCACCTGGTCGCCGAGATCGCTTCGGAACCCGAATCGGATATCGACACGGACCGCGTGTGGATCATAAGTGCTGTGCGGCAAATCAAGATGGATGTCTTAAAACAGGAGTTGAACCAGTTGTTTTCTTCCGGCTTGACCCCAGATCAGGTGAGTGCCCGCTATCGTGAAATCACAGCACAGCAGGACCTCTTGATGCGCGAAGCCGCGAACGACACCCCCGCAAAATTTGCCTGATGGACCTACTGGGCGACATGGGTGTTCTCGACTGGAAAATATGGGGGTGCGTGCTATAATAAAACGCTAACTATTGCAAGCTTTGAAACGATTTTTCGTCTCAAACGCGGCGTGGAGTTTCAGTTAGTGGGCAGTAAAAGCGGGTAACAAAACTTTATCTTTAACTTAGTAAAGTAGGTCGTTGTGACTTCGAAAGCGCCTGTGCCAACCAAGAAACCCGAACCCAAAGTGGCTACCAAATCCATCAGGATGTCCGCCAAGGCGGACAATTCTCAAGACAAGGCGGAAGCCCGCGTTGCGGGTGTTGCGCCTGTGAGCCAGACGACCGACGCGGAAGCACTCGCCGCGATCGATACGTCGGGCTACGTGCTGCCGGCCGTCAAGGTACCCGGACGGCGTGGTCGCAAGCCCAAGGAATTCACGCCCGAGAACGACGAAGTCGCCGCGCTGAACGCGGTCGAGCGCGCCGAACTGAAGGCTGCGGACAAGGCCAAGGCCAAGGACCGCAAAGCCAAGGAAAAAGCGCTGCTGAAAGACGCGTTCTCGTCGGATACCGAAGCGAGCGAAGAAGAGCTCGAAATCCGCCGCCAGAAGCTCAAGGCCCTGATCAAGTCGGGCAAGGAGCGCGGCTTCCTGACCTATTCCGAGATCAACGATCACCTGCCGGACAATATCGTCGATCCGGAAGCGATCGAAGGCATCATCGGCACCTTCAACGACATGGGCATTGCCGTCTACGAGCACGCCCCTGACGCCGAGACCCTGCTGCTGTCCGACAATGTCGCCACCGTCACCAGCGACGACGAAGCCGAAGCCGCCGCCGAAGCCGCGCTGTCGACCGTCGACTCCGATTTCGGCCGCACCACCGACCCGGTCCGCATGTACATGCGCGAAATGGGTTCGGTCGAGCTGCTGACCCGCGAAGGCGAGATCGAGATCGCGAAACGCATCGAAGACGGCCTGCGCGACATGATCCAGGCGATCTCCGCCTGCCCGGTGACGATCGCCGAGATCATCGACGCCTCGCGCCGCATCGAGAACGACGAGATCAAGATCGACGAGATCGTCGACGGCATGGTCGACGCGGACGAATCCGAGGAAACCTCGCCGACCGCGGTCGCGCCGACCGCGTCCGACACCGATGAAGACGACGAGGAAGAAGAGGAAGAGGAAGAAGAGGAAGAGGAAGAAGAAGCCAGCGCCAGTTCCGGCGCGGCCGGCTATTCCGCCGAGCAGCTCGAGCAGCTGAAGGTCTCCGCCCTCGACAAGTTCCACACGATCGAACAGCAGTTCGACAAGATGCGCAAGGCCTACGAGAAGCAGGGCTACAACTCGAAGGACTACGTCAAGGCCCAGGATGCGATCTCGGCCGAGCTGCTGGGCATCCGCTTTACCGCGAAGGTGGTCGAGAAGCTGTGCGACACCCTGCGCGGCCAGGTCGACGAAGTGCGCCACATAGAGAAGCAGATCCTGGACGTGGCCGTGAACCGCTGCGGCATGCCGCGCGCCCACTTCATCAAGGTCTTCCCGGGTAACGAGACGAACCTCGACTGGGTCGACGGCGAAGTGAACGCCGGCCACGCCTACAGCGCCATCCTCGGCCGCAATATCCCGACGATCAAGGAGCTGCAGCAGCGCCTGATCGACCTGCAGGCGCGCGTCGTGCTGCCGCTGCCGGACCTGCGCAACATCAACCGCCAGATGGCGGCCGGTGAAATGAAGGCGCGCAAGGCCAAGCGCGAGATGACCGAGGCCAACCTGCGCCTGGTGATCTCGATCGCGAAAAAGTACACCAACCGCGGCCTGCAATTCCTCGACCTGATCCAGGAAGGCAATATCGGCCTGATGAAGGCGGTCGACAAGTTCGAATACCGCCGCGGCTACAAGTTCTCGACCTATGCGACGTGGTGGATCCGCCAGGCCATCACCCGTTCGATCGCGGACCAGGCGCGCACGATCCGTATTCCGGTGCACATGATCGAAACGATCAACAAGATGAACCGGATCTCGCGCCAGATCCTGCAGGAGACCGGCGCCGAGCCCGATCCGGCAACCCTCGCGATCAAAATGGAAATGCCGGAAGACAAGATCCGGAAGATCATGAAGATCGCGAAAGAGCCGATTTCGATGGAAACCCCGATCGGCGACGACGACGATTCGCACCTGGGCGACTTCATCGAGGACAACAACACGCTGGCGCCGTCCGACGCGGCCCTGCATGCCTCGATGCGCGGCGTGGTGAAGGACGTGCTGGATTCGCTGACCCCGCGCGAGGCGAAAGTCCTGCGCATGCGCTTCGGCATCGAGATGTCGACCGACCACACGCTGGAAGAAGTCGGCAAGCAATTCGACGTCACCCGCGAGCGCATCCGCCAGATCGAAGCCAAGGCCCTGCGCAAGCTGCGCCACCCGTCGCGCTCGGACAAGTTGAAGAGCTTCCTCGAGGGCAGCAGCTGATCTTGTTCGTTGAGCCTTGACGGGTTCTCGTTAAAACAATATCCTCTCGCCACTTTGCATGCTCCTTAGTTGATGTGCATGCGATAGTGGCGAGTTTTCAACGTCCCTACGACGTACCAGTTTCGGGCCTCTAGCTCATGCCTGGTTAGAGCAGCGGACTCATAATCCGTTGGTGCCCGGTTCGACTCCGGGGAGGCCTACCATCACATTCAACCTGGCCCGGTCAGTTCGACCGGGCTTTGTTGTATCCGCACCCACCGCGTAGCCGCGCGAACTTGAACCGGCCCAAGCCCATCCTATGCTGTACCTATTCCAGCGGAGGAGGCACGCTCATGAGCGCTCAACAAAACATCGAACTGGTAAAGCAGTTCTACGACGCGTACCTGAAGGGCCAAAAGGACCTGCTGCTGTCGTACATGACAGACGACATCGACTGGAATATCCCAGAGATGAGCGGCCTCGCATTTTCCGGCCCACGTCATGGACGCGAGGAGGTAAGCCAGTTCTTCGGTGCAGTGTCCCAGGCGCAGCAGTTACGCTCCTTCGAACCACAAGAATTTTTCGGCGATGGCGACCGCGTGGTCGTGCTGGGCCATCACGAGTGGATCGTCAAGGCCAGCGGCACACCCTTCGACAGCGACTGGGTGCACATCTTCACGATCAGGGACGGGCGCATCGCCGCTTTCCGCCAATCGATGGACACCCTCAAGGTCGTACAGGCTCATCAGGCATTTCCGGTATCCACGGCCCTGGATGCGGCAGGCTGAACACGGTTTCCCGTTCCCCCAATTACTCGCGCACCATTGCATTTCCCTCCAAAAAACCGATACTGAAAGTCCGATCATCCGACAACCATGGAGGGGATCATGAGCGAGCAAGCAAACATCAGCCTGCTCAAACAGGCGTACGCCGCCTATGACAAGGGCGACATCCAGACCCTGCTGAGCCTGCTTGCGCAGGACATCGAATGGGAGCTTCCGGAAGTGGAAGGCATCCCGTTCACCGGCAAGCGCCACGGCCTGGCCCAGGTGTCCGACTTCTTCCGCATCCTGGCCGAGTGCCAGGAGCCGCGCGAATTCAAGGCGGACCGCTTCATCGGGCAGGGCGACCACGTGATCGTGTTGGGCCACGGCACCTATACCGTCAAGGCGACGGGCGCTGAATACAGCGATGACTGGTGCCACGTGTTCAGCATCGCGGGCGGCAAGATCGCGAGCTTCAAGGAGTACTTCGATAGCAACAAGGCCGCCCAGGCCTATCAACCGCGGGGTGCCGGTACCGGCGCCGCTGCCGGCAAGGGCGCTACGCGTCCGGCCATCCATTGACACTGCATGTTCAAGCCATGCGGCCGCGCCTCCGGGCGTGGCCGCTTCGTCGTGATGGCGCTTACCGATGCTCCGTCACCCCCACCTGCCGGCACATGTCCAGCACGGGGCAAGTCGAACAACGCGGACGGTTCCCAGTGCAGATGTGCTTCCCGAACGGCACCAGCAGCCGGTTGATGTCGATCCAGTATTGCTGAGGGAGCTTCTTTTCAAGCGCCAATAAGGTCTTTTCAGGCGTCGAGGCCGAAACATAGCCCCAGCGCCCGGTCACCCGGTGCACGTGGATGTCGACGCTGATCACGGGCGTGCCGCAGGCCACGCCCAGCACCAGGTTCGCGCACTTGGGGCCGACGCCGGCGAAGGACAGCAGCACCTCGCGGTCGCCGGGCAGGATGCCGCCGAATTGTTCTTCCACTTCGCGCGCGATGGCCAGGATCTGTTGCGCCTTGCGCTCGTGAAAGGTGCTGAGACTGATCAAGGCGTCCAGTTCTTCCCAGGACAAGCGGCAAACCTCCGCAGGCGTGCGGGCCTGCGCGAACAGCTTGCGCGATACCGGCAAGGTCACTTCGTCGTAGGTGCGGATCGAGATCATGCAGGCCAGCAGCTGCTCGAAGACCGAGGTATGGCCTTCCTCGGCCAGCTGGAACAGCGCCGCCTTCGGCCAGGGCCGTACCGCTTCTTCGATGCGTTCGAATGCGATGCCGACGTCGAACGGTCGCTTTTCCATATACCCGGCCTCCGCTCGGTGGATGGCCCAAGGATACGCAGGAGGCGCCCAAATCGGGCGCACGGCTCATCGTTTGAACAATGGTCCCGTTACAACCGCTTGCATTTGATACGGTTTTACTCTTTCCGGAACAGGCCGCCACCGTTAACCTGTGCCCATGCTTAACACAACATACAAAAAGGGGAACATCATGAAAAACATCTCTGCATACGGCTCCCGCCTCGCCATGATCGCCGCTTTCGCCGCCGCCGGCGCCGCACCGCTGGCCGCCCAGGCCGCACCGAACCATCACGCGTCCGCGCAATGCCATAACTGCGGCACCGTGGTCTCGACCCATACCTATGAACGCGCGGCCGAGCGTGGCAGCGGCCTCGGTGCCGGCGGCGGCGCCGTGGTCGGCGGCCTGCTGGGCAACCAGGTCGGCAGCGGCAATGGCCGCACCCTGGCCACCATCGCCGGCGCCGTCGGCGGTGCCTATGCCGGCAACCGCGTCGAGCGCAACATGAACAAGGTCACCTACACCGACGTCCGCGTCAAGATGGCCGCCGGCGGCTACCGCACCTTCACCGAGCAGGGCCGTCCGCGCTTCGGCAACGGCGAGCGCGTGCGCGTGCAGCAGGGCCGCCTGATCCGCGACTGAGTCCGCGTCTAGGCTCGCGGCCTTACCTTCCCGATGACCATGCCGCTGGCCGGCAGGGTCGGAATCCGCCCCAGATCGATCGTCAGGTCCTGGGGCGGTACTTCGTAAACAATCTCGGTGGCGAACAGCTTCGCCGCCGATTTCAGCAGGTCGACCGTGGCCGCCTCGCCGGGGCAGCGGTGGCCCGCATAGTGATCTCCTCCCCCTTGCGGCACCAGGTCGAAACCGCTGCTCTCGTGGCGCTCGAAGCGCTCGGGCCGGAACACGCCGGGGTCGCCCCAGATTGCCGGATGCATGTCGGTGCCATACAGGTCGAGCAGGACCCAGGTGCCTTTCGCGATGTGCAGCCCGTGCCAGTCGAAATCGTGCAGCGCCCGTCCGCCGATCGCCGGCAGGAAGGGGTAGTAGCGCCGCACTTCCTGCGCAAACATCGTCAGCCAGGCATCGTCGCCGGCGGCGATGCGCTCGCGGCATGCCGGATGCTCGTGCATGGCCAGCACCGCGAACGCGATGTAGCGCGCCACCGCCACGGTCGGGCGCAGGAAGTTGATCAGCTCCACCGCCGCGTGCTTGCGGTCGATCGGGCGGCCGTCGGCGTCGCGGTGGCGCGCGATGACATTCAGCGCGCTGTCGAAGGGCGGCTGCGCTTGTCCGGCGCGCACGGCGTCGATGAGGGCGCGTGCCCAGCGCTCGGTGCGGTGGCGCAGCATCAGCGCCTTCCAGGTGCGCGGCCCGCTTGATGCGGCGCCGTCGATCATCGCCGACAATTCCGCGGTGCGTTCGCGCGCCTCGTCGGCGCTGACCGGGATGCCGGCCCACTGGCATACCGCGCGGCACAGCACCAGTTCCGCTTCCTGGTGCACCACCACCGAAGGCAGGCTGGCCCAGTGCGCGAACCGGGCGCGCCACTGCGCCACCGTCAGTCCCACCAGGCGCTGGCGCTCCAGCGGTCCCAGCAAGGACATGAACATCGCCTTGCGCTTGCGGTGGGCCTCGCCGTCCAGCGCCATCACGCTGCCGACATCCTGCAGCAGCGCCATCGTGGTCGGCGGCAACACGTGCCGGCGCGTGAAGCGTCCCGGCTGGTAGAACATGCGCGCGGCATCCTCGCCGCGCACGCACAGCGCCTTGCGCAGCATGAGGCGGGTGGTGAAGATGTCGGCGCCGAAGCGCTCGAAGCGTCCCGTCAGGAAGCGGTAGCCTTCGGACAGCAGCGCCAGCGTGTGGTCGAAGCCGCCGTCCGCAGGAATCGGGCTGTTGGGGCGCATCGGAATCATTCCTTTCAGTGCGGGGTCGGGATGTACAGCGGGTCCGGCTTGTCCTGCAGCGCGCGCGGCAGGAAGATGGTAACCGTGGTGCCCTGGTCCGGCACGCTGGCGAGGCGGATATGGCCGCCGCTCTGCTTGACGAAGCCGTGCGCCATCGACAGTCCCAGGCCGGTGCCCTTGCCCTCGGGCTTGGTGCTGAAGAAGGGTTCGAAGGCGCGTTCCATCACTTCCGGCGGCATGCCGCTGCCGGTGTCGCTGACGGCGATCCTCACGTACTCGCCCGGCCGGATGTTGTTGACGGCCAGCGCGCTGCCTTCCTCGACGCCGATGTTGTCGAGGGCGATCGTGATGCGGCCCTGGTTGTTCATGGCGTCGCGCGCATTGATCACCAGGTTCAGCAGCACGTTCTCGAGCTGGTTGGGGTCGACCAGGGTGTTCCACAGTTCCGGCGAGATGTCGAAGCGGATCTCGATGGCGTCGCCGGCCGCGCGGTGCAGCAGGCTGTCCATGCGCTCGATCAGCTGCGCCGGGGCGACCACGCTCGGGTGCAGCGGCTGGCGGCGCGCGAAGGCCAGCAGCTGCGTGGTCAGCTTCTTGCCGCGTTCCACCGCGTCCATGATGCCGAGCAGGCGCTTGCGGCTGTTCTCCTCGTTGCGCATCATGAGCTGCACGTTGGCGCTGATGATGTGCAGGATGTTGTTGAAGTCGTGGGCCACGCCGCCGGTGAGCTTGCCGACCGCCTCCAGCTTCTGCGAGCGATGCAGCGCCGCGCGCGCATCGACCAGGCGCTGCTGGCGCTCGCGCTCGCGCTCCTCCTGCTCCTTGCGCGGCCGGATGTCGCGCACGAAGGCGACCGCGCCGAAGCCGCCGCCCGAGGGCAGGGCGGTGACCGCGATCTCGACCGGGAAGCTGCGGTCGTGGCGGTCCGCCAGCGTGATCTCGGTGGGCTGGGCCAGCAGCGCGCATTCGCCGCGCGCGGTGAAGGCGGCAAAATGGGTGCGCCAGCGCTCGCGCTGTTCCTGCGCCGTGATCAGTTCGACGGCTTCGCGGCCGAGCGCTTCTTCTTCGCTCCAGCCGAACAGCTTGCTGGCCTGGGCATTCCAGTCGGTGACGCGGCCGTCCGGGCCCACCGCCAGGAAGGCGTCGTAGGCGTTCTGCAGGATCAGGCGGACGCGCCGGCGGTCGGCATCGATGCGGTCGCGCGATTCGCGCAGTTCGAGCGTCATCCCGCCGGCCAGCTGCAGGGCGCGGCGGCGCTCGGTCGCCAGCAGCCACACCACGAGGCTGAGCAGCAGGCCGAGGCCAATGCCGGTCGCCGCGATCGCCGCCGTCGGGCGCTTGTCGAGGGTGGCCTCGAGCCGCGGCGCGGAGCGGATCGCCAGGGTCCAGGTGCGGCCGGCGGTATCGACCACGTCGGTGTGGGTGAACCTCGCGCGCGCATGCGCGGGACGGGCGCCCGGCGAGCGGTAGAGCAGGGCGGCGTCGACGGCTTGGCGGCCGTCGTAGATCTCGACGTCGAGGTCGCTCGCATGCTCGCCGCCCAGATCGCGCATCAGGTCGTTCATGCGGAAGGGCGCATAGACCCAGCCGGCGATGGCGGCGCGCCGTTCCTCCAGGGTCGCGCGCGGTTCGCCGCGACGGTAGACCGGCACGTACATCAGGAAGCCGGGCTGCGCGCTGTTCGCGCCCTCCTGCACCAGCGTGACGCGGCCCGTGGCGACCGCCGCGCCGCTGTCGCGCGCCGCCTCCATCGCCGCGCGCCGCACCGGCTCGCTGAACATGTCGTAGCCGAAGGCGCGCAGGTTGCGGCCTTCGAAGGGCTGGATGTGGGTGACCGAGGTGTACAGCGGACGCGGCCCCGGCGGCTTGACTTCGTACTCGGTGAAGCCCGCGGCGCGCATGGCGGCGACATGGGCCTCGAGCCGGGCCGGCGGAATGATGGCGGCGATGCCCAGCGCCTCGATGCCGGGAAAGCGCTCGTTGAGCCTGAGGATGGCGTAGTAGTCGGCGAAATCGTGCTGGCTGACGTCAACCGAGCCACGCAGGAAGCCGCGCGTGCCCTGCAGCACCTGTTCGTAGACCGCCAGGCGGCGCACCACGCTGGCGGTGAGGTCGCGGGCGCGGTAGTTGAAGGTGGCCTCGAGCTCGTTTTCGGCGCTATGTTCGACCTTGTTGGCCACCACGTAGGTGACGATCAGCGACGCCAGGAACACCAGCGCGGCCAGGAGCAGCGGGACGGAAGCCGGGCTGCGTGACGAGGCGGCATTGGTTGACTGATCGAAAAGCGTCATGGTGGCAAGAGAATACCCGTCCATGCTGTGGCAAGGCGCACAACAGTCGGCGCCGATGGCGTGCCGATATTGCTCCGGCTACAATGTCGGCACCATTCCACGACGCCCATGCCCGCCTTGCCCTTCCTCTCCCATGCCAGCCTGCCGCGCCGCCTGCAGTGGGCCCTGGCCGCGGCCCTGTTCGCCGCGCTGCTGTGGGCCGCGCTGGCGCCGCTGCATTATCCGACGCGCGAACGCCTGCTTGAATTCCCGCATGGGGCCGCGGTCCTGCGCGGCCAGGCCGGCCCCCTGCTGGTGCCTGCGGAGCTGCGGCTGACGCTGGGCGTGAGCGACGTCCTGCTGCTGCGTAACCGCGACCTGGCGCCGCACGTGTTCGGCCAGGTGCTGGTGCTGCCGGGCCACGAGGTGCGCCTGCCTTTCGAGCAGGCCGGCGACTATCCCTTCGCCTGCGACGTCGCGCCTGCCTCGAAGGTGACGGTGAAGGTGCTGCCCCAGCCGGACCCCGGCTGGGCCCGTCTGCGCTGGCGCCTGGCGGCGCTGCTCGACGCCGTCCGCGATCTTCCCTTGCGGGGTCCGGACGATTGAATCGTGCTCCGTCCCGCGAAGCGAATCTGTCATGATGCGCGCATGGCCACGATCTCCTTACCGCTGTTCCCGCTCAGCACGGTCCTGTTTCCGGATGGCGTGCTGCCGCTGCAGATCTTCGAGGTCCGCTACCTCGACATGATCAGCCATTGCCTGACGGAGGATGCGCCCTTCGGCGTCGTGCTGCTGACCCAGGGACAGGAAGTGCGCACGCCGGAAGGAATGGAACGCTTCGTGGCGTTGGGGACGTTGGCGTCGGTGCAGGACACCACGGCCTCGACCCCGGGCCTGCTGCAGGTGGTATGCCGCGGCGGTTCGCGCTTCCGGCTGCTCTCCACCGAGCGCCGCAGCAATGGCCTGTGGATGGCCGAGGCCGAGCTGCTGGAAGACGACCACGCGGTGCGCATCCCGTCCGACCTGAAGGGCGCGGCCGACGCCCTCGACCGCGTGCTGGCCTCGCTGCACGACGTGCCGCAAAGCCGCTGGCCGGTGCAGCCGCCGTTCCGCCTGGACGACTGCGGCTGGGTCGCCAACCGCTGGTGCGAACTGCTGCCGCTGCCGAACCAGCAGAAGCAGAACATGCTAATGCTGGACAACCCGATGATCCGGCTCGAGCTGCTGCACGACGTGCTCGACGAGCACGGTCTGATCACGTCCTGAACCGGCCCGGACGGGCCGGGCCCGCCTGTTTATTGCCCGGCGCCGGCGTTCGCCGAAGCGCTGCCCCCGATCGACAGGCTGGCGCTCACGGCGCCAGCCTTGCCCGCGCCGCCATTGCCGGCCACGCTGCCGCTGCCGTTTCCATTTGCGCTGCCGCTGCCGGCCAGGCCGCCGCCGCCGCCGTGCGTGCCGCCGGTGCTGCTTGCCGGGGCCGGCGCCTGCTTGCTGCCGCTTGCCGTGCCCTGGTGAGCGGAATGAAGGGTATGTTTCGTGTTCGCGGTGCTGGCGGCGCCGTAGCCACGGGTGGTGGCCAGCTGATTTTTCGCGCCTTGGGTGGCGGCGTTCTTCGCGGCGCCCGTGCCCCGGCCGCCGAGCGCCACGTCGCCGTTACCGTCCTGGCCGCCGTGTCCAATGGCGGCGAGCTGGCCGGCCTGCGCCTTGCCGGCAGCGGACGACAGGCTGCCGAGGCCAGCGCCGCCCTGCTGTGCGTCCTGTGCGGCGGAGATGGCAGGCATGGCGGGAAGCTTGGGAGCCGCCGGCACGCCGGCCTGCGGCGCCGTCGCCGGATTGCCCGCGCCCGCGGCGGCCGAAGCGGTCTGGCGCAGTGCCGCGGCGGCGCTGCCGGACAGCGTCCCGGAAGCTTCGCCGGCGATCGCCCTGGCGGGCAGGGCGCTGCCTGCGGCCGGTGCCGCCGCAGTGGCGCTCTGGCCGGCGGCTGTGGAAACGGCGCCGCTCAGGGCGCCGGACGCTTCGCCGGCGACGCTCTTGCCGAGCGCGCCGGCGCCGGCGTTGCCGGCTGCATTGCCCGATGCATTGCCGACAAGCGCGGCGCCGTTGCGCACGCTGTCGGTATCCGGCACGCGGACGGTGCGGCGCGCTTCCGCCAGGCTGTCGACGCGCGTGACCGGCACGCCCATGGAGCGGAATTGTCCGCCGCCGCCCAGCATGCCGCCGATGGAGCCGCCGAGGTGGCCGCCGCCGAGCAGTTGGGCGTGCGCCGAGGCGGCAAAGCCGATGGAAGCGATGAGGGCGATGTGGCGGGCGATCGTTTTGGTGTTCATGTCTGTTCTCCTTGAGTTGGCGGGGACTGTCCGCCGCCGTTATCAGGAAAACGATCCTGCTCAGCCGTTTATTCCATCGTTCCCAAAAAAAATCCAAAAATTTTTTTGCCGCTAGCGCAGCTGCGCCGGATCGGTACGCAAGTCGGCGCCGACGATGCCGTAGCCGAATGCATTGCTGACGGTCCTGCCGTCGCCGGCCCGGTGCGCGAGCGCGGTGACGGCATCGCGCGCCTGCCGGCGGTCCGGCCGGGGCAGTGCCGGCGCCAGCAGCCCGGCGACGATGGGGGCCGCAAACGAGGTGCCGCGCACCGGGCGGTAAGGCGGTTCGCCGGGGCTGGCGCTGGCCATGTTGTTGCCGGGCGCCGCGAACAGCACTTGCGGACCGCGCGCCGCTTCCGGCAACGGCCGGCCACGGCGGTCGACTCCCGTCACCCCGACCACGCCGGGATAGCTGGCCGGGTAGAGCGGCGGCGCAGCCGGTCCGTCGTTGCCGACCGCGGCGACCAGCAGGTGTCCGCGCGCGACCATCGCCGCCACCATGCGCTCGAGGGCCTGGTTGGGCGGACCGACCAGACTCATATTGATCACGCCGACCTGTTCGCGCGCCAGCCACCCGAGCGCCGCCGCGATTTGTCCCGCAGAGCCGCCGGTGGGGCTGGCGCAGTAGATGTCCGCGGCGAACAGCTGGGCGCCGGGCAGGGCGCCGCGGAAGCGCTCGTCGCGCCCGACCATCAGCGCGGCCACCGCCGTGCCATGCGCATCGGGATGCGCCACGCCATCGCAGCCCCAGGCGCGGATCCTGGCATCGCGCAAGGCGCGGTGGCCGGTATCGATGCCGCTGTCGATCAGCCCGAGCCTAGCCTCGTTTGCCGGGCTGCCGTCCGTGGAGGATGGCACGGACGCGCGCGGAAGCTCCGCGGCGGGCGCCGCGCCGCTGCCTGTATAGACGTGGTTGAAGTCATAGTGTCCTTCGGGGTCGAGCGCGCGCAGGCGTTCCAGCAGTGCCTCGGTGGCGCTCCCCGCGGGCACACCCAGCACGACGAGGCTTTGCCCGAGTTCCTCGAAACGCTCCTCGGCCAGCACCCGCAAGCCCGCCTGGCGCGCCGCCTCGAGACCGGCTGCGGAAGGCGACCATGCCAGGATCTGGGCCCGGACGGCCGGCTCGCCATGCGGATCGGCTTCCAGCACGTCGGGATGCTCGCGCAGCAGTTTGCCGACCGTGTCGAGGCGCAGCGCGCGCAGGTCGGGAAGGTCGATGCGGTCGGCGAGCCGCTGCACCGGCGCGTGGAGCGTGTCGAGCTGGCCAAGGCCGGGCGGCAGTCCCAGCGACGGCAGGCGCAGCTGTGCCGAGGCGGCATTGCAAACGATGCTGAGTGCGATCAGGAAATAAATGCGCTTCATGGGCCGATGATAATATGCATGAGTTGTCCTGAAAAATAAAACGAACGGGGCAGGGAAGAAAATCCCTGCTTGAACCGTTCTATCATGATGACCATGAGCGCCGACCTGGAAAACGACATCGCCGCGCTGTTGCCGCGCCTTCGCCGGTTCGCGCGTTCCATTACCTTCCACCGTGAAGACGCGGACGACCTCGTGCAGATCGCCGTCGAGCGCGCGCTGACCCGCGCCGAGCAATGGGAGCCGGGCACGCGCCTGGACAGCTGGCTGTTCCGCATCGTGAAGAACGCCTGGATCGACGAAGTCCGTTCGCGTGCGCGCCGCAGCGAGCTGTTTGCTCCGGAAGAGGAGGGCGAGCACGTGGGCGACGATTACGCGGCCGCGCACCAGCAGCGGATGGCAGTCGAGAAGGCGGTGAGCCTGCTGTCCGACGATCACCGGATGGTCATCGGCCTGGTGCTGGTCGACGGTTTGCCGTACAAGGAAGCGGCGGAAGTTCTGGATATACCGATCGGCACCCTGACCAGCCGGCTGGCCCGCGCCCGGGAAGCCCTGCAGGAACTGTTGTCCGACCGGGCAAGGAAACCGACATGAATGTTGATAATGAAACCCTGATGGCCTATGCCGACGGCGAACTGGCGCCGGAGCAGCGCGCGCGCGTCGAGCAGGCCATGCGCGACGATCCCCGGGTGGCGGCGGCGGTCGAGCGGCATCGGGTCTTGCGCGCCGATGTCTTTGCCGCGTTTGCCGGCGTGCTCGACGAGCCGGTGCCCGAGCGCCTGCAAGCGGGTGCGCTCGCGCCACGCAGCCCTGTGCGCGTGGACGTGCTGGCGCAGGCGAACGCGCGTCCGCTACCGGCGCGCTGGGCCTGGCCCCAGTGGGGCGCGATCGCGGCCTCGCTTGCGGCCGGGGTACTGGCCGGCGCGCTGGGCTGGCAACAGCTGCGCAGCGGCGAGGCCTCGCCCATCGCCCAGCAGGGCGGCGAACTCGTGGCGCGCGGCGAGCTGGCCGATGCCCTGTCGCAGCGGCTGGCGTCGGACGCGCCGGCGGGACAGCTGCGCCTTGGCCTCAGCTTCCAGACGAAAGAAGGGGCATACTGCCGCAGCTTCAAACTGGGGGCGACCGCGGGCCTGGCCTGCCGGGAGGCCGGAAGCTGGCGGATTCCGGTGCTGGCGCAGGGCCAGGCGCCGGAACAGGCCGGCTACCGCCAGGCCGGCAGCGACATGCCGGCCGCGGTGCTCGATGCGATCGACCAGCGGATCGCCGGCGCTTCGCTCGATGCCGCCGCCGAGCGCGCGGCGCGCGAACACGGCTGGCAGCGCCGCTGATATCAGGCTTCGACGCTGACGCTGACGTTGCCCGTATCGCTCGCGCCATCGGTGCTGCCGGTCGAAGCCGTCGAGCCATTGCTGCCGCCGCTGTTCTCCGCATAGGCCTTCAGCAGGTGCATGGCGTGCGCCAGTTCGCGCACCGGATCCTTCTGGTGCCGGGCGTGCCGGGTGCCGTCCGAGGCGCCGCTGCCGCCGCCGTCGGACTGGGCAGTTGCCAGCTTCTTGTCGTAGGCGGCTTTTTCGGCCTCGCTGACGCTACCGTTGCCGTCGGTGTCGGCGGCGGCGATGTAGTCGCTGCTGCTGCTGCTGTCGGTGGCGCTCGTACCGCTTGTGCCGCCACCACCCTGGGCGCCGGGCGGCGGACCCGCCGGTGGTTGTCCGCCGCCGCCGCGGCCGGCGCGCGAGGCGTCGAACTGCGCGTTGAGCTGGTCCGATAGCTTGGTCATCGCGTCGGTGAGTTCGCTCTTGGTGATCTTGCCGTCGTTGTCGCCGTCGAGGGCGCTGAAGGTGTCGTCCACGTTCACCGATTGGCCGCCGGCCTTGTCCTTGCCGCCGACCTTCGACAGGGCGTCCTGCAGGTCGGTCTTGTCGATATAGCCCTGGTTCCTGGTATCGAGCCTGGAAAAGATGGCGTCGGCCCAGTTCGACACGCTGTTGCTGTTGCTGCTGATGCTTGCGACCATATTGCTTCCTTTATTAATGCACTGCATCAATTATCGAACGCAAGCCCCAGTGGGGGAGGGCGGAAAAGGTAAAGCCAGGTAAAGGAATGTAAAGAGAAAATCGCGTAAATGCGCGCAAATCGGGGCCCAAAAGTACAGGATTTCATATACAGAGGTGTGGATTTGAGGTAAATT
Source organism: Massilia sp. 01N410 (assembly GCF_056399665.1). Classification (NCBI taxonomy): domain Bacteria; kingdom Pseudomonadati; phylum Pseudomonadota; class Betaproteobacteria; order Burkholderiales; family Oxalobacteraceae; genus Massilia; species Massilia sp. 01N410. The sequence continues at coordinate 93,131 of NZ_JBFTRV010000005.1, read as the reverse complement.
GAGCGCGGTTTAGTATCTCTACGTCCGTCCAAGCCGCCACCGCCGCACCAGGCGCGTCCCGTCACCCCGGAGTTTCCCGCGTTGGCCATGCCAGGTCGCAGCCCGGCGTAGAGCGCAATTGTTAACGCCCGAAAGAAGAAATGTCTGAAACGACCACCAATGATGCTGGCGGCGCGCCGACCGTGCGCTTCGCCGATTTCGGTCTGGCGCCTGAGATCCAGCGCGCGCTGTCGGACCAGGGCTATGTCCACCCGACCCCGATCCAGGCCCAGGCCATTCCTGTCGTCCTGCAGGGCCGCGACGTCATGGGCGCGGCCCAGACCGGCACCGGCAAGACCGCGAGCTTCTCGCTGCCCATCATCCAGAACCTGCTGCCGCATGCGAATACCAGCATGTCGCCGGCCCGTCACGCCGTGCGTGCGCTGGTCCTGACCCCGACCCGCGAACTGGCGATCCAGGTCGCCGAGAACGTCAAGGCCTACGCCCAGCACACCCCGCTGCGTTCCACCGTCGTCTTCGGCGGCATGGACATGAAGCCGCAGACCGAGATTTTGCGCCGCGGCGTCGAGATCGTGATCGCGACCCCGGGCCGCCTGCTCGACCACGTCGAACAGAAGAACATCAGCCTGGCCCAGGTGCAGATGCTGGTGATGGACGAAGCCGACCGCATGCTCGACATGGGCTTCCTGCCCGACCTGCAGCGCATCATCAACCTGCTGCCGAAGAAGCGCCAGAACCTGATGTTCTCGGCCACCTTCTCGCCCGAGATCAAGAAGCTGGCCGCCAGCTTCCTGACCGATCCGCTGACCATCGAGGTCGCGCGCAGCAATGCCACGAATACCGCGATCACCCAGGTGCTGTACAAGGTGGCGGAAGAGCAGAAGCGCGACGTCGTCGAGCACCTGATCCGCTCGCGCGACCTGAAGCAGGTGCTGGTGTTCTCGAACACCAAGATCGGCGCCTCGCGCCTGGCGCGCTACCTGGAGCAGGCAGGCATCAAGGCCTCGGCCATCCACGGCGACAAGACCCAGCAGGAACGCATCGCCGCACTCGACGCCTTCAAGAAGGGCGAGATCGACGTGCTGGTCGCGACCGACGTCGCCGCGCGCGGCCTCGACATCACCGACCTGCCGTGCGTGATCAACTACGACCTGCCGTACAACGCCGAGGACTACGTGCACCGCATCGGCCGCACCGGCCGCGCCGGCGCCACCGGCGATGCGCTGTCGGTCTACTCGGACAAGGACGAGCGCCTGCTGGTCGACATCGAGAAGCTGATCAAGCAGACCATCACGCGCGCCGAACTGACCGGCTTCGCGCCGGGCCGTTCGAGCAGCGGCGAGCGCTTCAGCGAACGCCGCGGCGGCGGCCGCCGCGAGGCCGATGGCCGCAGCTTCGAGCGCAGCGACCGTGGCGAGCGCGCCGAGCGGAGCGAACGCAGCGAACGCGGCCCGCGCGGCCCGGGCGCCCCGCGCCGCGAGAAGATCGATCCGTGGTTCCTCAAGCCCTACGAGCCCGCTGCCGTCCCGCGCAAGGACCCGGCCGAAGCGGTGCAGGTGGCTTCGGCCAAGCCGAAGCAGAAGCTGGCGGCTTTGTTGGGTGGGTTGCCGAAGCAGTAAACATTCGAAGGGCGGTCAGGTCGGTAGGGCCCGCTACATTCGCACGTCATCCCCGCGAAGGCGGGGATCCAAGTTTGTATGCGTTTCGATGACGCACGCAGAACTTGGGTCCCCGCCTTCGCGGGGACGACGTTTACGCGCTAGCGTTCCAACGCCTGCCTGACCCGCTCCAGTAAATCATCCTGCCGGTAAGGCTTCGCCAGGATGTCCAGCCCGCCGCCGCGCCCGCCCTGCGGCAGTTCGTCCATGTAGCCGGTCGTGACCAGCACCGGCAGTCCCGGACGCAGGGCGCGGGCCTGTTCGACCAGTTCCAGCCCGTTCATCCCGCCCGGCATGATCACGTCCGTGAACAGCAGGTCCACCCGGGCGCCTTCGCGCAGCAGGTGCATCGCCTGTTCGCCGCTGCCCGCCGACTGCACCGCATAGCCTTCCATTCCCAAGACCTGTTCGGCCAGCTCGCGCACGTCGTCGTTGTCCTCGACCACCAGCACGCAGGGCTTGCTCCGGGCGGCTTCGGCCTGGTCGGCAGCGGCATCGTTCGCTCCCGCCGCGGCGTCGGCGCGGCTGGCGGCACTGTCGGCGGCCGGGAAGATCATCGTGACCTTGGTGCCTTCGCCGGGGTGGCTGTCGATCTCGAGGCGGCCGTGCGACTGCTGGACGAAGCCGTGCACCATCGCCAGGCCGAGCCCGGTGCCGGGGCCCTTGGTGGTGAAGAAGGGTTCGGTCGCGCGGCGCAACACCTCGGGCGCCATGCCGGGGCCGTGGTCGATCACGCACAGGGAAATATAGGTGCCGTGGGGCAGGCCATGCACTTTCAGGCGGTCCTCGCCGCGCACGATCGCGGTGGCGACCGTCACCTCGCCGCCGTCCGGCATGGCGTCGCGCGCATTGATCAGGACGTTGAGCAGGGCCATTTCGAGGTGGGTCGGGTCCAGCATGCAGACCGGCAGCCCGGGACGCAGGTCGAGGCGCAGCTCGATCTTGCCGCCCAGGGTGCGTACCAGCATCTCGGAGAAATCCACCACCAGGTTGTTGATGTTGACCGGCTTCGGTTCGAGGCGCTGCTTGCGCGCGAAGGTCAGCAGCTGCTGGGTCAGCTTGCCGGCGCGCATGGCGGCGCGCTGGGCGCGTCCGAGCTGCGCGCGCGCCACCTCCGGGCGGTCGAGGCTGATCAAGGCAACTTCGAGATTGCCGTTGATGACCTGCAGCAGGTTGTTGAAGTCGTGGGCCATGCCGGCCGTCAGCTGGCCGATCGCTTCCATCTTCTGCGCCTGCAGATAGGCTTCCTGCGTGGTGCGGCGCTCGGTGATGTCCATCTGGGAGGCGAAGAAATACAGCAGCTTGCCGTCCTGGTCGAAGATCGGACCGATGAACAGGGCGTTCCAGAATGGCTTGCCGTCCTTCTTGTAGTTCAGGATGTCGACCGCGACCGCGCGCTCTTCCTTGAGCGCATTGCGCACCTCTTCCACGGTGCGGCGATCGCTTTGCGGGCCCTGCAGGAAGCGGCAGTTGCGGCCGATCACCTCCTCATCCGTGTAGCCGGTGAGGTCGAAGAAGGCGCCGTTGGCGAACACGATCGGATTGTCGGGCTGGCGCGGATCGGTGACGACCATCGGCATGCGCGTCATCTCGACGGCGGCAAAGAAGATGTTGCCGCGGTCCTGGAGGCCGTCCTCGGTGATGTAGGTCGCCTGCCAGTGCTTGACGCCGGCGGTGCCGAGCGGGCTGTAGGCATTGCCTTCGACTTCGCCCTCGGCCGGCACGCCGGCGCTCTGGCCGCCCTGCCGGTCGAGTGGTTTCTCCAGCCCTTCTTCCTTGCTGCTTCCGGTCGTCATCGCAGAGTCCTTGTGGGCGCCATGGCGTTGTGGAGACAAGGCGCCCGGCCGTTAATACATTGACCATGGCAATTCTAGAGAAGCCGGGCGGCATGTACTGTTAGCCGACGCACCCACGCGGCGCCTTGCCGGCTACGCGTCGGGCGTGGAAATCTCGATGTCGGTCAGGCCCAGGCCCAGCGGGCGGGTGTCGATCGAGGGACTGACGTCGTGCGGCGCGGTCGGCTTCGGGACCTCGATTTCCAGGCTGCGCTGCCTGCCGTCGGTGCTGAAGCGCAGGGTCACGTCCTGGGGCAGGTCCTGGACGCGGAAGCTCTGCTCTTCGCCGCCGATGCGCATCGTGAACGGCAGGCCGGTATTCGGGCCGAATGCCTGGGCCTTGATCACGACATTGACGTGTTCGGGCAAGGGGCGGGAGAAATGCAGCACGATGCGCTTGGCTTCCGACCAGCGCCCCCAGGACTCGAGGTGAGACAGGCCCTCGGCGGCATCCACCGGGCCGGAGGGAAGCGGCTCCTTGAAACGGGTGACGCCGATCACCCGGCGGCGCGTGTCCATCCGCGCCAGCGTGTAGCCGGCCGTGGCGACCTCCGGCTGCACGCCGGGCGGCAGCGGATGGTGGCCGATCACCAGCAGCCATTTGTTGCGCAGAGGCATATGGTAAGGCTGCAGCGGTGTATCCGGCGGCAGGTCGATCATGCCGGTGTCCGGGGCGTCGACATGGAACTGGGCGCGCATTACCTGCAGGACGTCGTTGCCGACCACCGTGATCTGGTTGCGCTCCGCCGCCGGCACGTAACGATGGGCGAACTTGCCGGCCGCATCCGGCTGCGAATTCGGATCGATGTTGTGCAGATAGGCGGCGGTACCGAGCATGCCCTGCACCGTCATCCAGGGCACGGCGACGAACAGGAACAGCGGCACGGCCAGGCGGCTGCCGCGCGCCCACAGCAGGAGCACCAGCAGCTCGATGCCGACCGCGATGCGGCCGGGCAGGCGGTCGATGCCGACGGCGTGGATCTCCGGGCCGTCGACGGCATTGGTGGCATAGCCCGGCAGCTTCCAGACGGCGCAGGCGAGCACGGCGGCCAGCAGCAGGGCCACCGGCCAGGCGCGCGCGGGCGGCGCATCCGCGCGAGGTGCGCCGGTCGCGGCGGCGGCAACGGCCAGCAGCAGCGGGAACACGAAGCTGTAGTAGCGCAGATGCAGGCGCAGCACTTCGGTCGGGGCGACGTCCGCGATCGATGCCGTGAACATCACCGTCATGCCGCCCGCCGCGCCCAGCATCAGCAGGGCGTACAGCTGGAGCTGCAGGAGCGTAGGGCTGGCTTGCTGGCGAGTCTTGCGGCTGGCCACGGCCTGGATGAGCAGGGCCAGCGGCAGCGCCAGCAGCACCGTGAGCGCCATCAGGTGGCCGGACCCGCTGGTCCATGCCGGCCGCAGCAGCTCGAGCAGCGGCCGGCGCGCGTGCGCGTTGGCGGTGCCGGTATAGAAGCTGCCGAACACGCTCAGGGCTTCGTTGCCGGCGAACAGGTAGCCGAGGCCGAACTTGATCGCCAGCGTCACGGCCGCCGCCAGCAGCGCGGCCAGCGCGCCCCTGGCCAGCCAGTGCGCCCGGCCCGCCAGCCAGCCGGCGGCGGCCAGGTAGAGGCAGAGCGCGGGCAGCAGGAACAGGGCATGGACTTTTACCAGGCTCATCAGGCCGAGCACGGTGCCCGCCGCCAGGCCCTGCAGCGCCGCGTTCCCGAGCGTATCGCGGTCGCGCCAGGCGAGGACCACCCAGCTCAGCACGGCGAAGCCGAAGTAATACGTTGCCTCCGGCATGAAGAAGGAGGTGTAGATGTTGAGGGGCGTCAGCAGCGCCACCATGGCGACCAGCAGCGCCAGCGGCCTGGACGCCACCCGGCGCGTCACTGCGTAGATGAAGGGCGCCGAGGCGACGAAGAACAGCTCGTTGCCGATGCGCACGCAATCGAGGAAGCCGTCGCCGCAGGCATTGGTGGCGCGGAACAGCCAGAGGTAGAGATACGAAGGCACGATGGCGTCGCCGAGCGGCTGCAGGCGCGACATCTTGCTGTAGTACCACTCATCGGAAAAGATCGCCGGATTCAGGCCCTGGTTGCGCAGCAGCAGCCAGACGAAGACGGCGCCGCACAAGGCCAGCAGGCCGGCGGCCGGGAGCAGGCGGCGGCGGAGCGGGGTCGTGGCGGCCGGCGGCGTGGTCGGAAATCTGTCCATGATCAGTTCGCCGGCGTCGAGATCTCGATGTCCGCCAGCGCGATGCCGAGCTTGCGCGGATCGCGCGGATCGCCGTATTCCTGCGGCGATACCGGATGCGGCACCTCGATCGTCAGGCTGCGCTGGGTGCCGTCGGTGTCGAAGTGCAGGCCGATTTCCTGCGGCGAACCGCTCAGGCGGAATGGCACGCTGCTGTCGCCGATACGCATGGTGAATGGACGCTCGGTGTTGTCGCCGTAGGCCCAGGCCTTGAACACGATGACGGTATGTTTCGGCAGGGGCGCATTGAAGTGCAGCACGACCTGCTTGGCATCGGACCAGCGTCCGAATTCTTCGATGCTGGACAAACCTTCGACCCCGGCCAGCAGGCTGCCCGGATTGGGCGGCTGATTCAGGTGCGCGCTGCCGATGATGCGGCGCTCGTTGTTTATGCGTATCAGCTTGTAAGAATCATTCTGGGCGACCGGTGCCAGGCCCGGCGGCAAGGCGTGGTTGCCGAAGACCAGCAGCCATTTGTTGTGTACCGGCACCTGGTAGGGCTCGATCGGGGCATTGGGCATCAGTTCCAGCATCGCCGAATCCTTGCTGTCGACATAGAACTGGGCGCGCATGATCTGGCCCACGTCCGCGCCGGCAACCGTGACCAGGCCGCGCTCCGCCGGCGGCACCAGGCGGGCGGCGGCCTTGCCGGCCATGTCGGCGTCGCGATCGTCCCTGAACGCAGCCAGCTGCCTGTCATTGCTGGCGATGCCGCTGGCGATGTACAAGGGCGTGAGGACGAACAGGAACAGGCGCAGCGCCGAGTCCCGGCCGGCCGCCCACAGCAGCAGCGCAAGCACTTGCAGCGCGAGCACGATCTGGCCGCCGGGAAGCGTCAGGCGCAGGGCGTAGGTTTCCGCGCCGTCGACCGCATGGATGGTGTAGGACGGCAGCTTGACGATGGCGACCGCCAGCACGGCGGACAGTAGCAGCGCGAGCGTCCAGCGCAGCGCCGCCGGCGCTTCCCTGCGGCGTTCCAGCGCGGCCGCGGCGACCACCCACAGCAGCGGGAACACGAAGCTGTAGTAGCGCGCGTGCACGCGCAGGCCTTCGGTGCTGCCGGGGGCGGCCAGGGTGGCGGTATAGAAGATGGTCATGCCGGCGCCCGCGCCCAGCATCAGCAGCGTGTAGATGCCGACCAGGTCGGCCTGGCCGGCCTCGGCGCGCTTGCTGGGACGCAGCACGCTCTGCACCAGCAGCGCCAGCGGCAGTCCGAAGGCCAGCACCAGCAGCATCAGGTGGGCGCGGCCGATGACGAAGGCCGGCTTCAACAATTGCAGCTTGTCGCGGGCGCCGACGGCGTTGGCGCCGCCGCCGTAGAAGGGACCGAACAGGCTGAGGCCGGCTTCCCCGGCGAGCAGGTAGCCGAGGCCGAACTTGACCGCGAACATGGCGGCGGCGGCGACCGCCATCGACAGCACGGCGCTGCCCAGCCAGGCCTTACCCTTCATCCAGCGGGCGTAGGCCAGGAAGGGCAGCAGGGCCGGCAGCAGGAAGACGGCGTGGACTTTCACCTGGCTCATCAGGCCGAGCAGGACGCCGCAGGCCAGCGCATGCAGCGCCCAGTGCCAGTGGCCGCGGGTCAGCGCGACCCAGCTCAGCACGCAGAAGCCGAAGTAGTAGAGCGACTCCGGCATGAAGTAGCTGGTGTGCAGGTTCAGCGGGGCCAGGGTGGCCAGGAGCGCGATCGCGGCGGCGATGTTGCGCGTGGTGACCGTGCGCGCGATCAGGTAGACGAAGGGCGCGGCGGCAACGAAGGCCAGCGCATTGCCGGCGCGCGCACATTGCAGGAACTCGGTACCGCAGGCATTGGTGGCGCCGAACAGCCACAGGTAGAGGTAGGAGGGGACGATGGCCTCCGCCAGCGGCTGCAGGCGCGCCATCTTGCTGTAGTACCACTCGTCGGCAAACACCGTCGGATTGATGCCCTGGGTGCGCAGCACCAGCCAGCAGCCGATGAACGCCAGCGCCAGGCCGAAAGCCAGCGGGAAGACATGCCGGCGCACGCCGGGCGAGCTCGTCACAACGATGTTCTCTCTCTTCATTTTGTCTCTTCAGGATGGTTGTTACGCCAGGCGTCGAGTGCGCCGGTCATGCGGTCCCAGCTAAAGAACCTGCGTTTTTCGTAGTACAAGGGGCCCGGGTGCGGGCGCTGGTCCAGGCGCGCCGGGTCGACCGGCTGCAGGGACTGGGTGCCGCGCAGCAGGTAGTGCAGCAGCACGAAGGGAAACAGGCCGATCCAGGTGCCGCGCTGCGAGGGGTAGGACAGGCAATGGCCCAGGTAGGTTCGGCGCGCCCGCCAGGGAATTGACGTGCTTCGGACCGGACCGTTCTGCGGCAGCGGCGCCAGCACGCGGAACAGCGGCCCGGGCAGGCCCGCGGCCTGGTACAGCGAATACTGCCAGGTGCGCGCCAGCAGGCCGCGGCGCGCCGCCAGCGTCACCGCCAGCGCATGCAGGGCGTCGTGGTCGTGGTGTCCGCCTTCCCAGGCGGTGACGTGCAGGGAGTCGATGTCGTCGAAGCCGTCGAGCCAGCCGCCGAGCCAGCGCGCGGCGCGCTCCAGGTGCTGCGGCAGCTGGCCATCGCCGATCCCGAGCTGCTGGCCGGCAAAAACCACGTCCTCGCCCTCGACGCCCAGGCGCGCCAGCACCGCCAGCGATTCCAGGTTGCGCTGGGCCGCCGTGGCCTTCGGCGTGGCGCCGTCGGTGAAGTAGGCGCAGGCGACCCGCAGGCCCTGGGCGCGGCAGTCGGCGATGCGCTGGAACACGCCAAATTCGTCGTCCTGGTGGGCGAACAGGAACAGGGCGGTCGGCCGCGCGCGCTCAGTAGGCATCGAAGTCGAGGAAGGAGAAGGCGATTCGGGCCGGATCCAGTCCGGACACGCGCGGCGCGAACGAGCGGTAGATCAGGTTCAGCGGCGACGGGCGCAGCGACATCGGGATGCTGGCATAGTTCCAGTAGCTGCTGGAAGCGTCCGGCGCCAGGCCGATGAACAGGCGCAGCGGCGACAGCGGCGGCGCCGGCCGTGCCTGTTCCAGATCGGACAGCGCGATGCCGTCCGCAGCCAGTTCGGCATAGGCCGGCAGCTTGTTGCCGCTGGCCGCCGCGTGGAAGCGCAGCTTGGCGCCGCCAATGCGCATGAACACCGGGTTGTGCGGGTTGGCGCAGCGCCAGCGCAGGGCGGCCGGGCTCCAGCTGCGCTCGAAGGACAGCGCGGACGAGGGGGCTTTCATACCATGGCGCAGGCCGCCGATGCCGATGCGCGCCTCCAGCGGGCGCACCAGCTGGAAGCCCAGCTTGCGCACGAAGCCGGGGGTGCTGTTGGCATTCGCCACGCCGTACACGCCGTCGAAGCCCTGGGCGGCGCCAGCCTCGAAGGTCTTCGCCGCCAGTGTCGTGAACAGGCCCTTGCCCTGGTAGTCCGGATGGGTGGCGGTGTTCAGCGACAGCAGCACCGGCACCTCGCTGCCCTCGACCCAGGCGCGGGCCGGAATGCAGACGTAGTGGGCGGCCAGGCGGTCGCCGTCCCAGGCGTCGTAGCCGACCGCGCGGCCGTCCGGATTCTCGGCGTACAGCCACGCCAGGTAGCGCGGCGTAAACTTGTCGGTCATCGGGAAACAGGCGCTGAACAGCTCGCCGTAGCGCGCCATGGCGTCGGCGTCCGTCCGGACCGGGGCAAAACGCAGTTCGTTCGTGCTCATGGCGTGCTCTTCCTGAAAATCCAGAACTTGCTCAGCAGGTAACCGTTGATCGAGACCAGCGGCAGCGACACGATCTTGCCCAGCAGCGGCATGCCGGCCAGCGACACCGCCAGCGACACGCAGCCCATGGTCAGCAGGTAGTTCAGGCCGACCACGCACAGGTAGCGCGCGAAGCTCGAGGCGCTGGCCGCGGCCTCGAAGGTCACGCGGCTGTGGAAGGCGTAGTTGACCAGCAGGCCGGCCAGGAAGCCGGCGGTGGTGGCGCCGGTGAAATGCGCGCCGGCACGCAGCAGCAATTGCATGATGCCGATATCCACCAGGGCGCACAACAGGCCGCCGGCGACGAAGGTAGCGAACTGGCGCGAATGGCTCATGAGCTTGGGCCTGCGGCCTGCGGCTTGCGAAACAGGATCTTCTTGTGCAGCGGATTGCGCGGCACCGAGGCGATGTCGTAGGCCAGGAAAGCCAGGATCAGCTGCACGCCCATGATGACCGGCAGGGCGGCCAGCATCACGGTGCCGGCCGGCGTGGCCAGGTTGTGGCGCTCGGCGCCGATCCAGTGGACGATGCCGAAGACAGAGCCGAACAGCAGGCTGGCGACGCCCAGCGGCAGCTCGATCGAGGCCAGCGACATATTGCGCAGGTAATAGTTATAGAACAGGCGCTTGAAGAAATTGCGCACGTGCTTGGCCGCGAACTCGGTGACGATGCGCGAGATCTTCAGGTTGCTGACCTCGTCGCCGTAGACGGCGTCCATCGGTACGTCCGTGACCACCGCGCCAAGCGTGTTCAGCCGGAACAGCATGTCGGTCTCGAAGAAGTAGCGGCGGCTGATCTTGTCGAAGGGCAGGTAACGCGCGGCATCGGCGTGAATTGCCGTATAGCCGTTGGTCGGGTCGAACAGGTCCCAGTAGCCGGACGACAGCTTGGTGAGGAAGGACAGCACCGCATTGCCGAACAGGCGCATCGGCGGCATCGAGCCGATCCGCTCCAGGTTGAAGAAGCGGTTGCCCTTGGTGTAGTCGGCCTCGCCGGCCAGGATGGGCGCGACGAATTGCGGGATCAGGCTGGCGTCCATCTGGCCGTCGCCGTCGACCTTGACGATCACGGCGGCGCCGTCGGCGATGGCGGCGCGGTAGCCGGTCATGACGGCGCCGCCCACGCCCTGGTTCTGCTCGTGCTCGATGACCGTCACGCGCGGGTCGCGGCAGTTGGCGCGCACGAAGGCGCCCGAGCCGTCAGGGCATTTGTCGTCGACTACATAGATACGCGCGACCTCCGGACCGATGCCGGCGATGACGCCGAGGATGTGGCGGGTGACGCGATAACTCGGAATCACGACCGCGACCGGCGCGGCCAGGGCTGCCGGGTTGCCGGCAACCGGGGCGCCGGCAACCGGGGTGTCGAGCGTATTCATGGTGGGGTCTGCGGGTGCGTTCATGGTGGACAGGATACGTCAGTTCGCCTCAGGATCGCTGCGGCGGGAACAGGATCGCCATCAGTTCGGCGGCGTTGTCGGCCCAGGTGCGCGAGGCGATGCCGATCGACGCCGGGGCCCGGCCTGCGGCCTGCAGGCGCAGCCAGTCCTGGATGGCCGCGGCCAGGGCCGCGCCGCTGTCGCCGCTGAAGTAGCTGGCGTGCTCGCCGGCGACTTCGCGGAACACCGGCAGCTCGCGCACCAGCAGCGGCACGCCATGGCGCGCGGCCTCGATCAGCGGCAGGCCGAAGCCTTCGCCTTCGCTGGCCACCAGCAGGCAGGTACTGGCGGCGTAGATGCGGTCGAGGTATTCGTCGCTGGCGCCGTGCAGCACGAACAGGCGGCGGTTCAGCTCCGGATGTTCGCGCAGGCGCGCCATCAGCGCCGGAATGGTGCGGCGCTGGTTGTCCGGCAGGCCTTTCCAGCCTTCCGAGCCGACGATCGCCAGGCGGACGTCGAGGCCTTGCGCCCACAGCCGCTCGAAGGCGTCCAGCGCCTGGGCATGGCCCTTGCGCGGCTCGATGGTGCCGATCATGGCGAAGGTCGGCGCGGCGGAGATGGCGGCCAGCACGGCAGCGGCATCTTCCGGCAGGCCGGTGCTCGGCCTGGAGGCGTCGATGTCGGCGCCGTGGTGCAGCACGGCGAACTGCGGCAGTGCGCGGGCCGAGGTCTTGGCGGCGAGCCAGGCACGGGTTTCCTCGGCCACGGCGGCGCTGATGCAGACCAGGCAGTCGGCTTCCTTGCCGACGGTGCGCAGCCAGTCGCCGAATACCTTCTCGACGCGGGGCGGGAAGAAGTTCGGGCGCAGCACCGGCAGGATGTCGTGCACCATGAAGCAGATGCGCACGCCGATGTCGCGCCAGCGCCCGTACAGCCCGATCCTTGCGGCCTCGTTCACCGCGCCCGGGAACAGGTCGGGGCAGTAGAACACGTCGCCGCGGGCGACCTGGACTTCGTCGTCGTGCACGCCGTAGCTGTCGGTGCCGCCCAGCTCGTGCAGGTAGCGGCGCGCGTAGCGGTAATGCCAGCGGCCGCCTTCGTCGCTGAGGTAGACCGGCAGCACCTGGCGGTCCCGGTTCTGCAGCTTCAGCAGCGCGAGCAGCTGGGCCCGCACCACGCGCTGGATGCCGGTCTTGAGGTCTTCGCGCACCATCGCCGACATGTCCACCAGCAGCTGCGCCGCCATCCGGTCGGCGGCCACGCTGGCGTGATGGCGGTCGTGGACGACGGCGTCCATCAGCTGGCGGGCGCTCTGCTGCCAGGTCAGCCACGGCATGCCGGTGGAGGCCGGCGCCTTGCCGGCCGCGTGCAGCGCCAGCCATTCCTCGATGGCCGCGGCCAGGTCCTGGGGCTGGGTGCCCTCGAAGTAGAAGGCGTGTTCGCCGGCCACTTCGCGGAACACGGGAATGCCGCGCGCGATGATCGGCAGGCCCTTCTGGGCCGCCTCGATCAGCGGCAGGCCGAAGCCTTCGCCTTCGGACGCGGCCAGCAGCGCCGAGCTGCGCTCGTACAGCTTCAGCAGCATCTCGTCGGAGACGCCGTTGAACCAGAACAGCTGTTTTTCACGCTCGGGATGCGACGCCAGGCGCTCGGCCAGGGCGTCGACCAGCCAGCCGTTCTTGCCGACGATGACGAGATTGACCGCCACGCCCTTGGCCCACAGCAGCTCGCAGGCGGCCAGCGCCTGGGCCTGGCCCTTGCGCGGTTCGAGGGTGCCGACCATGAGGAGGCTCGGCGCGTTCCGCAGCGCCTGCAGCGTGTGGGCGGCGTTGTCGGGCAGGCCGCTGGTCGGCGCGCTGGCGTCGATGTCGGCGCCGAGGTGGAAATGGGCCAGCTTGAGCGGCGCCACCCGGCGGTTCGGACGCTGCGCCAGCCAGGCGGCCAGCTCGTCCGCCACGGCGCGCGAGATCGTCACGATGCCGTCGGCCACCAGCGCGATGGTGTCGATGAAGTCGCCGTAGTATTTCTGGGAGCCGAAGGGGAAGCAGTCCGGCCGCAGCAGCGGCAAGAGGTCATACACCGTGAACCAGATTTTCACGCCCTTGCCGCGCAGGGCCTGCAGCTGCGGCTGGTTCTGGGTGGTCAGGCTGGAGGCCAGGTCCAGGCCCAGGAACAGGTCGCCGGCGCGGGCTTCGATCGGCGCATCCTCGAGCGCCAGCGGCGGCACGTCCAGCATGCCGCAGGTGAAGCGGCGCGCATAGCGGTAGCAGTGGTTGCCGCCTTCGCTGTACACCGGTTCGATCCGGTAGCCGGGCGGCGGTTCCTTGATCAGCGCCAGCACGATGCTGCGCACCACGCGCTGGATGCCGGTCTTGTAGTCGGCCTGCACCAGCGCCGAGATGTCGACCAGCAGCTGGCGCGGCGCGGCCGGCAGGGCGTTCGCGGCCATCATGGCGGCGGTCTCGACCAGCGCCGCCTCGTCGGGTGGACGCGGGGTGCCGGGCGCGCTCAGCGCGGTAACCAGCCGGCGCCGCTGCGCGGGCGCGCTGTCGCGGGCGAAGGCTTCGATCGCGTCATGGTAGAGCGCGCCCACCGCGGCCGGCGCGTGCTCGCGCGCGATGTGATCCCGGCCGGCCGCGGCCAGCTCGGCGCGGCGGCCCGGTTCGGCGTGCAGCGAGGCGAGGGCGGCGCTCAGCTCGGCGTCCTCGAACTGGTCGGGCAGCATGCACAGCGTGTCGGGCGGCAGGTCGGCGGCGGCGCCATGGGCATTCACGATGGCCGGCAGGCCGTGCATCAGGCAATCCAGCACCGAGGCCGAGGTTTCGCCGCGGGTCTGGGCGCGCAGCTGCACCGCGCAGTCGCTGGCGGCCAGCCAGTCCTGGTAGTCGGCGGCGCTGACGAAACCGGTAATGCGGATGCGCGCGGCGGCGCCGCTGCCGGCGATCTTGCGCTGCAGCTCGATGCCGTAGGTGCCGGGGTCGTTGGCGCCGACGAACACCAGGCGGCAGCGCGGATCCGCCGCCAGCGGCGACGCCAGGAAGGCATCCAGCAGGCGATGGTTGAGCTTGGTCTGGCCGAGCATGCCGAAGCTGCTGACGACGTAGTCGCCGGCCTCGATGCCCAGGCGTTCGCGGGCGGCGCGGCGCGCGGCGTCCTGGTCGGCGCCGGGCGCCACCTGGCCGCGCAGCAGCGGAATGGTGCGCCAGTCATCGGCGCTGCCGGGGCCGTACCACTGCTCCGCCAGGCGGCGCGAAAAGTCGCTGTGGACGATCACGCCGGCGGCCCGGTCCAGCACCTCCTTGTTGCAGGGGTATTGCCAGATCGTGGGGTTGCGGCCCTGCTCGCGGTGGTCGCGCAGCCCGGTGTAGCCGTGCGACGCGTACAGCGCCTGCAGGAAGGCTTCCGGCACGTCGCCGTCGCGCTCCATGTTGTCCAGCACCCCGCTGAGGAAGAAGTCGTGCAGCACCACGGTGCCGGGATGGCGCCGCAGCAGCGCGAACATGTGTTTGTGCGCATTCGAATTACCGAAGTGGTACAGCACCCGGTCGTAAGACGCGCCATGGCGTTCGAAATACGCGACGTCGCGCTGCACGAAGCGCTGCAGCGATCCGTCGGGCGTCGCACCCGGGGTCAGCACCAGTTCGACCTCGTAATGGCGCTCCAGTTCGAGCAGCAGTTCGGCGCTGTAATCGGCAATGCCCGAGTGCTCGGGCGGCAGGGGCGACACCAGCGCCAGCGTCGGCTTGGCGGCACCGTCTGCGGCCGCCGGCATCGCGGTGGCGGCTACCCTCGGCAGCCGCTCGATCGCGCGCCACAGTGCGGCCGCGTCGTCGCTGCCCGCGGCCTGGAGGCCGGCGGCTTGCGCCGTGTCGAGAATGCGGTCCGGCGCCAGCGAGGCCAGGAAGCCGGCGCGCAGCGCGGCGGCGGCATGGCGGCGCCACGGGTCGCCGGCCGCCGGTTGGGCGTAGATGTGGAAGCGGCCGGGCGGCAGCAGGCCGTCCAGCGCATGGCGCAGGGCGTCGGCGTCGGCCGGGTCGCGGCCGCAGACCGTCACGTGGACCTCGTGGGGGCCGCTGTCGCGCAGCAGGGTGCGGGCCAGCGCGCGCAGCGCGGCCGTGTCGGACGAAGGCGCCGTCTGCGGCGCGTTGAAATCGATAATCAGGCGCATTGTCATTCCTGGCGCGGTGCGTAGGCGCTGCGCAGTTGGTCGAGTGCCTCGCGCGCCGATTGCGGCAGTTCACGCAGGGCGGGCGGCACGGCGCTGGCCGGCGCCGCGGCGTCGGCGGAGGCGCGTTTGGCGGCGGCCAGGGTGCGCGCCACCAGTGCTTGCAGGCGGGGCGAACGCATCACCAGCGGCAGCACGGCGCGGCGCAGCGCCTCGCGCGACGTCAGCCAGCGCAGGCCGCGGCGCGCGGCGCCCTTGGCCTTGCGGCGGGCGATCCCCGCCATGCTGTCCGGGCCGCGGCGCGCGATGAAGCGCAGCGGCGCGGTGATGCGCCACGAGGTGCTGTTCAGGGTCGCGATCAGGCGCTGCTCCAGGTCGCGCGCCCACAGCGTGGCCTGCTGGCCGCTGGCATGGGCCTGCGCCAGCTCGCCGCTCAGGCGGGCGATCTCGGCTTGCGCATCCTGCTTTTCCAGTTCCAGCGCGTCGGCGAACTGGATCATGTCGTGCAGTTCCGCGCGCACGGCGTCGATTTCCTGCTCCCGCTCGTGCAGCGCGCGCCCGGCGGCGGCGTTGGCGATCCAGGCGCGGTCCAGGTGCCAGGAGATGTAGTCGTCGAACACGTTCGGCTGGATGCCGAAGTGGCGCATCAGTTCCTGGTGTTCCTCGGCCACGTAGTAGCGGTTCAGGCCGTCGAACCAGGCGTAGCGGTAGCGCTGGCTGGTGACCAGCTGCTCCCAGGCTTCGTGGTTGGTCTCGCGGCTGTTCGGCAGGGTCGCTTCGATCACCAGCACCCATGGGCGCCAGTGCGCGAAATCCATGCCGCGCAGGACCTCGCCCTCGAAGCCCTCGACGTCGATCTTCAGGAAGTGGATGTCGCCGCCCACGTGCTCGGCGCAGATCGACGCCAGGGTGCGCACCTGCACCGTCAGCTCGGCAACCGTGTGGCCTTCGGCGCGGTGCAGTTCGGCGATCGCCGCCTCGGGCGAGGCCCAGCCGCGCACCGCCGGCACGTCGTACAGCGTCAGGCTGCCTTCGCTGCTGCCGGCGGCAAGCGCCAGGTTGATGTCGCGCGGGCGCTGTTCGCGGAAGGCCTCGATATGGGCCGGCAGCGGCTCGATGTTGATGCCGTGCCAGCCGGCGTCGTAGAAGGCCCGGGTGACCGAATGCTCCTCGGGGTCGCTGGCGCCGACGTCGATGTAGAAGCCGTCCTGCACGTGGCCGAGGGCGCGCCACAGCAGGACGTCTTCGTTGTTCTGGGCGTAGGAAATGAATCTCATGGGCGTTGGATGTCGATGTCGGGGTCGAGCCAGGCCGAGCCCTCGAAATGCGGCCGGCGCATGTTCATCACCGTGAACACCAGCGCCAGGTCACGCCATTCGTAGTTGTTGACGAGGTGGGTCTCGGTGCTGACGATCGCCGTGGCGACGGAATAGGTGCCCGCCCCCAGGTTCATCGGGAAGCGGAAGCGGAAGACGACTTCCTCGCCGGCGCCGACGTTCTCGAGCGGCAGTTCCTTCAGGTGGGTGTTGGTGCCGTACATGGGCTGGCCCAGGCGGTCCTTGATCATATAGCCCAGCACCATGCGCGGGATCGGGGCCTTGGCCAGCACGCGCACCTCCAGCGTGACCGGCGCGCCGACGTCGACCACTTCGATCCGCTCGCCGTGCTCGTCCAGCAGGGCGATGTCGGCGACGGTCGCCTCGCCGGTGCCGGACACGGTCTGCACCTTGCCCTCCGGGGTCGCATTCAGGCGCACGGTCTCGTTCTCGCGCTCGGCGATCATGGCGTTGTAGTAATCCATGATCTCTTCCGGCGGGCCTTCCTTGGCCAGGCGGCCGCCGTCGAGCAGGATGGCGCGGTCGCACAGCGACTGGATCGCCTGCTTGTCGTGGGAGACCAGCAGCAGCGTGGTGCCGTGCCGGCGGAAGCTGCGGATGCGGTCGAAGCTCTTGTGCTGGAAATAGGCATCGCCCACCGACAGCGCTTCGTCGACGATCAGGATGTCCGGACGGCGCGCGGTGGCGACGCTGAAGGCGACCCGCATCTGCATGCCGCTCGAGTAGACGCGCACCGGCTGGTCCATGTAGTCGCCGATCTCGGCGAAGGCTTCGATCTCCGGCATCAGCTGCTGGATCTCGTCGACCGTCATGCCGAGCAGCTGGCCCGCCATGAAGACGTTCTGGCGCCCGGTGAAGTCGGGATGGAAGCCCATGCCGAGTTCCAGCAGGGCGGCCACGCGGCCCTCCATGTGGACGGCGCCGGTGGTCGGCAGCGTGGTGCCGGTGATCAGCTTGAGCAGGGTGCTCTTGCCGGCGCCGTTGATGCCGATCAGGCCCACGGCTTCGCCCGGCTCCACGGTGAAGCCGATGTCGCGCAGCACCCACTTGAGCTTGTGGCGCGGCCCGGCGCCGGGCAGCACCCATTCCGCCAGGCGCGACCAGCGCGTCGGGTACTGGCGATAGGCCTTGCCGAGGTTGGAAACGACGATCCGGCCCATCAGAGTTCATCCACCATTTCGCCGGCGCGGCGGCGGAACAGGCGCAGGCCGAGCGCGCACAGCAGCAGCGACAGCAGCAGCACCGGCAACAGCGCGGCCCAGTCGGGCGCCACGCCTTTCACCAGCACCTGCTGGTAGGCCTCGATCAGGCGCGCCATCGGATTCCAGCCGAGCAGGGCGCGCACCTCGGGCGGCAGGATCGTGACCGGATAGACCACTGGCGTGAACCAGAACCAGAACTGCATCGCGATCGTCACGAACTGGCCGACGTCGCGGAAGAACACGTTGAGCACGCCGGCGATCATGCCGATGCCGATCGCCAGCAGCAGCTGGATCAGCAGCACCGGAACGATGGCCAGGAAGACCGCTCCCGGGAAGGTGCCGGAGCCGAGCAGGAACAGCGTGAACAGGCCGAAGATGATGCCGAAGTTGACCAGCGCGTTGAGTACCACGATCAGCGGCAGGCAGATGCGCGGGAAACTGATCTTTTTGATCAGGTTGGCCTGCTCGATGAACATGTTCTGGCCGCGCGCGACGATTTCGGCGAACAGGCCCCAGGTCAGGATGCCGGCGCACAGGTAGATGCTGTAGGCGAAGGGCGCGTTGCCGCCGGCGCCGGGCAGCTTGTTGTGCATGACTTCGGAGAAGATCACGGTATACACCACGATCATGGCGAGCGGCGACAGGAGCGACCACAGCGCCCCCAGCATCGCATTCATGTATTTCGACTGGAATTCGCGCTTGACGCTGCCCAGTACGAAGCCGCGGTAAGCCCACAGGCCCCGCAGCATCGGCGGCGCGATCATGTCGCAGCAGGCACGGAAATGTGCGTGAGGTGTTTCTTCATATAGTGGCAAGGCCGTTCGAGCGCAAAATTATACTCTACGGTATTGCCACACAATTGGTACAGTTGTAAGCAAGTTTGGCAAGGATGTCGCCAATCAGGGCCCTTGAATCAGCTTTTGCAAGGCTTGTGAATCGAGGATCACCAGGCGGTTCGCCTCCTTTTGCACGATCCCCTGCTGGACCAGGGTCAGCAGCGCGCGGGTGACCGTTTCGCGGCTGGTATTGATCATGTTGGCAATGTCCTGGTGGGTCGGCAGGTTTTCGACGACGGCCGGCGAACCGCCGTCTTCCGGCTTCTTCTGCAGCAGCGATAAATACGTATAGATGCGGCGCGCCGTATTGTTGATGCTGAGCACGGCGCGGAATTCCGAATCACGCTGGATCTTCTGCGCCAGGTGCTTGAGCATCTGCTTGGCCACACTGGGCGAATGCGAAAACAGGTGCATCGCGGTGGCCGCCGGCAGGAAGGCCACCAGCACGTCGCTGGTCGCCACCACGGAGGCGGAGCGGGTCGATTCGTTGATGAGAGCAATTTCTCCGAAGAAATCACCCGGCGCCAGCATACGCAGGCCGATCGCGCGGCCGTCCTCGGTAATGTCGACCACCTGCAGCTGGCCGGAGAGCAGGAACAGCAGGGCGTCGCCGCTGCCGCCCTTGTGCAGGACCACTTCGCGCCGGTTGAAGTGGCGGATACGGATTTCCATATTTACGCGCCGCATGTCCTCTTCGCTCAGCTCGGACAGCAGCGGGATCTTGCGCAGGTTGATCTGGATCTGTGCCTGCACCTCGGCCGCCGTCGCGGCGTCGGTCCGGGCGGAGAGCTTGCTCGCGGAGGTCATCGATGGGTTTCCTGCTTCAAGGCAGCTGCCATTGCCAGCTCAGCTGCAAAACCCGGTCATTGTACTGAAAGATCGGTATGTTTTCTTTATTTTGAACGGCGCGTGCTTCCAGTTGTAGCGTTTGGTCCTTGGCAAACCGATAAGACAAGGCGGTACGCACGACCGCGGTCCGCTGCGCGCGCACGGCAGGGATCAGCAGTGCCGGAGCGTAGGGCCGTTCACTGTTCCAGCTCTGGCGCGTGACGGCCAGCTCGCCGATGAAGCCGGCCGGCAGCGCGCGCCGTACCAGCAGGCTGGCGTAGTTGCCATGGCGGTCGCCGCCCGGCCTGCCGGTATGCGCACGGTCGTCCAGCAGTGCGGCGCTGGCGCCGGCATACCAAGGGCCGTCGCGGTAGGACAACAGGGCGCGGCCTTCGAGTGTGGCCGAATTGAAGTGCGTGAGCGTCGGATAGTCGTACCACGAAGCGCTGGCGATCAGGCTGAGCTGGGTATTCGCGGGCAGCGGTATCTGGGGCGAGACGCGTGCCTGCAGCTGGCCCAGGCGCTGGTAGAGATGCCCGCCCAGCTTGACCGCACCCAGGTTGACGCTGGTCCTGACCGTCGTGCGCAGCACGCGCCAGGGGACTTCGACGCCGCCGAACAGGACTGCCGTGTCGTATTGGCGCAGGCTGTCGTTGCGGCGCCATTGGTACTGCAGGTAGGCGATGCTGCCGTTGGGCGTCAGCTCGCGCATGTGTTCCATGCCGAGCACGCTGTACTGGTCGTGGTGCGGCAGGAAGTCCGGCAGCAGGGGCAGCTCGACCGGCACGCCGGCATCGACCACCAGCGTCGACACGCTGGCGCCCTGGTTGACGTTCTGGTCGATGCCGCGGCCCACGGTCAGGGTCGTGGTGGCGGTCGGCTTCCAGGGTTTGCAGCCGGTTTCGCGGGTCTCTGCGATCAGGATCAGCATGTCCGGCGTGAGCTGGACGCGCGTCTCGAGCATTGCGAACAGGCGCTCGGCCTCGTCGGCGTTGCCCAGTCCGCACTGGGTCAGCGCCAGGTCGAGCAGGGCGCCTGCCTGCTGGGGGTTGGCAACCAGGCGGCGCAGGATCGCCGAGGCGTCCTTGCGGCGGCCTTCGGCCAGCGCTTCCATCGCCTCCTGGTACATGCGCGCCTCCACGGCTTCGCGATAGGCCTGCTGCTCGGGGGTGTCCGCGCGCGCCGTGGCGCCCGCACCTGCGAGCAGGACGGCGAACAGCGCCGGCAAGGTAAAACGCCTGGTCATGCGGCAGGCCCCTCCGCGGCGGCGCCGGCGATCGGGGTGCTGGTGGTGCTGCCCGCTTGGTTCATGCTGTCCTGAAGAGTGAATACGGTGGTAAGTTGTTCCTTGCCCCGCAGGCGGCGTTCGCCCAGCCGCAGGAAGCGATGCGCGCGTGCGCGTGCGGCGGTGCCGGGGCCGACAATGATGTCGTGCGGATAGTCGCGCGCGGCCTGCTCGAGGCGCGAGGCGGTGTTCACGCTGTCGCCGACCGCGGTGTAGATACTGCGGAAGCTGGTGCCGAAATCGCCTGCCATGGCAGGACCGCTCTCGATGCCGATGCGCACCCGCAGCGGCCGATGGCCGGCCCGCTCGCGCGCGGCGCTGAACCTGGCGACCCGCTCGACGATCATGCGGGCGGCGTCCAGCGCCAGGTCCGCATGGTGCTCGAGTGGAAGCGGCGCGCCGAAGAAGGCGACCAGGCCGTCGCCGGTGTACTTGTCGAGGGTGCCCTGGCGCTCGATCACCGGGCCGGTCAGGCAATCGAGGAAGTCGCGCGTGAGACGTGCCGCGTCCTCGATCGGCAGGGTCTCGACCTGGGCGGTATAGCCTTCCATGTCCGCGATCAAGGTGGTGACCTCGAGCTGGCGCGGCAGCAGCGGATCCTCGAGGTCGCTGCGCAGCAGTTCCGTCACCACGGCCGGCGCGACATACTGGCGCAGCGTACTGAGCAGGTAGCGCGAACGGCGCTGGGTCTGCTGCCACTGGTAGGGCACGGCCACCGCCAGCAACAGCAGGTTGGCGGCGAAAGGCGCGACGGTGTTGAAGTCCGGGTCATGGCTGCAGGCGAGCCAGGCCAGGCCGATCCAGGCGAGCGAACTCACGCCGAGCAGCGCGACACTGGCCATGGCCGACAGGTAGGGGAAGGCCAGCGGCACCAGCAGTGCGGTGAGCAGGGTCCAGCCCAGCGCCAGCCAGGCGCCCGGCCAGCGCGCCGGCGTGTCGCCGGCCTGGCGATCGAGCAGGGTCGACAGCATCGCCGCCTGTACGCCGAGGCCGGGGCGGCTGGCCGCCAGGGGCGTCGCCACACGGTCGCCGGTGCCGAGCGACGAAGAGCCGACCAGCACCAGGCGCCCGCGCACCCCGGCCGGATCGATCGCCTGGTCGAGGACGTCGGCGGCGGAGACCACGGTATAGGCTTTCCAGTCGCGCTTGAAACCGACGCGCATCAAGCCGGTATCGGCCAGCGCCAGCCTGCCTTTGCCGGCGCAGCAGTTGACCATGGCCAGCGCCAGCGCCGGGTAGGCGCGCCCCTCGTAGCGGGTGATCATCGGCACGCGGCGCAGCGTGCCGTCGGGATCGGGGATGAAGCCGATCGCGCCGATGTTCGGCGCCTGCGCCAGGGCCGCATAGTTGGCGATGTAGCCGGTGGCGTCGACGCCGTCCGTGTAGCCGTCGATGGCGCCGCCCAGCACGCCGTCGCGTACCGCTTCGGGACGTACGTGGGCCAGGTCGAAGTCGAAGGCCTGGGCCGGCACCACGGGACCGTGCCGTGCCAGCAGGGCCAGGCGCGTGTCGCCCAGCTGGCCGCCTTCCTTGGGCAGCAGGATGTCGAGCCCGACGCCGCGCGCCTGGTAATGCGACAGCAGGATCTCGACCATGTCGGCCAGGCGCTCGCGCGGCCAGGGCCACGGGCCCAGCCGGGCCAGGCTGGTTTCGTCGATATCGACCACCAGCACGCGCGACTCGGGCGCGTCGCTGACCTGCAGGCGCACAAAGGCGTCACGCATCCATTCGTTGGCGACGAAAGAGAAGTGCGATGGGGGAAACCATTCCAGCCCGGCCGTCAAGAGCAGCGCCAGCGCCGCGATCAGCCAGCGAACGAGGGCGGCACGGTGGGATGCTTGCGGCGTAGCAGTGGATTGTTTGAAAGGGACTGCCACGCGGATAAACGGTTCGTTGGAAATTGTAACTAAAGAAAAATTATAACTCTGAAAAGTTGCTTATGTGCACTGTAAGAATGGGTTAAGACAATTTAGTGACAAGCGGACTCAAGTGTTCAATTATAATTGTGATCGCTGTCACATCCAATTTCTTGCAGGACCCGCTAAGCTCGCGGGCAGGAGAGGACCCACTATGTCGCGTAACCTACTTGCCACCGCTGTTCTTGCAGTTGCCTGCCTCGGCCAGTCCGCCAGCGCAGCCGATGCCGGCCGCATCATTTTCGCCGCCGGCAAGGCAAGCGTCGGCGAGCAGCCGGCGCTGGAAGGCGGCACGGTGCAGGAAGGCCAGCTGCTGGCCACGGGCAGCGACGGCTACATCTATATAAAGACTGCCGACAACGGCCTGTTCATCCTGCGCCCGGGCAGCCAGGCGCGCATCGCCACCTATCGCATCGATAAGGCGAACCCGGCCAATACGCAGGTCAAATTCGAGCTGCTGCATGGGGTGGCGCGCAGCAAGTCGGGCGAGGCCGTCAAGCAGGCGCGCCAGAACTTCCGCTTCAATACGCCGGTGGCGGCGATTGGCGTACGCGGCACCGACTTTACCGTCTTCACCGACGAGCAGACTTCGCGCGTGGCCGTGCTGACCGGCGCGGTGGTGGTCAGCGGTTTTGCCGATGCCTGCAGCCGGGACGGGGTCGGCCCCTGCCAGGGCGCGGCCAGCCGCGAATTGTCGGCCGCCCAGCGTGGCCAGTTGCTGCAGGTGACGCGCGGCCAGGCTGCGCCGCAGCTGCTGAGCGGCAGCCCGCTGTCGCCCGACCTGGTGTCGCCGCCGCGTAACGATGAGCCGGTGGCAAAGGCCGATGGCGGGGCCGCGACAGGGCCCAGCCTGGAAGTCAAGAAAGTAGGGGCGCTGGCGGCGAACGTCGACCAGCCGGCCGTCAAGCCACCGGTATTGCCGCCGCCCGCGGTGCCGACGCCGCCGGTCGTGCCCGAGCAGCCGCAATTGCCGACTACGCCGCAGCAGCCTCCCAGTGGCCTCATCTGGGGGCGCTGGGTGCGCTTCGATGCCTTCAATCCAAAAATCTACCTGGCGCAGGAGATGGACAAGGCAACCCTGATCGCGCAGAACGGTGATTATGCGCTGCTGCGCAGCCCGGGCGCCGAGTTCGTCGCACCGAATAACGGCAGCGTCGGCTTCGCATTGCGTGACAGCGATGCCATCATCAATACGAATTATGGCTACGGTATCCGTACCGCCGTCGCCGCCACGGTGGCCAACGGGACACTGAACGTGGATTTCGGCAAGCGCAGTTTCGCGACCGGTTTCGACATCATCAGCGGCAGCGAATCGATTCCCTTCCGCGCCGTCGGAACGGTTCGCGACGACGGCCGCCTTACCGGCGATCAGGCCAACGAACGCCCCGGCTACTTGAACGTGCAAGGCTTGCTGAGTAACGACAAGGGTGGCAGTGCTTCGTATATTTTCGATGGCCGTATCGATTCCCAGCGCACGATCAATGGTGCAACTTATTGGTTGAAGAACTGAACAGCTGTACCAGAAAAGAATGCCCCGGGTTCCCGGGGCATTTTTTTATGGCTGCAACATTGTTGCGTGATTTTCTTGCCTGGCGGCATTCTAAATTCTCACCAATTGTTACATCGGTTGGGATGGCGTAAGCGCCGAATTTTTGGGCAAATTTTTTTCCTTCATAGGAAAAAAGCGCATATGCATTGTTAAAAACTGCTGCCGATGTAAAAAATTGTCGTAATTTTGAAGCAGTTTTGAAGTTTTGTGATGGCGATCACATTAGGTTGAATGTTCCGCATGTCATTATTCGGCCCGTTGGACAGCAAGGGCATCCTGCAGCTGAACAATAGAGACAATAATCGATCGATCGATCTACTTGGAGCAATAAATGGCAACCACCTACTACAACGATCTGCAAAAGCTGTACGTCGCATACTTCAACCGTCCGGCTGACACCGCTGGTCTGGCCTACTACGAAGGCGTTCTGGAAAACGCCAAGGGCGACGCCAAAGCTGTCGCAGCTACCATGGCCTCGATCTCGGCCAGCTTCGCTGCCTCCGCCGAGTACAAGGCTGCTTACGCCAACATGTCGAACGCCGACGTCGTCAACGCCGTCTACCAGAACCTGTTCGGCCGTCCTGCAGAAGACGCAGGCAAGGCATACTGGGCTGGCCTGCTGGATGCCAAGAAAATCACCATCGACGCAGTCGTGACCCAAGTCGCTGGCGGCGCGCAAGGTTCGGACCTGACCGCCTACAACAACAAGGTTGCCGCTTCGCTGGCATTCACCAACGCGCTGGGCACCACCAACGCCTACTCGGGCGACAAGGCCAACGCTGCTGCCAAGGCATTCCTGTCGGGCATCACCGACAACGCTTCGTTCGCTGCCGCGACCGACACCTATGCCCTGGGCGCAACCATCGCCAAGGTCAACGCTGCCGGCACCCCGTTCACCCTGCAGAGCGGCCTGGCTGCCATGGACGCCGCCAACACCGCGCACAACAACTTCCTGGACGCGTTCGACGGCAAGGCCGACGGCAAGATCACCAAGACCGACGCTGACGTGACCGGCGCTGTCACCACCGCTACCACCAAGGTCGCTGGCCTGGTTGACGCTGCTCTGCCGGCCAACGAAAAGGGCCTGTACGGCGCATCGACCACCTCGGCTACCGTCAAGGCTGCCCTGCTGAGCGAAGCCCAGGCTAACCTGGCTGCCAAGCTGACCGCCGACCAGAAGACCCTGGCCGACGCCAACGCCGCTGTCGCCAAGGTCGCTGGCCTGACCGACGCTCTGGCACAACTGACCGCCGCCAACACCGCTGTGGACAACGCCAACGCCGCCGTCAAGGCTGCCGGTATCGACCTGGCTGCCAAGCTGGGCGCCTTCAACGCGCAGAACACTGCCGTGACCGTCGCTGCCGACGGCACCGTGACCGGCCTGATCACCCTCGACACCAAGGGCAACCTGGTGCTGGCAACCGGCGTGACCGAAACCACCAACCCGGGCGTCACCGCTCTGCTGGCTTCGAGCGTCGCCAAGGAAGCCGCTGACGCGTCCCTGACCTCGGCAAGCACCGCGCAAACCACCGCCCAGGCAACTGTCAGCGGCCTCGACCTGACCGACCAGGCCAAGACCGACCTGAAGGCCATCGCTTCGGCAATGACCATCGTCAAGCTGGATGCCGGTGCAACCCCGACTTCGGCTCAGATCACCACCGAGCTGTCGAGCCTGCAAGCAATCAAGACTTCGGCTGAATCGATCGCTGCCCAGACCGGCGCAACTCAGGCTCAGAAAGACGCAGCCGTTGCCGCAGCCAAAGCGTACAACGACTTCAATTCCCTGGTTACCACGTTCAAGACCGATGACAATGCAGACCCGCTGATCAAGGCACAAGCTGACGCTACCGCTTCTGTCAAGACCGATAGCGACGCAGTCTCGGCCCTGACCAAGGCCCTGGCTGACCTGTCGACCGCCAACGCAAGCAAGGCTCAGCTGGATGCAGTCAACGGCCAGATCAAGGCCGCTTCCGACGCGTTCACCGCCAACAACCTGCTGCAGCCGGTCACCCTGGACGCAGCCCACGCTGCTCCGCTGGCAACCGCTGGCGCCGACATCTTCGTGGCAGGCAAGACCAACGCGACCATCACCAACTTCGGTCTGCTGGGCAACGACGCTCTGTACCTGGGCAGCAAGTACACGCTGAACACCACCGGCGATACCACCAAAGGTAACGACGCCGTGCTGGAAGCCTTCATCGTCAAGAACGGTGCTGACACCAACATCGTTCTGGAGCAGAAGGCCTACGCTTCGAGCAGCGGTACCGACCTGGTCACCATCACCCTGACCGGTGTGGACTCGACCAAAGTGCACCTGAACAACGGCATCATCACCGTGTCGTAATTCAGTCGAATGCCGGGCCGGGCAACCGGCCTGTCTTCGAAAACCCCGCTGCCGCAAGGCAGCGGGGTTTTTCTTTTGCTGCCTGTAACTGCAGAGCTGAAGGGTTTTGTGACCAGTACGCGACCGAATATCGTAAAAAGTGTGATACACGTCACATTTTTGAACAGATCTGGTACATAATGTGCCCGGACAAATTTCTTCGAATCATGGCGTGCTGCGATCGGGAATGATTGAAGTGCGCAAGGCCCTATGAAAAAACTGCTAGAAAAACGCAACGAAATCGATCTGGTGCTGCGGTCTTTCAAGAGCACCTTCTTCACGGTTGGCGCGTTCAGCGCGATCATCAATCTCTTGATGCTGGCGCCTTCGCTGTACATGCTGCAGGTGTATGACCGTGTGCTGGGCAGCCGCAACGAAATCACGCTGCTGATGCTGAGCCTTCTGATCGTCGGCGCCTACCTGTTCATGGGCGGCCTCGAGCTGATCCGCTCCTTCGTGCTGGTGCGCGTCGGTGCGCAGTTCGACATGGTGCTCAACAAGCGCATCTACACCGCGGCATTCGAGCAGAACCTGAAGCAGGCTGGCGGCAATGCCGGCCAGGCGCTGGCCGACCTGACCAGCCTCCGCCAATTCTTGACGGGAAATGCCTTGTTCGCATTTTTCGACGCGCCCTGGTTCCCGATCTACCTGATCGTCATTTTCTTATTCGAGCCTGTTCTCGGCTTCTTTGCGCTGGGCGGCACCATCCTGCTGATCATCCTGGCGGTGGTCAACGAGCGCGTCACCAAGGAGCCGTTGGCGGAAGCGAACTCGATGTCGATCCAGGCCAATACCCTGGCCACGAACAACCTGCGTAACGCCGAGGTCATCGAGTCGATGGGCATGCTGCCGAACCTGATGAGCCGCTGGTTCAAGCTGCACGGCAAATTCCTCGGCCTGCAGGCCAACGCCAGCCAGAAGGCGGGGCTGATTTCCGCACTGACCAAGTTCGTGCAGATGTCGATGTCCTCGCTGGTGCTGGGCCTGGGTGCATTGCTGGTTCTGGATAACAAGATCACTCCCGGCATGATGATCGCAGCCTCGATCCTGCTCGGCCGTACCCTGCAGCCGGTGCAGCAGGTGATCGCCGTCTGGAAGTCGTTCAGCAGCACCCGCAGCGCCTACGAACGTCTCGATGCCCTGCTTGAAGCGAACCCCGCCCGTCCGGCCGGCATGGCCCTGCCCAAGCCCCAAGGCGTCCTGACCCTGGACGGTGTCACCGCCGCGCCTCCTGGCGCGAAAATGCCGGTCGTCAAGGGCGTATCCTTCGCAATCACGCCGGGCGACGTGCTCGGCGTCCTTGGTCCGAGCGGTTCGGGCAAGTCGACGCTGGCGCGCCTGCTGGTCGGCGTGTGGCCGACCATGATGGGCAAGGTGCGCCTGGATGGCGCCGATATCTATCAATGGAACAAGGCCGAGCTGGGGCCGCATGTCGGCTACCTGCCGCAGGACGTCGAGTTGTTCGCGGGGACGATCAGTGAAAACATCGCGCGCTTCGGCGAGGTGATTGCCGAGCAGGTGGTCCAGGCAGCCAAGCGCGCCGGCGTCCATGAGCTGATCCTGCAGTTCCCGGAAGGCTATGACACGAAACTGGGCGACGGCGGCGCCGGCCTTTCCGGCGGCCAGAAACAGCGTATCGGCCTGGCGCGCGCGATGTACGGCGACCCCTCGCTGATTGTGCTCGACGAACCGAATTCGAACCTGGACGATGTCGGCGAGCAAGCCTTGCTGGCAGCCGTGCTCGACCTGCGCCAGCGCGGCAAGACCATCGTCATGATCAGCCACCGCCCGGGTGTCGTGAACGTGACCACCAAGTTGCTGCTGCTGCGCGACGGTGCGGTCCACATGTTCGGGCCGACCCCGCAGGTACTCGCCGCCCTTCAGGAGGCGAGCAAGAAGGCGACCGAGGCCCAGGCCGCGGCCCAGGCCCAGTACGCCGCTGCCCAGGCGCAGGTGGCAGCCGCCCAGGCCGCAGCCCAGCGCGCACAGGAAGCCGCGGCGGCCCAGGGAAATACCCCGGCCGACGCTACCACCGAAGAAGGAAAGTAATCGATGAAGTTGATTTCCAATAAGCCGCAAGAAGTCGTCTCGCACGACGTCACGCCGCTGGAAGTGAATACGGATGCGCGCCCGTTCGCGCGCGTGGGCTGGCTGATCGTCCTGTTGGGATTCGGCGGCTTCTTGTTATGGGCATTGTTCGCCCCGCTCGACAAGGGTGTGCCGCTGGGCGGCACCGTGGCGAAAGAGTCGAACCGCCAGGCCGTGCAGCATCTGAGCGGCGGTACCATCCAGGAAATCCTGGTGCGTGACGGCGACGTCGTCAAGGCCGGCCAGGTGCTGGTGCGCATGAACTCGATCGTCGCCAAGGCCGCGGTCGAGATGACCGATTCGGGCTACCTGACCGACCTGGCGATCATGGCCCGCCTGACCGCCGAGCGCGACGGCGCGCATGCGATCAAGTTCCCGGCCGAGCTCGAGCAGCGCCGCAGCGACCCGCGCGTGGCGGACATCATGGCATTGCAGAGTCAGCTGCTGGCGTCGCGCCAGGCTTCGCTGAAGAATGAGCTGGCAGGCGCCGATGAGAGCATCGCCGGCCTGAAGATCCAGATCCAGGGTTTGCAGGAAGCACGTCAGAGCAAGAAAGAGCAGGTCGAGTTCCTCAAGGAGCAATTGTCCGGCATGCGCGACCTGGCCAAGGAAGGCTATGTGGCGCGCAACCGCCTGCTCGACCTCGAGCGCACCTATGCCCAGTTGACCGGCTCGATTTCGGAAGACATCGGCAACATCGGGCGCGCACAACGCCAGGTTGCCGAACTCATGCTGCGCAAATCGCAGCGTGTCGAGGACTACCAGAAGGAAGTGCGTACCCAGTTGACCGAGGTGCAGAAGCAGGCCGAGACGGAGCAGGCGCGCCTGCAGGCCCAGAAGTTCGAGCTGTCCAACGTCGAGGTCAAGGCGCCGGCCGACGGTACCGTGGTCAACCTGGCCGTGTTCACGCCGGGCGGCGTGGTCCAGCCCGGCTTCAAGATGATGGACATCGTACCGACCAATGATCCGTTGGTGGTCGAAGGCCAGCTGCCGGTCAACCTGGTCGACCGCGTGCACCCGGGCCTGCCGACCGAGCTGCAGTTCGCCGCCTTCAACACCAACCGCACACCGCACATCCCGGGCGAGGTCGATCAAGTGGCGGCCGACCGCACGCTGGACGAGCGCACCGGCAATGCCTACTACAAGGTGCGCGTCAAGGTAACGCCGGAAGGCGCCAGGCTGATCGCGAAGCACAAGATGGCGATTCGTCCCGGCATGCCGGTGTCGCTGTTCGTCAAGACCGGCGAACGCACGATGATGAATTACCTGCTCAAGCCGATATTCGACCGCGCTTCGTCGGCGCTGAGCGAGGAGTGAGTGTGGCGCGACCAGTCAACATGAGCGGCTTGCGCCGCACGGCTGCCGCGCTCGCCGCGGCGATGTCGGCCCTGCTGGCGGCCGGCCAGGCCAGCGCGATCACGCTGCAGCAGGCCTACGAGGCGGCCCTGAAGAACGATCCGACATACAAGATGAGCTTCTACGAGAAGGAGTCGGCCAAGGAAAACCGCGTGATCGGCCGTTCCTACCTGCTGCCGCAGGTGTCGGCGAGTTTTTCGGCCAGCCGCAACATCACCGACGTCAACACCTGGCAGCCCGGCTATACGAATATCTTCGGCCAATCGGTTCCGGCGACCTGGACGCCGACGCAGCCGCGCTACATCAGCCGTACGAGCGCGGTACAGCTGCGCCAACCGATCCTGAACCTGGACGGCGTGGCGCGCTACCGCCAGGGCAAGGTGCAGGCGAAGCAGGGCGAAGCCGCCTACGAGGCGGCCGGCGACGACGTCGCGGTGCGCGTGGCCAGCGCCTACATGGACGCCTTGTTTGCTGAGGACCAGTTGGCACTGTCCAGGGTGTCGCGCGACATGTACAAGGAGCAGATGCACGTCAATAATCGCCTGTTCGAGAAGGGCGAGGGCACCAAGAC
Source organism: Massilia sp. 01N410 (assembly GCF_056399665.1). Taxonomy (NCBI): domain Bacteria; kingdom Pseudomonadati; phylum Pseudomonadota; class Betaproteobacteria; order Burkholderiales; family Oxalobacteraceae; genus Massilia; species Massilia sp. 01N410. Next base: position 62,766 of record NZ_JBFTRV010000005.1, on the reverse strand, counting down.
CGACATGCTGGAAACCCAGGCCCGGCTCGATATCGCCGAAGCCCAGGTGACCGAGGCCGAAGACAATGTGGTCGCCGCGCGCGAAACCTTGATCGGCATCATTGGCGTGGACCCGGGCCAGCTGGACAAGCTGCGCGACGGTTTCAATCCGGCCGCGCTGCCGACCGCCGGCTACGAGGACTGGGCCAGAATCGCACGCGAGCACAACCATGAGTTGGCGGCTGCGCGCCTGGCGATCGAGTCCGCGCGCCTGGAGATCGGCAAGCAGAAGGCCGGGCATTATCCGCGCGTCGACCTCACTGCCGTCTACGACAAGAGCGATGCCGCATCGATCAACACCTACAACCAGAAAACGGTTGACCGCGCTATCGGCCTGCAGGTGAGCCTCCCGATCTACCAGGGCGGGGCGATCAGCGCCAGCGCGCGCCAGGCCGCCGACGCCTATGGACGTGCCCAGTCGGATTACGACGCACGCACCAGCAAGGTCATGGTCGAGTTGCGCAAAGCCCACAGCATCGTGCTGTCCAGCGTGCGCAAGATCGAGGCACTGGAGAAGGCGGTTGCCTCCGGCAAGGAGCTGATGAAGGCCACGGAGCAGAGCATCAAGGGTGGTGTCCGCATCAACCTCGACCTGCTCAATGCCCAGCAGCAGCTGTACACCAGCCAGCGCGACCTGGCCCAGGCCCGCTATTCCTACCTGATCGGCCTGCTGCGCCTGCGCGCCGCGGCCGGAACGCTGGATGCCTCCAGCGTGCGCGAGGTGGCGGCTTACTTCCACTGATCCTGCGCCATACCTGATATAAGACCCCGCTGCGCGAGCACCGGGGTCTTTTTTACGGCCCGCTTGGGTTAGATATTTAACACTTCTGCTTATGCGACGTGGATTTCTGGGAAAAAATCTTTTTCTTTCAAGAACTTACGAAGCATGCTGCACGGTTGAGTGCGCCTCCAAAAAGACGGATACGGTATATTTTTTTACACTTATCTAAAAGGAGGCCATGATGGCGACTACGACGCAAACAGAAGTCCAGAAGCTTTACGTTGCATATTTCAGCCGTCCGGCGGACGTTGCCGGCCTGGCTTATTGGACCAATATCCTCGCGAATAATCCGACCGGCTATCAGCAGATTTCGGCAAGCTTTGCCGCTTCGCCGGAATACAAGGCGATGTATGCGGGCATGGACAGCCACGCCACGGTCAACGCGGTGTACCAGCATCTGTTCGGACGCCCCGCCGAGACTGCCGGTGCCGACTACTGGGCCAATCTGCTGGACAAGAAAGCGATCAGCATCGATAACGTCGTGACCCAGATCGCCGGTGGCGCCCAGGGCAATGACGGTGTCGCCTATAACGGGAAAGTGGCGACTGCCAGCGTCTTCACGGCACACCTGGACCAGCCCGCCGAGCAGCAGGCGTATTCGACCCCGGCCGGCCTCAAGATGGCATCGGACTATCTTGCCGCCATCCACGACCTGGCATCGGGCGCGGCTGCCGTCGACCCGGGCAATATCGACATCACCATCGAGAACATGGTCAAGGCCGCGACCGGTCTGGCAGACCATCCTGTGGGCCTGATCGGCGTTGCCGATCCCGCACATCCGCTGTTCGGCTGAATTTTATTTCACGCAAGCCGCGTGAATGAAATAAAAAATCACCGCCGGCATGACCGGCGGTGTGTCGTTCTGCAACCTTAAACCTGTGCCTGGCCCTGCGCTTGCGGGTCCTGGGCCTGATGGTCGAAGCAATGCGGGCAGGAAACGCCAACCACGTACTCGGGCGCCAGTTGCTGGCGCGGCGTCACCACTGCACGGCAGGCGAAGCACTGCACGGTTTCGGTCGGCTCCAGTTTGGGGTTGAGCGCCGTGCGGTAATCGAAGACGAAGCAGTCGCCCTTGTAGTGGTCGCCGCCGACTTCCTCGAAGTATTTCAGGATCCCGCCGTCGAGCTGGTAGACGCGCTCGTAGCCGATGTTCTGCATGTGGATTGCGGCCTTTTCGCAACGGATGCCGCCGGTGCAGAAGGTCACCACAGTCTTGCCCTGCAGCTCATCCTTGTGCCTGGCGACGACGTCCGGGAACTCGCTGAACTTGTCGATACGGTAGTCGAGCGTGTTCTCGAAGGTGCCGACGTCCACTTCGAAGGCGTTGCGGGTTTCCATCATCACCACCGGCACGCCGTCGTCGTCATGTCCCTGGTCGAGCCAGCGCTTGAGCGTCTTCGGCGCCACCGAGGGCGCACGGCCCAGTTCCGGCTTGATGAGGGGCATGCGCATCGTGATGATTTCCTTCTTGATGCGTACCAGCATGCGGCGGTGCGACTGTTCCTCCGACAGGCTTTCCTTCCATTCCAGGTCGGCCAGGCGGGCGTCGCTGCGTACCCAGGCCAGGTACTGGTCGATGTTCTCGCGCGGACCGGAGACGAACATATTGATGCCTTCCGGCGTCAGCAGCACAGTGCCTTTCAAGCCGAGCTCATTGCACAGCGCCTGGTATTGCTGGCGCATCTCTTCGAGGTTCTCGAGGGTGACGAATTTGTAGGCGGCGATATTGACGTGCATGTTCATTGGGGAGCAAATACAGGAAGACAGCCAGCAATTATAAGACAGTGCCGGCGTGAGGTCAGCCGGGATGTGGATAAGGTGTAGTTTCGCGGTAGTTCGAATTAAAATGCTATTTTTTGCGCAACCTCAGCCGGCCCTTATGAACTCGCTCAATCTGCAGTACAACCCGCGCATCGATCAATTGCGCTGGCTGGCCGCGACCATTGTCTTCCTGTTTCATTTTCAACTCGAGTACCGGGGCCTCGGCGGGCCGGCGCTGGTGACGCCGTGGGCCGGCCTGATCACGGAAGGGCATACCGGGGTCGGCCTGTTCTTCACCCTGTCGGGCTTCCTGTTCATGCAGATCGCCCTGCATCAGAAAGGGATCGTCTACGGCGACTTCGTGCGCAACCGCGTGCTGCGCATCTTTCCCTTGTTCCTGACCATCTTCCTGGTCGCCACCTCGATCGGGCGCGACAATTTCCAGCCCCAGGACCTGCTGTACGTGTTCGCGACCAATCTCGGCCACGCGCCGACCTCGGGCACGCCGATCACGGGCGCGGCCTGGACCATTTCGCTGGAATTCCTGTTTTATATGGTATTCCCCTTCCTGGCGCGCTTTGCCATGGAACGCGGTCCGGGCTATCTGCTCAATCTGCTGTTGCTGATGTTCTTTTTTAAACTCAGCGCTTATACCGTCAACGAAAACAGCACGCTGATGTATTTCTGCACCTTCGTCGGCCGTTTCGACCAGTTCCTGATCGGCATGCTGGCCGCCATGCTGTACCAGCAGCCGCGGATCCGCGGACGCCTGCACGCTTTTTCGCCCTGGCTGCTGCTGATTTCCTTTGCGCTGGTGGTCTGCGACACCGCCGCGCTGCACCGTATCGCACCCTTCGGGGCGACGCCGAAATCGGTGTTCTGGATCTTCTGGTCGATGATCGAGAGCCTGGGCTGGGCGATCTTCATCCTGGCCTGGGTATCCTTCCAGCCACGCCTTCCGGCACCCATCGAACGCGTGCTTTGCCATGGCGGCAAGGTCAGCTTTTCCTTCTACCTCTTGCACATGGCTTTGTTGCATTTGCTGGCAACCCAAGTCGGCATGGTGAGGCTGGTCGGCAACGGCTGGATCGATGCGGCCATCATGATATTGATCACCTATGTCGCCACCTGGCTGCTGGCAACCCTGAGCTATAACACGATCGAAGAACCCTTCCTGCGCATGCGCCGTCATTATGGAAAAGACAAGTCGACGCGGATTGGTGAAATTGCCACAACACAATGACATAAAGAAACCTGGCATCGCAGCAGCGGGCCGGGCGCGGTAAAATGATGGGATGACTGCCCCGACTTTTACCCACCTGCGCGTACACTCCGAATACTCGATCGTCGACGGCCTGGTCCGCATCGACGACCTGGTGGCTGCGGCCGTGAAGGACCAGCAGCCGGCGCTGGCGGTGACCGACCTGGCCAACGCCTTCGCCCTGGTCCGCTTCTACAAGGCCGCGCGCGGCAAGGGCCTCAAGCCCATCGTCGGGGTCGACGCCTGGATCACCAACGACGAGAACCGCGACAAGCCGTTCCGCCTGCTGATCCTCTGCAAGAACAAGACCGGCTACCTGCAGCTGTGCGAGCTGCTGTCCAAGGCCTGGCTCACCAACCAGTACAAGGGCAGGGCGGAAATCCGCGTCGAGTGGCTGGAAGCTCTGGCGACGTCGGTATCGACCCTGGAGCCGGACGTGCCGCAGTCGAACGCCCTGATCGTCCTGTCGGGCGGCCCCTTCGGCGACGTCGCCCAGGCCATCGACAACGGCGACATCGAGAAGGCCGAGGCCTGCGCACAGCGCTGGGCGCGCATCTTCCCGGGCCATTTCTACGTCGAGATCCAGCGTGCCGGCCAGCCCAACCAGGAGCAGCAGGTGCGCCACTCGGTGGCGCTGGCCGGCCGCCTCGGGCTGCCGGTGGTGGCGACCCACCCGGTGCAGTTCATCAAGAAGGAAGAATTCATCGCCCACGAAGCGCGCGTCTGTATTGCGGAAGGCGAGATGCTGGCCAACGCCAAGCGCGTGCGCCGCTTCAACGAGAACATGTGCTTCAAGTCCCAGGACGAGATGGCCGAGCTGTTCAAGGATTTGCCGGGCGCGCTCGCCAATTCCGTCGAAATCGCCAAGCGCTGCAATGTTACGCTCACGCTGGGCAAGCCGCAGCTGCCGAACTTCCCGACCCCGGGCATGACCATCGACGAGTTTCTCATCGCCGAGACCAGGAAGGGACTGGAGGAACGCCTGGTCCAGCTGTTCCCGGATCCGGAGCAGCGCGAAAAGGAACGCCCGCGCTACGAAGCGCGCCTGGAGTTCGAGAACAACACCATCATCAAGATGAAGTTCCCGGGCTACTTCCTGATCGTGGCGGAGTTCATCCAGTGGGGCAAGAACAACGGCGTGCCGATCGGCCCGGGCCGCGGTTCCGGCGCGGGCTCGCTGGTCGCTTACGCCCTCAAGATCACCGACCTCGATCCGCTGAAATACAACCTGCTGTTCGAGCGCTTCCTGAACCCGGAACGCGTCTCGATGCCCGACTTCGACATCGACTTTTGCCAGGAAAAGCGAGAGCTGGTGATCCAGCACGTGAAGGACCTGTACGGCCGCGACGCGGTCTCGCAGATTGCCACCTTCGGTACCATGGCGGCCAAGGGCGCGATCCGCGACGTCGGCCGTGTGATGGACTTCGGCTATACCTTCTGCGATGGCATCTCCAAGCTGATTCCGTTCAAGCCGGGCAAGCCGGTCTCGATTGCCGAGGCGATCGAAGAAGAGCCGATGCTCAAGGAACGCCTCGAGAACGAGGAAGAGGTGCAGCAGCTGCTGGATCTTGCCCAGCAGGTCGAGGGCATCACCCGTAACATCGGCATGCACGCCGGCGGCGTGCTGATCGCCCCCGGCAAGCTGACCGACTTCTGCCCGCTGTACACCCAGGGCGGCGACGCCGGCGTGGTCTCGCAGTACGACAAGGACGACGTCGAAGCCGCCGGCCTGGTGAAGTTCGACTTCCTGGGCCTGACCACCCTGACCATCCTCGACCGCGCCGTGAACTACATCCGCGCGCTCGATCCGCAGGACGCCGGCTTCAACCTGGAATCGCTGCCGCTGACCGACCGGCCTTCGTACAAGCTGCTGACGGAGGCGAAGACCGTCGCCGTGTTCCAGCTTGAATCGCGCGGCATGCAGGGCATGCTGAAGGATGCGCGTCCCGACCGCTTCGAGGACATTATTGCGCTGGTGGCGCTCTACCGTCCGGGCCCGATGGACCTGATCCCGGACTTCTGCAAGCGCAAGCACGGCGAGAAGTTCGACTATCCGGACCCGCGCACCGAGTCCATCCTGTCCGAGACCTACGGCATCATGGTCTACCAGGAGCAGGTGATGCAGATGGCGCAGATCGTCGGCGGCTACTCGCTGGGCGGTGCGGACATGCTGCGCCGCGCGATGGGCAAGAAGAAGGCCGAGGAGATGGCGGAGCACCGCGAAATCTTCCGCGCCGGCGCCGCCAAGGACGGCTTGTCGACCGAGAAGGCCGACGAGATCTTCGACCTGATGGAGAAGTTCGCGGGCTACGGCTTCAACAAGTCGCACGCCGCCGCCTATGCGCTGCTGTCGTATCACACGGCGTATTTGAAGGTCCACCACACCGCCGCGTTCATGGCAGCCAACATGTCGCTGGCCATGGAAGACACGGACAAGATCAAGATCCTGGTCGAGGATTCGATCGACGTCTGCAAGCTGACCATCCTGCCGCCGGACGTCAACGAATCGCAGTTCCGCTTCACGCCGGAAGGCCCGCCGCGCTCCGTCACCGGCAAGCAGGTGTCGAACATCCGCTACGGCCTGGGCGGCGTGAAGGGCGCCGGCCAGGGCGCGATCGAAGCCATCATCGCGGCGCGCAAGGACGGCGGCAAGTTCAAGGACCTGTTCGACTTCTGCCTGCGCGTGGACCGCAAGCAGATCAACCGCCGCACCATCGAATCCCTGATCCGCGCCGGCGCCATGGACTGCTTCGGCGTCGACCGCGCGGTGCTGCTGGCTTCCGTCGGCTTCGCGATGGAAGCGGCCGGCCAGGCGGCTGCGGCGGCGAACCAGGTCAGCCTGTTCGGCGGCATTGACTCCGACCTGGTCGCACCACCGGAGTATGTGAAGGCCACGCCCTGGACCGACCGGCAGAAGCTGTCGGAAGAGAAGACTGCGCTCGGCTACTACCTGTCGGGCCACATGTTCGACTCGTACCAGCAGGAAGTGCGGCGCTTCGCCAAGACCAAGCTGAAGGACCTGGAGCCGTCGCGCGATCCGCGCATGCTGTGCGGCGTGATCACCGGCGTGCGCACCCAGCTGACCCAGCGCGGCAAGATCCTGATCGTCACCCTGGACGACAAGACATCGGTGGTCGAAGTCACGATCTACAACGAGCTGTTCGAGGCCAACAAGAACATCTTCCGCGAAGACGAATTCCTGCTGGTGGTCGGCAAGGTCTCGGAAGACCGCTTCAACGGCGGCCTGCGCATCACCGCCGAGAAGGCCTTCGGCATCGCCGAGGCGCGCATCCAGTACGGCCACAAGCTGGAGATGGAGGTCGCCTGCACGATCAGCCCGGCCAAGCTGGCCGAGATCCTGCAGCCCTACCGCCAGCACGACGGCCTGCCGGTCAGCCTGCGCGTGTCGCCGCAGGGCATTCCCTGCGTGGTGCAGCTGGGCGACGGCTGGCGGGTGGCGCCGTCGGACGAGTTGAAATATGCGCTCGAGCTGCAGCTGGGGGCGAAAGAAGTGGCGGTCGAGTATTGATGCAGCGAGCGTGGGCACGGTGCGCATCGATAACCTGGGTGGGCACACCGTGCCCACGCGCGACAACGTTCGGTTTAGATACTGAACACAAAAATATCTTCCATATTTAATTTCTTGTCATCGAGTTTCAGCACGGTTTTGGCGATAGTGTCCCAGGGCAACTTATCGTGTCGTCACCATGAAACTCTCCTTCCGACAGAAACTCTTCCTTCCGCTGCTGCTGAGCCTGCTTTGCCTGTTCGCGGTATTCGTCCTCGACTCCCTGCACAACCGCGAAGTCCGTCTTGACGAGCGCAAGACCCAGCTCGCCGATGCCGGCCAGATGGCGGCGTCGATCGCCAAGGAATACGGCGCGCTGGCGGCCAGCCATGCGCTGACGATCGAGGAAGCGAAGATGCAGGCGCTGGCCCGCATCAAGGCGCTGCGCTACGGCGAGTCCGGCTACCTGGTCGTGTTCGACGGCGAGCAGGTGCTGATGCATCCGATCAAGGCCGAGCTGGTCGGCTCGAAGACCAGCGCCACCCGCGATCCGGAAGGCCGCCAGGTCTTCCTGGACGCCATCGCCACCGCCAACGCGTCGAAGGACGGCGGCGGCTTCACCAGCTACCTGTGGGCCAAGCCGGGTGCGCAGAAGCCGGTGCCGAAGCTGACCTACACCCTGGCCTATCGACCCTGGGGCTGGAACATCATGACCGGCCTGTACATCGACGACCTCGACCAGGCCTTCTACCGGAATCTGGGCGAATCGGCGATCTGGCTGACGCTCATCGGCGCGGCCTTGGGCGTGGTGGTCGTGCTCCTGACCCGCAAGATCGAAGCCTCGCTGGGCGGCGATCCGGGCTATGCGGTCGAGGTGGCGCGGCGCATCGCCGGCGGCGACCTCGGCACGGAAGTGATCGTGCGCGAAGGCGACCGCGACAGCCTGATGGCGGCCATGAAAGCCATGCGCGACGCCCTCGCCGGCATCGTGACCCAGGTGCGCAGCGGCACCGACCTGATCGCGACGGCCTCGAGCCAGATCGCCAGCGGCAACCTGGACCTGTCGAGCCGCACCGAGGAGCAGGCCAGCTCGCTGGAAGAGACAGCGGCCTCGATGGAGGAGCTGACCAGCACCGTCAAACAGAGCGCCGAGAACGCGCGCCAGGCCAGCCAGCTGGCCGAATCGGCCGCCGGTGTGGCCGACCGCGGCGGCGAGGTGGTGGCGCGCGTGGTCGACACCATGGAAGCGATCAAGGCGTCGTCCAACAAGATCGTCGACATCATCGGCGTCATCGACGGCATCGCTTTCCAGACCAATATCCTGGCGCTGAACGCGGCGGTCGAGGCGGCGCGCGCGGGCGAGCAGGGCAGGGGCTTCGCGGTGGTGGCGGGCGAGGTGCGCAATCTGGCCCAGCGCTCGGCCCAGGCGGCCAAGGAGATCAAGGAACTGATCGGCGACTCGGTCGAGAAGGTCGGCGACGGCGCGACGCTGGTGCTGGATGCCGGCGCCACGATGCAGGAGATCGTCGCCAGCGTGAACCGCGTCAGCAGCATGATCGGCGCGATCAGCAGCGCCACCCGGGAGCAGGGCACGGGCATCGAGCACATCAACCAGGCGATTGCCCAGATGGACCAGGTGACCCAGCAGAATGCCTCGCTGGTGGAGGAAGCGGCGGCGGCGTCGGAAGCGATGCAGGAGCAGGCGGCGAAGCTGGCGCGGACGGTCAGTGTGTTCCGGGTGGCTGCCTAAAAACCTCGAAAGTTGCCGTCGTCCGTGCAAACTACCGTCGTCCCCGCGAAGGCGGGATAGTGCCCCCGGCACTATCCCCCCAAGTTTGCATGCGTTTCGACAGCTCAAGCAGAACTTGGATCCCCGCCTGCGCGGGGACGACGGGTGAACGCGGGGACGACGGGTGAATGCGTGGACGACGGGTGAATGCGGGAACGACGGGTGAATGCGGGAACGACGGCTCAAGCGTGTTCGCGTAATCCGACGGTCGCCTGCGTCACCTTGGCCGCCGCCCGCTCCAGCACCACCTTCCGGTTGCTGGACTCCTGATCCCGCTGCGCCTCGCGGTGCCACAGGTGGAATACTTCGGTGGCAAACGCCCCATCCTTCCGTTTCACGCCGGCGTGAAACAGGCGCACCACGAGATCCGAATCCTCGTGGCCCCATCCCGTAAAACTCTCGTCGAAGCCGTTCACGCGTTCCAGGTCGCTGCGCCAGACCGCCAGGTTGCAGCTCTTGATGCGCCGCCAGGAGAAGCTGTTGCGCACGCGCCCCAGGTCGGGCCAGCGCAGGCCCAGCTGCAGCGTCTTGTTCAGGTCGCCGCGCAGGCGCCAGGCCATGCGGGTGGCGAGGCCGGTGTCCGGAATCTCGATGCCTTCGTTCAATACCCGCCGCGTCAGGCGCTCGCTCATCAGGATGCGGCTGCCGGAGACCAGGCAGCCCGGTTCCGACAGGGCCCGGTGGCGCGCGATGAAGTCGCGCTGCGGGATGCAGTCGCCGTCCAGGAAAATGATGTATTCACCCTGCGCGGCCAGGGTGCCGCGGTTGCGCGCCATCGCCGCGCGGAAGCCCTCGTCGGGCTGCCAGACGTGGTGAACCGGCATCGGCGCGTCCGCCGCGAGTTGTTGCACAAGGTTACGCGTGTTGGCAGTCGAGCCATCATCAGCGATAATGATTTCGAAATTCTTGTCGTTCTGCATGAAACATGCCCGCACCACCGCGGCCAGCGCATCCGGCCGGTTGTAGGTGGTGATCACGACCGAGATTGTCTGTGCGTGCCGCATATGGTCCGATGTACACTGCTGTATTCAGGGGCAAGAGTATCCCACAAGAACATCAATGAACAGTAATTCGACGAATCCAAGGGATCCAGTGCAGCTCTGGACCGGCTCCCTTGCCTTCCTGTTTCCGTTTCTAAGCCTCGTCACCCTGTTCGGCGTCAGTCTTGGTAGTTTCCTGTTCCTGATCACCGCTTTGATCTCGTTCAAGCCGTGCCGTGACGCGCTGGCGCGCCATTGGCCGCAGGTGCGCTGGGTCGTGCTAGCCTTTCTGCTGCACTTCTTGTTCGTGCTGGGCTGTGCCTTGGTGCGCGGAGCAAATATGAACACGGTGGAAAAGCCGGCGCGCATGTTCTTTGCGGTGAGTGCGCTGGCGGCAGTACTGGCGCTGCGGCCGCCGCGCCGCATGCTGTGGTGGGGCGTGATCGCCGGCGCGATGGCGGCCTTGCCCTTCGTGGCCTGGCAGCGGCTGGTGCTGGGAATCGACCGCCCGGGCGGCCTGATCAATGCGATCACCTTCGGCGACCTGGCGCTGCTGCTGGCGCTGCTGTCGGTGACGGCCGCGATCGACTTGCGCGACGAGCCGCGGCAGTCCAGGCTGGCGGCCTTCGGCGCGCTGGCCGGGCTGGCGTCCTCGCTGCTGACCGGCAGCCGCGGCGGCTGGCTGGCGCTGGCGCTGGCGGCGCTGCTGTTCCTGCGCCATGCGCGGATGCTGGGCGGCGCCCGGGTGCGCGCCCTGCTGGCAGTCGGCGCGGCGGTGGTGCTGGTGTCCTGGTTCGTGCCGGCCAGCGGCATGCAGGCGCGCTTCGACGAAGGCGTGAGCGACGTCCGCACCTGGGTCGACGGCGGCAACGTCTTTACCCGGGTCGGTACCCGGCTCGAGCTGTGGAAGGGCGCTTCCATGCTGATCGCCGAGCATCCGCTGCTGGGGATGGATTTCCAGGCCTGCCGCGCGCGCCTGGCCGAATATGCCCACGAAGGCAGGCTCGACCCGGTGGTATTGTCGCTGCCGCACCTGCATAATGACGGATTGCAGGAATTGGCGACCGGCGGCGTGGTCGGCTTCGCGCTGTGGCTGGCGACGATGGCGGCGCCGCTGCTGTTCTTCGCGGGTCAGCTGCGCGGCGCGCCCGGCGGTCCGCAGGCGGCGGTCGCGCTGGCCGGCGTATTGGTTGTGACCAGCTACGTGAGCTTCGGCCTGACCGAAGTGATCTTCTGGTCGGTGAAAGGCAGCCTGTTTTACGCGCTCATGGTGTTCCTGCTCATGGGCTTCTGCCTGAATGCGAAAGAAAAAATTGGATAACAGTGTCATCATCAAGCGCCTCTGGGCGATCCTGAAACCCTATCGCGGGCGCGCCTTCCTGGCGCTGCTGGCGATGGCGCTGACGGCCGCCACCCAACCGCTGGTCGCCAAGGCGCTGCAGCTGCTGATGGACGAAGGCTTCCGCGAAACGCCCGGCTTCTCGCTGTGGTGGATTCCCGGCGTGCTGGTGTCGCTGTTCGTCCTGCGCGGCGTCGGCACCTTCGCCACCGCCTACTACAACAACTGGGTGCTGAGCCGGATGACCAACGACCTGCGCGCGATGGCCTTCGAGCGCCTGCTGCGCCTGCCGGCGGCGCGCTTCCAGCAGGAGTCCACCGGCAAGATCATCAACACCGTGGTGGCCGACGTGCGCCAGGTCGTGGACATGATCCAGTCGGTGTTCGTCGCCTTCGTGCGCGACACGCTGGTGGTGATCGGCCTGCTGGGCTATCTGCTGCACCTGAACTGGAAGCTGACCCTGGTGGCGATCGTGGTGGTGCCGCTGACCGCGGTGATCGTGCGCACCACCAGCAAGCGCCTGCGTCACCTGAACCGGGAGAACCAGCGCGTCACCGCCGAGATGACCCAGGTGGTCGAGGAAGCCGCGCGCGGCTACCAGGTGATTCGCGTGTTCTCCGGCGAGCGCTACGAGAACCGGCGCTTCCATCAGCGCAGCGAAGCCCTGCGCGGCTTCTCGCAGCGCATGACGGTCGCCTTTGCCGCCACCACGCCGGTGACCCAGATCGCGACCTCGCTGGCGCTGTCGCTGGTGGTGATGCTGGCCCTGCGCGCCGGCATGACCCAGGGCGAATTCACCGCTTTCGTCACCTCGATGCTGATGCTGCTGACGCCGCTGAAGGCGCTGGCCGAAGTGAACGGCCCCATGCAGCGCGGGATTGCGGCCGCCGAGACCGTGTTCCAGCTGATCGACGAGCCGGTCGAGCACGATCCGGGCACGCGCTCGCTCGGCCGCGCACAAGGCCGGGTGCGCTTCGAGCGCGTTTCCTTCCGCTACCCGAACGTCCAGGCGCGGGCGCTGGACGAAGTGTCGCTCGACGTCGAGCCGGGCCAGACCGTGGCCCTGGTCGGGATGTCGGGCGGCGGCAAGTCCACCTTCGTCAATCTGGTCGCGCGGTTCTACGAGCCGGAGAGCGGCCGCATCCTGCTGGACGGCGTGCCCTACCAGGACATCCGGATGCCCAGCCTGCGTTCCCAGCTGGCCCTGGTGGGCCAGAACGTGGTGCTGTTCGACGACACACTGAAGGCCAACATCGCCTACGGCGCCGAGCAGGTCGACTATGCGCGGCTGGCGGCGGCGATCAAGGCGGCCCACCTCGACGACGTGGTGGCGCGCCTGCCGAACGGCGTCGAGACCATGATCGGCGAGAACGGCATGCGCCTGTCCGGCGGCCAGCGCCAGCGCGTGGCGATCGCGCGCGCCATCTACAAGGATGCGCCGATCCTGATCCTCGACGAGGCGACGTCGGCGCTCGACAACGAATCCGAACGCGCCGTGCAGGCCGCGCTCGATACCTTGATGGCTGGCCGCACCACCTTCGTGGTCGCGCACCGCCTGTCGACCATCGAGCGCGCCGACCTGATCGTGGTGATGGAGCAGGGCCGCATCGTCGAACAGGGCACCCACGACGAGCTGCTGGCGCTGGGCCGCGCCTACGCCAACCTGTACCGGCTGCAGTTCACGACCCCGGCGGAAGCGACATGAACGGCCAGGAGCGCACCCTCGTCATCTCGCCGAACTGGATCGGCGACGCCGTGATGGCCCAGCCCCTGCTGCGCCTGCTCAAGCAGGCCCACCCGGAGCGCGCCATCGACGTGCTGGCGCCGCCGCAGGTGGTGCCGGTGTGGCGCCGCATCCAGGAAGCCGACCAGATCATGGAGACGCCGTTCCGGCACCGCGCCCTGCAGCTGGGCGAGCGCCTGAAGACGGCGCGGCAGCTGCGCAAGCGCGGCTACCGCGACGCCTATGTGCTGCCGAACACCCTGAAATATGCCTTGATCCCCTGGCTCGCGCGGATTCCGCAACGGGTCGGCTACAAGGGAGAGATGCGCTACGGGATGGTCAACGTGATGCACCACGACGACAGCCCGCCGCGCTCGATGGTGCCGTTCTACGCGGCGCTGGCGCGCGAGCCCGAGCTGCCGCTGCCGGGCCAGCTGGCGCGGCCCTCGCTGATCGTGGCCGGCGAAGAAACCGAGACCGTCGCCCGGCGCCTCGGCATCGACCTGCAGCGCCCGCTGGTGGCCTTCGCCCCGGGCGCGGAGTTCGGCATCGCCAAGCGCTGGCCGCCGGCCCACTACGGCGAGCTGGCGGCGCGCGTGGCGGACACGGTGCCGGGCGTGCAGGTGGCGCTGCTCGGATCGCCGAACGACCAGGAAGCCTGCGACCAGGTCCTGGCCAGGGCCGGCGCCGCATCCAGCCTCATCCTCAACCTGGCCGGCCAGACCTCGCTGGACGACGCCATCGCCCTGCTGGCGCAGGCGCGCGCGGTGGTCTCCAACGACTCGGGCCTGCTGCACATCGCCTCGGCCCTGAACCGCCCGGTGGTGGCGCTGTACGGCTCGACCGATCCGGACTACGCGCCGCCGCTGTCGGAAATCGCACGCACCGTCTCCCTGCGCCTGGAATGCTCGCCCTGCCGCAAGCGCGAATGCCCGCTGGGGCATCACGACTGCATGAACAAGATGAGCGTGGATCGCGTCTGGAACGAACTGGCCCCCATCCTGACCCGCACCTGAAAAATTCGGGGTCAGAGCACTTTTTAAAAATTCGGGGTCAGAGCACTTTTTTTGGCAAAAGCCCTCGGGCAATCGCCAAGGACTACCTTTGCAGACCGCAGCGTCGGCATCGCCCGGAAGGGAGCGCCTTCGGGCCCTCGGCCGGACCAAAAGGTTTATCTGGGGCCATTGCTCAAAAAAGTGCTCTGACCCCGAATTTGATGACCCCGAATTTGATGGTCAGCTGCGGGCGCGCAGGTTGAGGCAGACGCCTTCGGCGAGGCCGCACAGCAGTTCGTGGCGCTTTCTTGCTTCCGAGCGCTTCTTCGACGGGATGTTTTCCAGGTCCGGCGCCGCTATCGGGGCGCACTCCAGTTCGTAGTCGCCGCTGGCGTTCCTGACGGCGCCCATCTCTTCCCACAGCAGGTCGTAATCCGCCAGCACGCGGCCGAGGCGGATCGCCGTGTAGATCACACGGTTGCGGTTCGAGACCAGGTGCAGGCGCTCGCAGCCGTATTCGAAGCCGAGCTGGCGCACCAGGCTCACCATCAACTGCTTGGGGCGGAGGCCGTGCAGGTCACGGGTGGCCAGGCGGATCGCTTCGCGGGCGTCGTCAAGCTTGCCGCCCTGGACGCAGCCGATGCTGATGGCCGGACGGCCGGCGCGCGGAGCGATCGTGAAGGCCACCGTGTAGATCACCTTGCCGTCCTGGGCCAGTTGCATGACCAGTTCGCCTTCGCGGTCGAACATGTTCACCGTGCGCAGCTGGATCTCGTAGGGCAGGCCGCTCTTGCCTTCGGCAGCCGCCAGCACCACCGGCCCGATGCTGGCGCGCGCCACCGTCTGGCCGAGGCCGAGGCGGAAGATAAACTGGTAGTGGGCCTGGATCGCCGCCAGCCTTTCCCCGGCCGTCAGGGCCTGGCTGTTATACGGGCGGTAGACCTTGTACAGGAAGCGCGGGCAGTTGCGCACGTATTCCGAGAAGGCCGGATGGGAATTCAGCAGGTGCAGCCAGGCCGGGGTCTGCAGCGGATGCAGCAGGGCGCGCACGCGGATCTTGATCCGCTCGCGCAGCAGCGGCAGGCGCGACAGGTGGGAAGGAACCGCCGAGTCCAGGGTGACGGACGGCGTGGCGGCGGCGATGAGCCGTTCGGCCCAGCCCCGTTCTTCACGATAAAGCTTCATTCCGGGCTCCCTGCGCTGGCAAGAGGAAAAGAGATCGATAAGACAAGGCAGGCGGACATGGCTGTGAACACGGAATCGCGTAACGTAACGCTATGTAACACAGTGTAACTAAAGAAGTCCCGATGGTAAATACAATGCTATTCGTCAAGCATATAAACAGCAACAGCCGCCCAAAATTGGCGCGGCTGTTGCTTTTTGATCAAACGAACTGATCAGCTGGCGTAATGCGCCGACTCTTCCTGGCCGAAGCTTTCCCCGCCCAGTTCACGCTCGCGCAGATAGCGTCCCAGGGCGTCGCCGAAGGAGGGCAGGATCAGGCCGCGCTCGCTGGTCAGCGCGCTGTGGAGGGGACGCGGCGCCGTCATTCCGAGCTCGGCAGCCGTACGCACCTCGAGGCCGGCCGGATCGATGCCGGCGGCGGCGCAGGCACGCTGGGCCAGCTCGGCCCAGCTCATGGCCTCGCCGTTGCTCAGGTGCCAGATGCCGGACTCCTTGTCGATCAGCAGGTCGAGGCAGGCATTCACCAGGTCCGGCACATAGGTCGGCGACACCGTCATGTCGCCGGCCGCCGCGAAAGGCCGGCCGGCGGACAGGGCCGCCAGCGCCTGGGTCACGAAGTTGTGCTCGTCCCATGGACCGAAGAAGGCGCTGGTGCGCACCACCAGTGCCTGCGGGTCGGAATCCAGCACACGGCGCTCGGCCTCGGCCTTGCTGCGGCCATAGGCGTTCAGCGGCGCCACCCGGTCGGATTCGACATAAGGGCGGCCCAGGCTGCCGTCGAACACCAGGTCGCTGGAGAAGGTCAGGAAGCGCACCGCGTGGCGGATCGCCGCCAGCGCCAGCACGGTGGGACCGTGGGCGTTCTCGCGCATGCAGCGCTCGAGCTCCCGCTCGGCATCGTCGACCCGCACATAGCCGCTGGCATTGACGATCGCCCAGGGCTTGTAGCGCACGATCGCCGCTTCCACCGAGGCCGGGTCGGCGATGTCCATCTCCTGGCGGCTCAGCACGTGGCAGGCCAGGTTGCGCCGCTCGCAGATGCGGGCGAAGGCGCGGCCCAGGGTGCCGGTGGCGCCGGTGATCAGGATCGGCTGCGGGAAGGTCGAGCGGAAGGCGCCGCGGTCGTTGATGTCGGCGACCGCTTCGCGGGTCGCCACCGGCTTGGCCCAGAGGCGTCCCGGACGGCGCCACCAGCCCTGGCCCTGCAGCACCGGATGCGACAGCGGACGGCCGGTGGACAGCTCGCGCATCAGGTGCGCCACCGCGGTCTGGCGCGGCTGCGGGCCGCGCACGTCGTAGGGACCGGGCTCGTAGTAGCCGCGGCATTCGGTCACCAGGCAGTTCCAGTCGAAGGAGCCGAGCAGGGCCCAGACGGTGACGGCGCGGATGTCGGCGCCGTTCTGCTGCACTTTCTTGGCGGCGTTCCAGATCTCGACCAGCCAGCGCAGCTGGTCTTCGCGGTTGGCGTCGATATGGGCCTCGGTGATCGCGATCGGCAGACCGTAGCGCTCCCAGATCTCCTGCAGCAGCGGCCCGATGCCCGGGGTCGGCGTGGCCAGCACGCGCGGGCACTCGATGTCCACATGCGGGACGCCACGGTACTGGGTATGGCGGCTGTCCGGATAGCGATCGAGGCGATGGTCGAGCCAGCGCTCGCTGGTGATGTAATAGTTGACGCCCATGATGTCGGGCGGGCAGGGGTTCTCCCTGAACCACAGCAGTTCCTCGGCGCTTGCCTCGGATTCCAGCAGGTAGTCCCACAGGGCGTGGTTCTCGTCGATCCGGCCGCACAGCATGTCCCAGCCGAGCCAGCGGCGCTCGTTGAAAAAATTCGTGAACTCCGCCATTTCGGACGTGCCGTAGGTGCGCGACAGGTCGTCGGTCTGCACCAGTTTCGCGTCCGGATTGACCTTCCGGATCTCGCGCATCGCCAGCACGGTCGCGCGGCACTGATTGATGAGGGCGCGGACGAAGGTCGCTTCGCTGCTGCCGTGCGGGTACCAGACCCCGTTCAGGCCGGAGAAGCGGGCGGTGGTGCAGATCTCGTTGACCGGGGTGTAGTACTCGATCCAGGGGTAGCGCCGCGCCACCGCGCCGGCGTATTCCGACAGCTTCTCGGGGAAGTCGCTCGATACCAGGCTGGTGTGGCGCGGGCCGCTGCCGTGGTGGACCAGGCCGACGATGGGCGTGACGCCCAGTTGCTGCAGTACGGGCAGGCGTTCGTCCGGCCATGACCAGTCTGCGCTGTCGATGCCGTCGGGCGCGGTGCGCTCCCACAGGACTGGGTAGCGGATCGCGCGGATGCCGAGCGAGGCAAAGCGCTCCAGGTCCTGCAGGCGGGCTGCATGGCCGTTGCGTTCCATCTGGGAGAAGTAATTGTCGCGTACGCGGTTGACGGTGCATTCGAGGCCGCCCCAGAGCTGGAGCGGCGATGTTGCGGGCTGGATATGGTTGTTCAGATTCATGAGTCTTCCTGCGGTTTTGAACCAAGGTCTAAGCCTAGTCGGCGGACCCATCTTCTTTTGTGGTCCACCGAACATATAGACTCGATTTAGGACAAGTCCTACGTATAGGAGGCGAGGGAAAGATGAGAAAATGCCGCGAAATCGACGAGGAAAGAGGAGAGATGGATGTATATGGTGTATTGGACCACCATCGAGGACGAGAGCGGCGTGCCGCATGCACAGCCCTTCGATACGAGTGACATGATCGCCGCCATGAAGTTCATGGAAGAGCTGCGCGCACGCCAGCGCGCGGGCGAGGCGGTGCGCTTCATCACCATGTGCTCGGAGCACCCGGACGTGGTCGGGCATCCGGGCGTGGACGTGACCGGACCCGATTACGACTGGAAGAAACGGCGCCGTTAAGCCTGCAATTTGAGCCGGTGCTTGAGCACCTTGCCGCTCGGCGCCGCCGGCAGGCTGTCCATGAAGACGATGCGCGCGGGGCGCTTGTAGGGGGCGAGGCGGGCGCCGGCCCAGTCCAGCAGCTCGTCCGCCGCCAGGGCCGTGCCGGCCGCCGGCTGGACGAAGGCCACGACTTCCTCGTTGCCACTCTCCAGTGCGCGCCCGATCACCGCCGACTGCGTCACCGCCGGGTGCGCGTTCAGCACCGTCTCCACCTCCAGCGGATAGACCTTGAAACCGGAACGGATGATCAGCTCCTTGCTGCGTCCGTCGATGAAGAGGGCGCCGTCCGGACCCTGACGCGCCAGGTCGCCGGTGTCGAGCCAGCCGTCCGCGTCCAGCACGGCGGCGGTGCCCGCCGGATCGCGGTAGTAGCCCAGCATCACGTTGGGACCGCGCACGAACAGCTTGCCGTCGGTCCCGTCGACCCGCAGCTCGACGCCCGGGATCGCATGGCCGACCGAGGTGTCGGCGCGTGGCGCATCCAGGCGGGTCTGGCTGACCGTGGGCGCTGCCTCGGTCAGGCCGTAGCCGTTATGCAGCGGCACGCCGAGCAGACGCTCCACGTCGCGCTTGAGCGTGGGGTCGAGCGGCGAGCCGCCGGCGTAGGCGAAGCGCAGCCGCGAGGCCAGCGGCGCCGGGGAGCCCTGCGGCCCGCCTCCTTCGGCGGCGCACAGCTCCAGCAGGCGCGCATACATGGCCGGCACGCCCTGCACGATAGTCAGTTCGCCGCCGCGGATCGCCTCCAGCATGGCCTGCGGCGTGAAGCGCGGCGCGAGCTGCAGGCAGGCGCCCGCGTAGAGTGTCCCCAGCAGCACCGAGCTGAGGCCATAGACGTGCGAGACCGGCAGCACGCCGTACGCCAGGTCGCCCGGTGCCAGGCCGCGCAGGCGGCTCGAGACGGCCGCCACGAACAGCAGGTTGCGATGGCTGAGCATCACACCCTTGGGATTACCGGTGGTACCGGTGGTGTAGACCAGGGCGGCCGGCGATCCGGCGGCCGGCACCGGCTCGGCGCTGTCCGCATGCACGCTGGCCACCAGCCCGCCGTGCGCATGGGCACCCGCGCCGGCGCTTGCCGCATGGGCGGCCGCATCGGCAGAGACGGCGGCCGTGTACAGCACCACGCGCGCCCCGCAATGGCTGCGGATCGTCTCCAGCTCAGGCGCCGTCAGGCGCGCGTTCACATTGACGAAGCAGGCGTCCAGGCTGGCGATCGCGAACAGCGCCGCGACCTGGGCCACGCAGTTCTCGCTGACCAGCATCACCCGCTCGCCGGCCTGCACACCCAGGTCGCGCAGCCAGGCGGCGCAGGCGTCGATGCCGTTTTCCAGCTCGCGATAGCCGAGCGTGCGGCCGTCTTCGCGCAGGGCCGGCGCGTCCGGCGCCGTCCGCGCATGCCGGCGCACGATGGCGTCGATGCGCGCAGGGAGGGCGGTAAGCAGGGCTTCCACGTCGATGTGCGTCATGTTGCCGCTCCCGCTTCGGACGGGGCCCGGCGCGATGCGCCCGCGGCGCCGAAGGCTTCCGCTAGCGATTCGATGCTGCCGGTACGGTTGGCGTCGTAGCCGGGCAGGGCGTCGACCAGGCGGTGATAGCCGGGCTGGCGCAGGATCGCCAGCAGCTGGGCCATCAGGCTGTCCTGGAGGGCGTCCAGGTGGACGGCGAAGAAGTAGCGTTCGCGTACCAGCGGGATGAAGCCGAGCTTGAACTGCTCGGCCGCGGTGCGCATGCCGACGCCGACGTCGGCCATGCCGCTGGCGATGTAGGCAGCCACCGCCGAGTGGGTGAACTCGGCGCTGTTCCAGCCGTTGATCGCTTCACGGTCGATGCCCTCGCGGTCGAGCATCATGTCGAGCAGCATGCGGGTACCGGAGCCGGCCTGGCGGTTCACGAAGCGCAGGCCAGGGCGCACCAGGTCGCCCAGGCCGGCGATGCCGAGCGGATTGCCGGGCGCGACCAGCAGGCCCTGCTGGCGTTCGCACAGGTGGACCAGGCAGTGCCGCTCCGGATCCAGCCAGCGCAGGTAGCGGCGCGCCGTCGCTTCTTCGAATTCGCCCTCCGGGACGTGGAAGCCGGCCAGGTCGCACTCGCGCCGCGCCAGCGCGGCCACCGCATCCAGGCTGGTGCGGTAGCGCAGCTCGACCGGCAGTTCGAGCTTGTCTAGGTAGCCGGTGAGGGAGGCCACCGCGAAGCCGTGGCTGGCATCGATGCGCACCGAGTGCATGCCGATGCCGCGCATGCGCAGCTTGCCCAGTTCGGTCTCGAGTTCGGATGCCAGGCTGTCCAGCGTCGGCGACAGGCGCGCGGCGATGCGGCGGTCGGCCCACACCAGCTTTTGCGCGAGCAGGGTCAGGCGGGTGCCGCGTCCGCGCCCGGTTTCGAGCAGGGGCTCGCCGAACAGCTCCTCGGCTTCGCGCAGCACACCCCAGGCATAGCGGTAGGACAGGCCGGCCGCCTTGGCCGCCGCCGCGATCGACCCCTGGTCCTGGATCGCCAGCAGCAGCGCCAGCAGGGTTGCCGTGTCGAGCGGCGCGTCATTGTTGAAACTGATTTCCCAGTGCGGGCGGATGTGGACCTTGAGCATGGTTTATATGCTAAATAAAGCCTATTTCTGACAGAAAGAGGCCATGATACGCTTGGCATTGCAGTAAAAGTAAGCCAGAAGTATATGCTTTTTAAAACATATTAGTTCGAATAAAAAATACGGAGGAGACATGGCATTACTGGATAAGCTGGACAAGGAGCACACCATCGCCAGACCCGGCTTCAACCGCTGGCTGGTGCCGCCGGCGGCCTTGGCGATTCACCTGTGCATCGGCATGGCGTATGGGTTCTCGGTGTTCTGGCTGCCGCTGTCGAAGGCCATCGGCATCAAGGAATCGCTGGCCTGCCCGGCCGACATGAGCTTTTTCGCCGAGATCACGTCCACCACCTGCGACTGGAAGATCTCGATGCTGGGCTGGATGTTCTCCTTGTTCTTCCTGTTCCTGGGCCTGTCCACCGCGCTGTTCGGCGGCTGGCTCGAACACGCGGGTCCGCGCAAGGCCGGCGTCGTCTCGGCGCTGTGCTGGTGCGGCGGCCTGGTGATCTCGGCGCTGGGCATCTACAAGCACCAGATCTGGCTGATGTGGCTGGGTTCGGGTGTCATCGGCGGCATCGGCCTCGGTCTCGGCTATATCTCGCCGGTTTCCACCCTGATCAAATGGTTCCCCGACCGCCGCGGCATGGCGACCGGCATGGCCATCATGGGCTTCGGCGGCGGCGCCATGATCGGCGCACCGCTGGCCGACAAGCTGATGAAGCACTTCGCCACCCCGACCTCGGTGGGCGTGTGGGAAACCTTCCTGGCCCTGGCCGCGATCTATTTCGTGTTCATGATGGTGGGCGCGCTGTCCTACCGCGTGCCGGCCAACGGCTGGAAGCCGGAAGGCTGGACCGCCCCCGCCAAGAGCGGCAAGACCCTGATCACCAACCGCCACGTGCACGTGAAGCGCGCCTGGAGCACCCCGCAGTTCTGGCTGGTGTGGCTGGTGCTGTTCCTGAACGTCTCGGCCGGCATCGGCATCCTGGCGATGGCGTCGCCGCTGCTGCAGGAAGTGTTCGGCGGCCGCCTGATCGGCGTGACCGCCGCCTTCAACGAACTGGACACCGCGCAGAAGGCGCAGATCGCGACCATCGCTGCCGGCTTCACCGGCCTGCTGTCGCTGTTTAACATCGGCGGCCGCTTCGCCTGGGCCACCTGCTCCGACTACATCGGCCGCAAGATGACCTACTTCGTGTTCCTGGTGCTGGGCTTCGTGCTGTACTCGGCGATCCCGAGCTTCGCGCACGGCGGCCACCTGGCCCTGTTCGTGCTGTCCTTCTGCATCATCCTGTCGATGTACGGCGGCGGCTTCTCGACCGTGCCGGCCTACCTGGCCGACCTGTTCGGCACCCAGATGGTGGGCGCGATCCACGGCGGCCTGCTGACCGCCTGGGCCGCCGCCGGCCTGCTGGGCCCGAACCTGGTCAACTACATCCGCGAATACCAGATCGCGCACGGCGTCGCCAAGGCCCAGGCCTACGACACCGCGATGTACGCGATGGCCGCTTTACTCGTGCTGGGCTTCGTCTGCAACCTGCTGGTGCGCCCGGTGGCCGACAAGTACTTCATGAGCGACGCCGAACTGGCGGAAGAGAAGCGCCGCGCCCATGAGCGCGACGTCGCCGCCTCGGCCGGCAGCCGTGCCGCCGCTGCCGCCGGCAGCGACAGCGTGGTCGCCGGCGTGTCCGGCGCCGCCGCCATGACTGCGGCACCGGTCGCCGCGGGCGGCGCGCTGGTGACGCTGCTGGCCTGGGCCGCGGTCGGCATTCCGCTGGCGATCGGCATGTGGATCACGCTGCAGAAGGCGATCGTTCTCTTCAAGTAGGGTGGGCGGTCCTCCGCCCACGCGTGACGCCTGCCTTACGTTGACCGTCACGCGTGGGCACGGAGTGCCCACCCCACGACACCGGACCTTGGCAAATCGATCGAAATACGTAACACGCATTACAGGAATACCGCCATGAACCATCCCGTCATCCCCATCGCCGTGCAGGGCGCCAGCCGCCAGCGCAAGCGCGAGGCGCCCAAGGGCCGGCGTGCCGACCCCCAGGCCCTGCGCGAGGTGCAGGACCTGCTGGGCGACAGCCCGCGCCGGCGCGATCTGCTGATCGAATACCTGCACCGGATCCAGGACGCGTTCGGCTGCGTGGCAGCCAGGCACCTGGCGGCGCTGGCCCAGGAGCTGAAACTGGCGCAATCGGAGGTTTACGAAGTCGCCAGCTTCTATCACCACTTCGACGTGCTGCGCGACGGGGAGGAAGCGCCGGCCCCGATCACCGTGCGCGTCTGCGCCGGCCTGTCCTGCGAGATGGCGGGTGCCCAGGCACTGCTCGACAAGCTGCCGGCCATCCTCGGCACCGAGGTGAGGGTGCTGGCGGCGCCTTGCGTCGGCCGCTGCGAGCAGGCGCCGGCGGCCCTGGTCGGCCAGCATCCGGTGCCGCGCGCGAGCGTGGAAACCCTGCTGGCCAAGGTGGCGACGAAGGAAACCACCGATATCCACCAGAACCACGACGGCCTGGCGGCCTACCGCGGCAAGGGCGGTTATGCGCTGCTGCGCGACTGCGTCGAAGGCCGCCGCGAGGTCGAGAGCGTGATCACTGCGCTGGAAGCCTCCGGCCTGCGCGGCTTGGGCGGCGCAGGCTTCCCGGCCGGCCGCAAGTGGCGCATCGTGCGCGCCGAAGCGGGTCCGCGCCTCATGGCAATCAACATCGACGAAGGCGAACCCGGCACCTTCAAGGACCGCGTCTACCTCGAGCGCGACCCGCACCGCTTCCTGGAAGGCGCCCTGATCGCCGCCTGGGCGGTCGGCATCGAGACCATCTATATCTACCTGCGCGACGAATACCACGGCCTGCGCGCCATGCTGGAAGCCGAGCTGGCGCTGTTACGCGCCGAGCCCTTCATGGACGGCATGCCGGAGATCGTCCTGCGCCGCGGCGCCGGCGCCTACATCTGCGGCGAGGAGTCGGCCATGATCGAGTCGATCGAAGGCAAGCGCGGCATGCCCCGCCTGCGTCCGCCCTACGTGGCCCAGGTCGGCCTGTTCGGCCGTCCAACCCTGGAACACAATGTCGAAACCCTGCACTGGGTGCGCGACATCGTCGAGCAGGGCCCGGAACACTTCGCCAGCCACGGCCGCCATGGGCGCAAGGGACTGCGCTCGTTCTCGGTCTCGGGCCGGGTGCGCGACCCGGGCGTCAAGCTGGCCCCGGCCGGCATCACGATCACCGAGCTGATCGAGGAATACTGCGGCGGCATGCAGGACGGCCACCAGTTCTACGCCTACCTGCCGGGCGGCGCCTCGGGCGGCATCCTGCCGGCCTCGATGGGCGACATCCCGCTCGACTTCGACACCTTGCAAGCCTACGGCTGCTTCATCGGTTCGGCCGCCGTGGTGGTGCTCTCAACCCAGGACACGGCCAAGGCCGCGGCCCTGAACACGCTGCGCTTCTTCAAGGACGAATCCTGCGGCCAGTGCACGCCCTGCCGCGCCGGCACCGCCAAGGCCGTGGCCCTGATGGAGCAGGCGCAGTGGGATACCGGGCTGCTGGGCGAACTGTCCCAGGTGATGCGCGACGCATCGATTTGCGGCCTGGGCCAGGCCGCGCCGAATCCCTTCGATTGCGTGATCAAGTACTTCCCGCATGAACTCAGTTTGAACGCAAGCCAGCAGGTGCAACCATGAACGCGAGCCTCCAGACAGTCACCTTCACGATCAACGGCAGGGAAGTGCAGGCGCTGCGCCACGAAACCCTGATCGAAGTCGCCGACCGCGAAGGCATCGAAATCCCGCGCCTCTGCTATGCCGAAGGACTGGAAGCGGTCGGCAACTGCCGCTCCTGCATGGTCGAGATCGACGGCGAGCGCGTGCTGGCGCCGTCCTGCTGCCGCGCGCCAATCCAGGGCATGAAGGTCACCACCGACAGCGAGCGCGCCGTCAAGGCGCAGAAGATGGTGCTGGAGCTGCTGGCCTCGGACATGCCCGAGAAGGAGTACACCCGCCATAACGAAGTCGACGTATGGGCGGCGAAGCTCGGCGTCGGCAAGCCGCGCTTCCCGGCCACGCGCAGCGAACCGCAGCAGGACGCCACGCACGCCGCGATCACCGTCAACCTCGACGCCTGCATCCAGTGCACGCGCTGCCTGCGCGCCTGCCGCGACGAACAGGTCAACGACGTGATCGGCCTGGCCTTCCGCGGCGAAAACGCAAAAATCGTGTTCGACCAGGATGACCCGATGGGGAATTCCACCTGCGTGGCCTGCGGCGAATGCGTGCAGGCCTGCCCGACCGGCGCCCTGAGCCCGGCGCGCGATGCGGCGCTCTCCATCCCCGATAAAAAAGTCGATTCGGTCTGTCCGTATTGCGGCGTCGGCTGCCAGCTGACCTACAACGTCAAGGACAACAAGATCCTCTACGTGGAGGGCCGCGACGGCCCCGCCAACCATGGCCGCCTGTGCGTGAAGGGCCGCTACGGATTCGACTACGCCCACCATCCGCATCGCCTCACGAAACCGCTGATCCGCCGCGCGGGCGTGCCCAAGACTGGCGACTTCACGATGGACCCGAGCACCGTCATGGAGGTGTTCCGCGAAGCGAGCTGGGAAGAGGCGCTCGAACTGGCCGGCGGCACGCTGGCGCGCATCCGCGACACCCATGGCAAGCGCGCGCTGGCCGGCTTCGGCTCGGCCAAGGGCAGCAACGAAGAAGCCTACCTGTTCCAGAAACTGGTGCGCACCGGCTTCGGCAGCAACAACGTCGACCACTGCACCCGCCTGTGCCACGCGTCCTCGGTGGCCGCGCTGCTGGAGGGGATCGGCTCGGGCGCGGTCTCGAACCCGGTGATGGACGTGACCCGCGCCGAGGTCGTGGTCGTGATCGGCGCGAATCCGACCGTGAACCACCCGGTGGCCGCCACCTGGATGAAGAACGCGGTCCGCACCGGCACCAAGCTGATCGTGATGGATCCGCGCCGCTCCGAACTGGGGCGCCATGCCCACCGCTACCTGCAGTTCAAGCCGGACACCGACGTCGCGCTGCTGAACGCGATGATGCACGTGATCGTCACCGAAGGCCTGGTCGACAAGGGCTTCATCGAAAGCCGCACCATCGGCTACGACGAGCTGGCGAAGAACGTCGAAGGCTATAGCCCGGAAACGATGGCGCCGATCTGCGGCATCGATGCCGACACCATCCGCTACGTGGCGCGCCTGTACGCGACCTCGAAGGGCTCGATGATCCTGTGGGGCATGGGCGTCTCGCAGCACGTGCACGGCACCGACAACGCGCGCTGCCTGATCGCGCTGGCCCTGATGACCGGCCAGATCGGCCGTCCCGGCACCGGCCTGCATCCGCTGCGCGGCCAGAACAATGTGCAGGGCGCTTCCGACGCCGGCCTGATCCCGATGATGTACCCGGACTACCAGCGCGTCGACAACCCGCAGGCCAAGGCCCGCTTCGAAGCCGCCTGGGGCGCCCAGCTGGACGACAAGCCCGGCCTGACCGTGGTCGAGATCATGGACGACATCCTTGCCGGCGGCATCAAGGGCATGTACATCATGGGCGAGAACCCGGCCATGTCCGACCCGGACGCGAATCACGCGCGCGAGGCGCTGGCCGCGCTCGACTGCCTGGTGGTGCAGGACATCTTCCTGACCGAGACCGCCTACCTGGCCGACGTGATCCTGCCGGCGTCAAGCTTCGCCGAGAAGGCCGGCACCTTCACGAACACCGACCGCGTGGTCCAGCTGGGCCGCCAGGCGATTCAAGCGCCGGGCGATGCCAGGCAGGACCTGTGGATCATCCAGCAGATGGCCAAGCAGCTAGGCCTGCGGTGGAACTACGGCCACGTGTCCGAGGTGTTCGACGAGATGCGCAGGCTGATGCCCAGCATCGGCGGCATCACCTGGGACAGGCTGGAACGCGAAGGCGCCGTCACCTACCCCTGCACGGCGGAGGGCGACCCCGGCCAGCCGGTGGTCTTCGTCGAAGACTTCCCGCGCGGGCTTGGCGAGGAGAAGGGCAGGGCGCGCTTCGTCCCGGCCGACATCATCCCGGCCAACGAGCGTCCGGACGCCGAGTACCCGATGGTCCTGATCACCGGCCGCCAGCTCGAGCACTGGCATACCGGCAGCATGACCCGGCGCGCCGGCGTGCTGGATGCGATCGAGCCCGATCCGGTGGCCCTGGTGCATCCGCTCGACCTGGAGGCGATGGGAGGCAAGCCGGGCGAAGTCATCACCATCACCTCGCGCCGCGGTGAAGTCAGCCTGTATGCGCGCGCCGACGACAGTTCGCCGCGCGGCGCCATCTTCGTGCCGTTCTGCTACTACGAGGCGGCGATCAACCGGCTCACCAACTCGGCGCTCGACCCCTTCGGCAAGATCCCCGAGTTCAAGTACTGCGCGATCCAGGTGCGCCTTGGTGGGGAGGTGGGACGCCAGGGTTCCTATGGTGGCGGCCAGATTCTGGCTGCCGTGGCAGAATAGCAAGATGAACGAGCATCGCTATCGACCTCTGCTGTCCCAGGCAAGCGCCAGCCTCACCCACGAGGTGACGGCCATCGACGAGCGTGGACGCCGTTCCGTCCTGCACATCCCGGCCGAGCGCCCGCTGACCATCTACGTCGACAAGCGCGAACTCGTGACCCTGATGACCCTGGGCGGCGCGCCGGAAGCGCTGACCCTGGGCTATCTGCGCAACCAGCGCCTGATACGTTCGCTGGACGAGGTGGTATCGATCCAGGTCGACTGGTCGGTGGACGCGGTGGCGGTGGTGACCCGCAAGGGCATTACCGGCGTCGAGGAGCGCACCGCGAAAAAGGTCGTCACCACCGGCTGCGGCCAGGGTTCCATATTTGGCGGGCTGATGGATGAGGTTGATTCCATCAGTCTTCCTGATGAGGCGCGCCTGACCCAGTCGGTCGTCTACCGCATCGTCGAGACCATCCGCACCCAGCAGTCGGTCTACAAGCAGGCCGGTTCGGTGCACGGCTGCGCGCTGTTCTCGAACACGGGCGAGCTGCTGTATTTCGTCGAGGACGTGGGCCGCCACAACGCAGTCGACGCCATCGCCGGGCTGATGTGGCTGGACGGCGTCGAGGGCGGGGACAAGGTCTTCTACACCACCGGCCGCCTGACCTCGGAAATGGTGATCAAGGGCGCCCAGATGGGCATCCCCTTCCTGCTGTCGCGCTCCGGCACCACCCAGATGGGGCATATGGTGGCGGAGAAGGTCGGCATGTCGCTGCTGGCGCGCTGCAGCGGCCGGCATTTCCTGCTGCTGACGGGGGCGGAGCGGCTGGTGTTCGAACCGGATTTCCTCGACGCGCTGGAGGCGGAGCGTCAGCGGCACTATGCATAAGCACTACGTCGTTCCCGCGACAATTCCCCACGTCGCCCCCGCGCAGGCGGGGGGCCAAGTTTGCCAACGCGATCGTGACGCCCGCAGAACTTGGGTCCCCGCCTGCGCGGGGACGACGATGTAACGTGCTCGACGCGACCCTGCGCGCCTTCACGCTGCTGTTCACGGGCGACCCCGACCTGTGGCGCATCATCTGGGTCTCGCTGAAGACCAGCGTGTTCGGGCTGCTGCTGGCGACGCCGCCGGCGGTGCTGCTGGGTTACCTGATCGGCCTGCACCGCTTTCCGGGGCGCCGCATCGCGATCTGGCTGGCGCAGGCGGCGTTGTCGCTGCCTACCGTGCTGATCGGATTGCTGCTGTATCTGCTGCTGTCGCGCCACGGGCCGATGGGGTCTCTGCAATGGCTGTTCTCGCAGCCGGGCATCGTCGCCGGCCAGTTCGTGGTGGCCTTGCCGGTGCTGCTGGCCTTCACCCTGGCCGCGGTGCAGGCCATCGATCCGCGCTATGCCGAGACCGCGATCTCCCTGGGCGCCTCGCGCCTGCAGGTGATGCTGCGGGTGCTGCACGAGGCCCGCTTCGGCGTGATGGCGGCGGTGCTGTCCGGCTTCGGGCGGGTGATCTCGGAAGTCGGCTGCGCGCTGATGGTGGGCGGGAATATCGAGGGCGAGACGCGGACCATCACCACCGCCATCGCCCTGGAAACCAGCAAGGGCGAGTTCGCGCAGGGGATCGCGCTGGGCATCGTGCTGGTATCGATTGCGCTGCTGATGAACGGCGCGCTGATGCTGCTGCAGGGCGATGCCCATGCGGCGAAGGACAGGGCATGATCCAGCCGATTTCGCTGCAGGGCATGGTCAGGGGTACCGCGGTGCGCAGCGGCGGCGAGCGGCGCCGCGCCCTGCTGGGCGTGAAGGGCCTGCGCAAGCGCTACGGCGAGCGCCTGCTGTACGACATCGGCTGCATGGAGGTCGCGACCCACAGCGCCTACGTGCTCACCGGGATCAACGGCGCCGGCAAGAGCACCCTGCTGCGCGTGCTGGGCGGCCTGGAACGCGCCGAGGTCGACAGCATGCGCTTCGAGGGCCAGGAAGTGAACCCGCATCCCTACCCGAAGGCGATGCGCGAAGCCATCGTCTACGTGCACCAGCATCCGGTGATGTTCTCGACCAGCGTCGCCCACAACATCGGCTACGGCCTGCACGTGCGCGGCCTGCCGAAGGCCCAGGCGGCCGCCAGGGTCGAGGAGGCGATGGCCTGGGCCGGCGTCGCCCACCTGCGCGACGCCGATCCGGCCAGGCTCTCGGGCGGCGAGCGGCAGCGCGTGGCGCTGGCGCGCGCCCGGGTGCTGTCGCCGAAACTGCTGCTGCTCGACGAACCGACCGCCAACCTGGACGGCCAGGCGCGCGAGCAGGTGATCGAATTGATCCCCACCGTGGTCGAAGCAGGAGGCAGCGTCATCATCGCCTGCCACGACCGCGACCTGATTGGCCTGCCCGGCGTGCATCGCCTCAAGCTGCGCGACGGGAAGCTCGAAGTTCGTTGACAACAAGGAGAACACCATGCAACGCCGTCTGTTCAGTCTCGCTCTGGTCCTGGGCACCACCCTCGGGATGGCCACTACGCCGGCCCAGGCCCAGGATGCGAAAGTGCTGCGCCTGTCCACCACCACCAGTACCGAGAATTCCGGCCTGCTGTCCTGGCTGCTGCCCGGCTTCGAGCAGAAGTACGGCATCAAGGTCAAGGTGATCTCGGTCGGCACCGGCAAGGCCCTGGAGCTGGGCAAGAACGGCGACGTCGACGTCACCCTGGTGCACGCGCGCCAGCTCGAAGACAAGTTCGTGCTTGACGGCTGGGGCGTCGACCGCCACGACGTGATGTACAACGACTTCATCGTGGTCGGCCCGACCTCGGACCCGGCCGGCGTCAAGGGCATGCACGACGTGCTGGGCGCCTTCAGGAAGATCGCCTCGACCAAGGTGAAGTTCATCTCGCGCGGCGACAATTCCGGTACCGACGTGATGGAGAGAGGCTACTGGAAGGAGATCGGTGCCAAGCCGCAGGGCAGCAACTACGTGTCGGCCGGCCTGGGCATGGGCGAGGTGCTGAACATGGCGGCCGAGATGAACGCCTACACCCTGACCGACCGCGCCACCTACGGCGCGTATAAAGCCAGGACCGGCCTCGCGATCCTGGTCGAAGGCGACAAGCGCATGTTCAACCCCTACGGCATCATCGCGGTGAATCCGGAGAAGCACAAGGACATCAACTACAAGGGGGCGAAGCAGCTGATCGACTGGATTACTTCGCCGGAGGGGCAGGCGAAGATTGCGGCGTTCAAACCGGCTGGGGAGCAGCTCTTTTTCCCGTCCGCACGGTAGGGTGGATCACGCCAGCGCGTGCATCACATCCTGCACCGGAATCGCCTTCACCCAATCGCGCCGCTGGTGCGCCGTGATCACGGTGCTGTTGGCCTTGTCGACCGGCGCCCATTCCGGCGTCTTCTGGCGCATCAGCGCCACCACCGGCACGCCGACGGCGTTCGCCAGGTGCATCACGGCGGTTTCCACCGAGACGATCAGGTCGCACTGGGCCAGCATGGCCGGCAGCTGGAAGAAGTTCTCGTTGGCGCTGAACAGCTGGGTGCGGTCCAGCTGGCGCTCGGTCAGCATGGTCTTCACGCGCTCGACTTCCTGCGGCACCGCGTTGACGATGAAGCAGGCGTCGCGCCATTCCGGCTGGCCGCGCATGGTGGTGATCAGTTCGGCCACGCGTTCGATTGGCCAGCAGCGCTTGCGGGTCTTGGCGAAGGGGTTGATGAACACCAGCTTGCCCTGGCGCTTGTCGAAGCCCCAGTCGTGCAGGCGGGCCTTGGCGCCCTCGACGAAGCGTTCCGGGATGTGGACGAAGGGGATGCGCTCGGCCGGCGGGATGTTCACGTTCGCCAGGCGGCGGAACCACTCCGCATGCACGTCGCTGATGTGGGGCGCGATCGAACGGTCGGCCACGTCCGGATCGAGGGCGGCGTCCAGCTTGCGGTAGGTGAAGTAATGCGGCAGGCCGGACAGGCCCATCGGCTTCTTCAGGCCGACCACGAAGCCGTCCGGGCTGATGCGGCGGGCCAGGTTGGCGTAGAAATGCGGGCGCAGGGTGCCGAGCGAAACCACGATCGGGTAGTGCTCCTCGCGGGCTTCCTTGATCGAGGCCTCGAACAGGTCCGGCGAGTAGTTCTGCTTGTAGACCTTCTCGATGAAATCGCAGGCATCGAGCCAGTCGTACAGCACGTTCTTTTTAAGATGCGGCCATTGCGACGAGTCGCTGGTACGGCGGACTTCGTCGACCCACAGGTGCAGCTTCAGGTGCGGGTAAGCCCGCGCGAACGCCTGGAAGCAGTTCTGCAGATATGTATAATCGCCCAACGCCAGATGGGCGATGAACAGGATCTTGTCCGACTTCTTCAGCAAATCGGCAGGGATGAGTGGGTCGTTCATTGTCTCTTACGGGTCGCTAGTCAGCACAAAAACCGACGCCGCCAGTGGTCAATCAGGAAGCCTGCCAACCGTCGATCGGACGTTTGGCAGCGCCTAGCGGTCGGCTGGCCGCTCATAGCAAGCCATCGCTTGAAACCGCGGTACCGCCAACTCTCGAATTATCAGCAAATTGTCACAAATTGTAGTCCAAACTGGGCAAGTGCGTTGCCCCTATCGGGATTTTTAACGCTATTGTCCTGTAGCAGCAACAGCATCTGAGTACTATGACAAATGCATGAGTTACATCTGGCGAAACTGACGTGTAAAGCTCACATCAGAATCACGTCGTACTGCTCCTGGTGATAACCTTTTTCGACCTGCAGCGAGATCGTCTTGCCGATGAAGTCCCCCAGCATCGCCAGGTGCTGCGATTCCTCTTCCAGGAACAGGTCGACCACCTCCTGCGATGCCAGGATGCGGAATTCGCGCGGGTTGAACTGCTTGGCCTCGCGCAGCAGCTCGCGCAGGATCTCGTAGCAGATGGTGCGCGAGGTCTTGACCTGTCCCTTGCCGCCGCAGGCCGGGCAGGGCTCGCACAGGATGTGTGCCAGCGACTCGCGGGTGCGCTTCCTGGTCATCTCGACCAGGCCCAGGGCCGAGAAGCCGCTGACGGACACCTTGGTGCGGTCGCGCGACAGGGTTTTCTTGAGCTCCGCCAGCACGGCGTTGCGGTGCTCGTTGTTCTCCATGTCGATGAAGTCGAGGATGATGATGCCGCCCAGGTTGCGCAGGCGGAGCTGGCGCGCGATCGCGTGGGCCGCCTCGAGGTTGGTCTTGAAGATGGTGTCGGCAAAATTGCGTCCGCCGACGAAGCCGCCGGTATTCACGTCGATGGTCGTCATCGCCTCGGTCTGGTCGACGATCAGGTAGCCGCCCGATTTCAGGTCGACGCGGCGGCCCAGCGCGCGCAGGATCTCTTCCTCGACGCCATAGAGGTCGAACAGCGGGCGCTCGCCGGTGTAATGCTGCAGGCGCGACAGCACGCTGGGCGTGTAGACCTGGGCGAATTCGACCAGCTTCAGGTAGTTCTCGCGCGAGTCGACCAGGATCGCCGCCGTCTCGTCGTGCACGAAGTCGCGCAGCACGCGCTGGGCCAGGTTCAGGTCCTGGTACAGCAGGCTGGTGGCGGGACGGGTGCGCGCGCCCTGCAGGATCGCGCCCCAGGTCTTGCGCAGGTAGTCGATGTCGGCCGCCAGGTCGGCGTCGGAAGCGTCTTCGGCCTGGGTGCGCACGATGTAGCCGCCTTTTTCTTCCGGCGGCAGCAGGCCCTGCATGCGCGCGCGCAGGGCCTCGCGCTCGGATTCCTTCTCGATCTTCTGCGAGATGCCGATATGCTTGTCCTGCGGGAGGTAGACCAGCATGCGGCCGGCGATCGAGATCTGGGTCGACAGGCGCGCGCCCTTGGTGCCGATCGGGTCCTTGATCACCTGCACGGTCAGCACCTGGCCGTCGAACAGGATTTTTTCGATGGGCGTCGGCGCGGCGTTGACGTTGCCGCCGCCATTGTTGTCGTGGGGACGGGCTTCCCAGATGTCGGCCACGTGCAAGAAGGCGGCACGTTCCAGGCCGATGTCGATGAAGGCCGATTGCATCCCGGGCAGCACGCGTACCACCTTGCCCGAATAGACATTGCCTGCCAGGCCGCGCGTGAGCGTGCGCTCGATGTGCAGCTCCTGCACGGCTCCCTGTACCACCAGCGCGACACGCGTTTCCTGTGGGGTGATATTGATCAGGATGTCTTCAGTCATGTGGCTAGGGCCGTGCGTGAAATGTTCAAGGCGCCATCATACCAGCGTAGGGTGGACAGCTCGACCGTTCCAGCCAAAATACCTGAGACCCCGGCGCCCGTTCAGAAGGACCTAACGCCAGCCTTCCGAAGCAGCTGCGCCGTCTCGAACACCGGCAAGCCCATGATGCCCGAATGGCTGCCCTCGATATGTTCGATGAACAGCGCCGCCAGGCCCTGGATGCCGTAGGCGCCGGCCTTGTCGTAGGGCTCGGCGGTGGCGCAATAAGCCTTGATGTCGGCCGGACTCAGTTTGGCGAAGCGCACATTGGACACCTGGGTCACCTGCTCGGCGATGTCGATGTAGTGCAGGGCCACCGAGGTCAGCACCTGGTGGGTGCGGCCGGACAGGCTCTCCAGCATGGCCACGGCTTCCTGGGTATTGGCCGGCTTGCCGAGGATCCGGCCGTCGATGGTGACGGTGGTATCGGCCGACAGCACCGGGCGCAGCGGCATGCGGCGCAGGGCCAGCACCTTCCAGGCGAAGGCGCCTTTCTCGCGCGCCACCCGGGCCACATAGTCGAGCGGCACCTCGCCGGGATGCTCGTCCTCGCTCACGTCCTCGCCGCGCGCGGGATCGGTACGCAGGCTGAGCAGTTCGAATTCCACGCCGACCTGGCGCAGCAGTTCGCGCCTGCGTGGGCTCTTCGAGGCGAGGTAGATCTTTTTATCGAGAAATTTCATCTTCGAAGAAGCCGGAACGCTTCCTAAACGCGGTGGTAGGGATGGTTTTGGGTGATCGACCAGGCACGATACAGCTGCTCCGCCAGCATGACCCGCACGATTCCGTGCGGCAGCGTCATGCTCGAGATGCGGATCAGCCCATCGGCGCGGGCTTTCAGTTCGGGATCGAGGCCGTCGGCACCGCCGATCAGGAAGGCGACATCGCGCCCATCCTGCTGCCAGGCTTCCAGCTGCTGGGACAGGCCGACGCTGGTGAGGTCCTTGCCGCGCTCGTCGAGGGCGATGATGCGCACCCCCTTCGGCAACACGGCTTCGATGCGCTCGCGTTCGAGCGCCATCGCGGTGGCCGCGGTCTTGCTGCCCGAACGCTCGACCGGCTTGATTTCCTTGAGCACGATGCGCAGCTCGGGAGGCATGCGCTTGACGTACTCGGCAAAACCGGTCTCGATCCAGGCCGGCATCTTGTGGCCGACCGCGGCAATGATCAACTGCATTATTGAAACTTATCCGACGGGATTATTCGTCGGCCTTCTTGATGCGGCGGATGACCTTCTTGGCCGGTGCTGCCCCTTCGGCGGCCGGAGCGGCAGCCTTGGTCGCGCGCTTCGGTGCGGCGGCCTTGGCGGCTTTCGCGGCGGCAGCGGATGCGGCGACGGCCTTCGGCACGGCAACCTTCACGCGGGCGCCGGTCGGGATCTTGGCGGCCGGCGTTTTGGCCGCCGGCTTCTTGGCAGAAGCCGCTTCGCCGGCGGTCTTCGATGCAGCGGTGGCGCGCTTGGCGGCCGGCTTGCGTTCGTTGACCGGCTTGGCTTCCGGCTGCTCCTGGTTGGCCGCCAGGTGCTTGCCCTTGGTCTTCGGGGCGGCGGCGGCTTCCTGGCCTTCGGAGGTGGACTTGCGCTTGGCCGCGCCCAGCTTGACCGGCTTCTCGCCCCAGATTTCTTCCAGGCGGTAGTACTGGCGGATGGCCGGCTGCATGATGTGCACGATCATGTCGCCCAGGTCGACGAGCACCCATTCACCGGTGTCTTCGCCTTCCATGCCGACCACGTCGCCGCCTGCTTCCTTGACCTTGTCGCGGACAGAGGCAGCCAGTGCCTTGGTCTGGCGATTCGAGGTGCCCGACACGACCGCGATGCGGTCGAACAGGCTGGTCAGGTTCGTCGTGTCGAACAGGGCGATCTCCTGGCCCTTGACGTCTTCGAGGGCGTCGACGACGATCGCTTGCAGTTTCTTGATATCCATTAGCTCTTGTATAAGTTATGTTGTTGAATATAGTCTAGCACTTGCGGCGCAAGGAGCGCGCTTACCTTTGATGGCGCATTGTCCTTTAAAGCCGCACGTACTTCGGTGGCCGAAATATCGACCGCCAGCGTATGTGCCAGGCAGACTTTTCCGGCCTTGCTCGCACGAACTTCTTCAGGCGTGGCAAGGCGCGGCGTCAGTTCTTGCGCCACCGCGGGCGGAAGAAAGGCGGCGTCGAGCCGGTAGCCCGGCCGCGCGGCGACGCCGAAATTCGCCAGCGCGAACAAGTCCTTCCAGTCGATCCAGCTGTCCAGCTTCTGCAACTGGTCGGCGCCCATCAGGAACACGATCGAGGCATCGGGTCCGAGTTCGGCGCGCAGTTCGCGCAGGGTCTCGACCGTGTAGGTCGGGGTGTCGCGCTCGATTTCCCGGAGGTCGACGATGGCCGGACAGGCCGCATGTGCGAACGCCAGTTCCAGCATCGCGACGCGGTCGGCATCGCCGGCTTCCAGGCCGGCCTTCTTCTGCCACGGCCGTCCGGCCGGCATGATGCGCAGTTCGTCCGGATGAAGCAGGTGCGCGAACAGTTCGGCCAGCGCGACGTGGCCGTCATGTACCGGGTCGAAACTGCCTCCCAGCAGGGCAATGCAGCGGATCACGGGGCCAGCCAATCCCGGTGGACGAGGAAGTCGCTGTACAGCTTCGCCTCGGGGCTGCCCGGTTCCGGGTGCCAGTCGTAGCGCCACTTCACGATCGGCGGCATCGACATCAGGATCGCCTCGGTGCGCCCGCCCGACTGCAGGCCGAACAGGGTGCCGCGGTCCCAGACCAGGTTGAACTCGACGTAACGTCCGCGGCGGTAAGCCTGGAAGTCGCGTTCGCGCTCGCCATACGGCTGGTCCTTGCGCGCCTTGACGATCGGCAGATAGGCATCGAGGAAACCCTTGCCCACGCTTTGCACCAGCGCGAAGGATTGGTCGAAACCGATCTCGTTGAAGTCGTCGAAGAAGATGCCGCCGACGCCACGCGCTTCCTTGCGGTGCTTCAGGTAGAAATAATCGTCGCACCAGCGCTTGAAGCGCGGATGCAGGTCCTCGCCGAAAGGCGCCAGCGCATCGTGGCAGATCTGGTGGAAGTGGCGCACATCGCCTTCCTCGGCGTAATAGGGCGTCAGGTCCATACCGCCGCCGAACCACCAGACCGGCTCCTTGCCATCAAGCGTCGCCTCGAAGAAGCGCACGTTCATGTGCACGGTCGGCGCATAGGGATTACGCGGATGCAGCACCAGCGACACCCCCATCGCTTCCCAGGCGCGCCCCGCCAGTTCCGGCCGCGCGGCCATCGCCGACGGCGGCAGGCTCTTGCCTTGCACGTGAGAGAAATTGCAGCCGCCGCGCTCGAACACATTACCTTCTTCGATCAGCCGCGAAACACCACCGCCACCCTCGGCACGTTCCCAGGTGTCGCGCAAAAACGGCTTGCCATCGACTTCCTCCAGCGCCTGCACGATGCGCGCCTGCAGATCGAGCAGCCAGGCCTTGACGGCGGCAGGGTTCGGGGTGGACATGTGGGTGAGGTGGTGGCTGGAAAAAAAATGGATCGGGGATTGTACACCACTGGCTGTTGAATCGTCATTCCCGCGCCACCGTCGTCCCCGCGAAGGCGGGGACCCAAGTTCTTATTGAGGGGACGCATGGCTGCGCAAGCCATGTAAACGGAACATCGGTGTTTTAATCATGGGTTCGGCAATGATGGAAAAGCACAGCTATGTCTACATCCTGACGAATCGCCCTTATGGAACTTTATATGTCGGCAGCACAACCGATCTGCTGAAGCGCGTCTGGCAGCATCGTGAAGGCGTTTTCGATGGATTCACGAAGCAATATCGACTGACACATCTCGTCTGGTATGAGGTGCATACCTACATCATGGAAGCAGCGCGTCGACAAAAACTGATCAAGCGTTGGAACAGAGATTGGAAGGTGAATCTGGTCCAGAAAATGAATCCTGATTGGCGTGATCTCTACGCTGACATTACGGCTTAGTTTGGCTGGTCCTTGGATCCCCGCCTTCGCGGGGACGACGGTGGTGCCAAAAAAACGGGACGCTGCCTTGGCAAACGTCCCGTCTTCTTAGTGCGCGGAAAACTTACTGCTTGACGCCGCGCCAGCCGATGTCGCGCCGATACTGCGCCCCATTGAAGTGGATCTTCTCCACGGTTTCATAGGCCTGCTTCTGGGCCATCTTGACGCTGTCGCCCAGGCCCACCACGCACAGCACGCGGCCGCCCGAGGTTTGCAGGGTGCCGTCGACGAGGCGGGTGCCGGCGTGGAAGGTGATGCATTCCGGCGTTTCGGCCGGGATGCCGTCGATGACGTCGCCCTTGACCGGGTCGTCCGGATAGCCGGCGGCGGCCATCACGACGCCCACCGCGGTGCGGCGGTCCCATTCCAGTTCCACGGCGTCCAGCGTGCCGTTGCAGGCGTGTTCCAGCACCGTCACGAAGTCGCTCTTCAGGCGCGCCATGATGGGCTGGGTTTCCGGGTCGCCCATGCGGCAGTTGAATTCCAGCGTCTTCGGGTTGCCGGCGGCGTCGATCATCAGGCCGGCGTACAGGAAGCCGGAGTAGGGGATGCCGTCCCTGGCCATGCCCTGGATGGTCGGATTGATGATTTCGCGCATCACGCGCGCATGCATCGACGGCGTCACGATCGGCGCCGGCGAGTAGGCGCCCATGCCGCCCGTGTTCGGACCCTGGTCGCCATCCTTCAGGCGCTTGTGGTCCTGGGAGGTGGCCAGTGCCAGCACGTTCTTGCCGTCGCACATGACGATGAAGCTGGCTTCCTCGCCGGCCAAGAATTCCT
Source organism: Massilia sp. 01N410 (assembly GCF_056399665.1). NCBI lineage: Bacteria > Pseudomonadati > Pseudomonadota > Betaproteobacteria > Burkholderiales > Oxalobacteraceae > Massilia > Massilia sp. 01N410. The sequence continues at coordinate 24,449 of NZ_JBFTRV010000005.1, read as the reverse complement.
CGATCACGATGCGGGCGCCGGCATCGCCGAAGCGGTTATCCGACAGCATGTGGTCGACCGCCTGGTGCGCTTCTTCCAGCGACATCGCGACCACCACGCCCTTGCCGGCCGCCAGGCCGTCGGCCTTGATGACGATCGGGGCGCCGTTGGCGTCGATCCAGGCATGGGCCTGGACAGGGTCCGAGAAGGTCTGGTACTTCGCGGTCGGAATGCCGTGGCGCTCCATGAAGGCCTTGGCGAAGTCCTTCGAGCTTTCCAGCTGGGCCGCCTCGCGGGTCGGGCCGAAGACCTTCAGCCCGCGCGAGCGGAACAGGTTGACGATGCCGGCCGCCAGCGGCGCTTCCGGACCCACCAGGGTCAGTGCGACGTGCTCGGCGACCACGAAGTCGGCCAGCGCGGCCGGATCCGTGATGTCGATGTTGACCAGGCGCGCATCGTGCGCCGTGCCGCCGTTGCCGGGCGCCACGTAGACCGTCTGGACGCGGTCGGATTGGGCCAGTTTCCAGGCCAGGGCGTGTTCACGGCCACCAGAGCCGACTACCAGGATTTTCATGGGGGCCTTTCGTGGGTCCTTGCTTACTCTTCGATGACGGCGTTCGTATACACTTCCTGCACGTCGTCCAGGTTTTCCAGGACGTCGAGCAGTTTCTGCATCTTCTGCGCGTCTTCGCCGGTGAACACCGTTTCGGTGTCCGGCTTCATGATGACTTCGGCGGAATCGGCCTTGAATCCGGCCTTTTCCAGCGCGTCCTTGACGCCGGCGAAGGCGTTCGGGTCGCACAGCACTTCGAAGCCGCCTTCGTCGTCGGCGATGACGTCGTCGGCGCCGGCTTCCAGCGCGGCTTCCATCAGCTTGTCCTCTTCCACGCCCGGCGCGAACAGGAACTGGCCGACGTGCTTGAACATGAAGGACACCGAACCTTCGGTACCCATGTTGCCGCCGTATTTGCTGAAGGCGTGGCGCACTTCGGCCACGGTGCGGACGCGGTTGTCGGTCATGCAGTCGACGATGATCGCGGCGCCGCCGATGCCGTAGCCTTCGTAGCGGATTTCTTCGTAGTTGACGCCTTCGAGGCCGCCCGAGCCGCGCTGGATCGCTCGGGTGACGTTGTCCTTCGGCATGTTGGCGTCGGCGGCCTTGTCGACTGCCAGGCGCAGGCGCGGGTTCGAGGCGATGTCGCCGCCGCCCATACGGGCTGCAACCGTGATTTCCTTGATGAGACGAGTCCAGATCTTGCCGCGCTTGGCGTCGGTGGCGGCCTTCTTATGCTTGATATTGGCCCATTTGCTGTGTCCAGCCATGATGTCGAGATTCCCTTAGACGGTATGGATTTAATCCTCGACATTTTATCATAGCGCCCTTGCTCAAAAACTGTCAGGGAAACAACAGCGCGGTGCCCCAGGCCACCAGTCCGAGTCCGGTGGCGCAGGCCAGCAGGTGTCCGCCGGGGAGCAGTTTTTCGGCCAGGATCAGGGCGATCAGGCCGCAGATCAGGGGCAGGTTGAGGACGCCGAAGGGCAGCACCAGCGCCATCAGCAGCCAGCAGCAGCCGGTGCAATAGCGGGCATCGGCGATGCCCATCCGGAACGCGCCCCAGGTGCCGCGCCGCCAATGGGTCAGGACGAAGGCCAGCGGTGTGCGGCAGTTGTCCAGGCTGATGTGCTTGGCGGGCGTCCACTGGTAGACCCCGGCCGCCGCCAGCGCCAGCGCACCGACGGTGGGGTCGGCGATCGCCATGCTCTCGTCGAGCGCGCCGGTATCGTGCAGCAGCCAGGCCGCCAGCGCCGCCGCCAGCGCGCAGCAACACCAGACGAACAGGTAGCCGAGCATGAACACCAGGGTGCCGGCATAGACCCAGCGTTCGCGCCGCAGGCGCTTGACGCGTGCGTACAGCAGCACCGAGGGCGCCGCCGCCGGCAGCATCATCGCCGCGATCACGACCACCCAGAGCGCATACAGCAGCCCGAGGTCGCCGGCGTGCCAAGGGGCGGCGGCGGTCTTGCCGGCGGCGCCGAGGCCGAGCGGCGCCATGCGGCCGACACGGTACAGCAGGTAGGCCCAGCACAGGGCCGCGAGCAGGCCCAGCAGGGCCAATACGACGGTGCGTTCGGAGCCGCTGCGCTTGACGCCGCCAGCAGTGCTCATATGAACATCTCCTCGTTGAAGTGGGTCAGCGGCGGTTGGACCACTACCACCTTGCGGCGTTCGCAGCCGCCCTCAGCCGGAAATCCGGATTCGCACTACAATCTTTCGATGAGCAAATCTGCAATCGACATTTCCGTTGCGCCGGTCCCACGTCCGGCCTTGATCGGCGGCCTCGCCATCGCCATTGCCGGCGCCGTCCTGTTCTCCACCAAAGCTGTCGTCGCCAAACTGCTGTATCGCTACCACATCGATGCAGTAACCTTGATCGCCTTCAGAATGCTGTTCTCGCTTCCGGTATTTGCGGGTGTGGCGATCTGGAAGATGCGTACCCAGCCGCCTTTGTCCGTCGTCGACCGCTGGCGCCTGGTGGGCCTGGGCCTGATCGGCTACTACCTGTCCAGCTACCTCGATTTCCTGGGCCTGCAATACATCTCGGTCGGGCTGGAGCGCCTGATCCTGTTCCTGACGCCGACCTTCGTGCTCCTGATTACCGCCGTGTTCCTGAAGCGCCGCATCGGCGGCGCGCAATGGCTGGCGCTGGGCCTGTCCTATTGCGGTATCGTGCTGGTGTTCGTGCACGACCTGCAGGGCGGCGCCGGCAGCATCGTCACCGGTTCCCTGCTGGTGCTGGGCTCGGCGGTGGCGTATGCGATCTACTTGCTGGGCACCGGCGAGATGGTCAGGCGCATCGGTTCGCTGCGCCTGGTGGCTTACGCGATGTGCGTCTCGAGCGTGGCCTGCATCGCCCAGTTCTTCATCCTGCGCCCGGCCTCGCTGCTGATCCAGCCGCTGCAGGTCTACGGCCTCTCGCTCGTGAATGGAATATTCTGTACCATCTTCCCGGTCTTCATGACGATGATCGCGGTACAGCGCATCGGCGCCGCGACCGCCTCGCAGGCCGGCATGATCGGCCCGGTGTCCACGCTGTTCCTGGGCTGGGCGCTGCTGGGTGAGCCGATCACGACCGTACAACTGGCCGGGACCGGGCTGGTGCTGGCGGGAATCTATATGCTGTCGCTGAAAAGAACCTGAGGGAAAAAATGAAACCACGCATTGCCCTGATTGCCCACGACAAGAAAAAAGACGACATGATCGCGCTCGCCGCCGAGTACCGGGAGTTCCTGGGCCGCTGCACGCTCACCGCCACCGGCACCACCGGCGGCCGCCTGAACAACGAGCTCGGCCTCGATGTCACGCGCATGCATTCGGGCCCGCTGGGCGGCGACCTGCAGATCGGCGCCCACCTCGTCAACGGCGAGATCGACTGTGTGATCTTCCTGCGCGACCCCATGACCCCGCAGCCGCACGAACCCGACATCAACGCCCTGGTGCGCGCCTGCGACGTCCATAACATCCCATGCGCGACGAATGTCTCGAGCGCGCGCCTGGTCCTGTCCCGGCTGATGGAACTGTCCTGACAAAGGAGAACGAGAATGGCAATGGCAAAAGCGATCCGCTACGCGCGTACCGGCGGTCCCGAGGTGATGGAACTGGCCGAGGTCGAGGTCGGCGAGCCCGGCCCCGGTGAAGCGCGCGTGCGCAACCATGCGATCGGCCTGAACTTCATCGACGTCTATTTCCGCAACGGCCTGTATCCGGCCCCGCTGCCAGGCGGCCTGGGGCAGGAGGGCGCCGGCGTGGTCGAGGCGGTGGGCGAGGGCGTGACCCATGTGCGGCCGGGCGACCGCGTGGCCTATGCGGCGCGTCCGAACGGCGCCTACAGCGAGCTGCGCGTGATGCCGGCCGACACCCTGGTCAAGCTGCCGGACGAGATCGACTTCGAGACCGGCGCCGCGATGATGCTGCAGGGCCTGACGGTGCAGTACCTGTTCCGCCGTACCTATCCGCTGAAGGCCGGCGACACCATCCTGTTCCACGCGGCGGCCGGCGGCGTCGGCCTGATCGCCTGCCAGTGGGCGCGCGCTCTCGGCGTGAACCTGATCGGCACGGTGGGGTCAAACGAGAAAGCGGAACTGGCCCGGCAGCATGGCGCGGCCCACGTCATCAACTACAACACCGAGGATGTGGTACAGCGCGTGCTGGAGATCACGAACGGGGCGAAGGTGCCGGTGGTTTACGATTCGGTCGGCAAGGACACCTTCCTGCGCTCGCTCGACTGCCTGCAGCCGCTGGGCCTGATGGTCAGCTTCGGCAACTCGTCCGGCGCGGTGCCGCCCTTCGCGCTCTCCGAACTGGTCTCGCGCGGCTCGCTCTACATCACGCGCCCGACCTTGCAGACCTATGCGGCGAAGCGCGAAGACCTGGAAGCGATGGCGGCCGACCTGTTCCAGATGGTCGCCAGCGGCAAGATCAAGATCGAGATCCACCAGCGCTTCCCGCTGGCGGACGCAGCCCAGGCCCACATCGCGCTGGAATCGCGGCGCACCACCGGCAAGACCATCCTTCTGCCATGACAGCCATGAGAGAGTTCAGCGACGACAACGAACCCCCGATCGAGCCCCAGCAGGACGACAGCCCGCGCTTTGGCCGCCTGCTGGCGGTGCTGGCGCTGGCGGTTTTGCTGATTGTGGCGATTACGTTTTTTTCGGAGAGGTATTTGGCCTGAAGTGAAGTGTGCGGCGGCCCACAGCTTCAGTACGTCGTTCCCGCAGCTTCAATGCGTCGTCCCGCGCAGGCGGGAGCGACGAGTAATCGCGGGAACGACGGGCAAACAAAACGGGACGCCTGCCCTCGAGCAGCGCGTCCCGTTTTCATTCAAGGGCTGAAACTCAACCCTTGCGCGGCTCCTGCTTCAACTCGATCACCCGCGCCCCGCCATTCGGCCCCGGAAAGCCTTCGAAGGCGCTCTGCACCAGCGCCGGCATCACCGCCGGGGTCGACATCGTCTTGCTGACGTTACGCACGGTCACGTCGAACAGGCGCTTGCTGTCGGTCGCCGAGCTGATGGAGATCTGCAGCTGGCGGTGATAGCGGTGTTCCTCTTCCACGTCGTAGCGCGGCACCGGGCCCCAGAACGGGTCGTAGAATGGGTTGTACCAGCCGCCGCCCCAGTAGCGGCGGCGGAAACCGCCGTAGCCGAAGCGCGCCGAATAGGGATAGAAGGGCGCATAGGACGGATACAGCACCTGGGTCGGCACGTCGACGGTAACGAAACGCACCGCCACCTTCAGGGCCGCCGACTGCGGCGCCTCGTGGAAGCCGAGGCGGCTCAGCTGGTCGCGCACCAGGTTCTCGTAGTTCTGCAACTCGAGCGTGTTGTCCTGCGGGGCCGGGGCCTCGAAGGCGTAGCTCTTGTCGGCGATCTGGGCCGGCCATTGGTGGAAGGTGGTGACGTCGCTGCGGATCGTGGTCGCGCAGCCGCCCAGCAGCAGGCTCAAGGATGCCGCCGCCGCGATCATTATGCGTTTCATGACATGCTCCATCTGACTATCTTTGTTTCAATCGGAATTCTTCACGAATACAGTTTACGCCTGCTGTTCAATTTTCAGAAATACATTTACGGGCGGTTACGGCAGCTACAGTGCGATACATATAAAAACCGCAGACGAACGTGGAATCGAAGCATGCCGCCGCTATTGGTAAAATAAGCATTCATTCCACCATCGTTCGCGGACCCCAACCATGCGCACCGATACGCCCCAGACCATCTACCGCAAGGACTACACTGCCCCCAGCTACCAGGTCGACACCGTGGAGCTCGGTTTTGACCTCGATCCCGCCCGCACCATCGTCGCCAACCGGATGACGATGCGCCGCAATCCGGACAGCAGCCGGCGCGACATCGAATTGTACGGCGAGGATATTGAACTGGTGGCAATCCGCCTGAACGGCAAAACCCTGGCCGAGGGCGATTACACGATCGACGGCACGGTATTACGCATCCCGAACACGCCGGACAGCGTCACGCTGGAGATCGAGACAATTTGCGTTCCCGAGAGTAACACGACGCTCAGCGGCCTCTACGTTTCGAACGGCAATTTCTATACGCAGTGCGAAGCCGAGGGCTTCCGCCGCATCACCTGGTTCCCGGACCGTCCGGACGTGATGGCCAAGTACATGGTCATGCTGCGCGCCGACAAGGACAAATATCCGGTCCTGCTCTCGAACGGCAACCTGGTCGAAGAGGGCGAGCTGCCCGACGGCCGCCACTACGCCAAGTGGGAAGACCCGTTCAAGAAGCCGTCCTACCTGTTCGCCCTGGTGGCCGCGCGCCTGGTCTGCCAGGAGGAAAAATTCAAGCTCCAGGACGGCCGCACGGCATTACTCCAGGTGTGGGTGGAAGAGGGCAACCTCGACAAGACCGATTACGCGATGCAGTCGCTCAAGCGCAGCATCCGCTGGGACGAGGAGCGTTGGGACCTCGAGCTCGACCTCGACCGCTTCATGATCGTCGCCGTCGGCGACTTCAACATGGGCGCGATGGAGAACAAGGGCCTGAACATCTTCAACACCAAGTTCGTGCTGGCCAATCCGCGCGTCGCCACCGACTTCGACTTCCAGGGCATCGAAGCCGTGGTCGGCCACGAATACTTCCACAACTGGACCGGCAACCGCGTCACCTGCCGCGACTGGTTCCAGCTGTCGCTGAAGGAAGGCCTGACCGTGTTCCGCGACCAGGAATTCTCGGCCGACATGATCGGCACAGACACCGGCCGCGCGGTCACCCGCATCGACCAGGTGCGCACCCTGCGCCAGGCCCAGTTCCCGGAAGACGCCGGCCCGATGGCCCATCCGGTGCGCCCGGACTCCTTCGTCGAGATCAACAACTTCTACACCGTTACGGTGTACGAGAAGGGCGCCGAAGTGGTCCGCATGCTCCAGACCCTGCTGGGCCGCGAAGGCTTCCGCAAGGGCATGGACCTGTACTTCGACCGCCACGACGGCCAGGCCGTCACCTGCGACGACTTCCGCATGGCGATGGCCGACGCCAACGGCCGCGACCTGACCCAGTTCGAACGCTGGTACAGCCAGGCCGGCACGCCCATCGTGCAGGCCGAGACCCGCTACGACGAACAGGCGAGAACCTATACCCTGCGCCTGATCCAGTCCTGCCCGGCGACCCCGGGCCAGCCGGACAAGCTGCCCTTCCACATTCCGGTGGCCGTCGGCCTGCTGGGCAAGGATGGACGCGACCTGCCGCTGACCATCGACGGCCAGCAGCCCGGCACCACGGCCGTGCTGGAGCTGGTCGATGCCGACCAGACCTTCGTCTTCACCGACGTCCAGGAACAGCCGACGCCATCGATCCTGCGCGACTTCTCGGCCCCGGTGATCCTGAAGCACGGCTACAGCGACGCCGAACTGGTCCACCTGTTCAGCCACGACAGCGACCCGGTCAACCGCTGGGAAGCCGGCCAGCGCCTGGCCATGGGCCGCCTGCTCAAGCTGACCGGCATGGCCGGCGCCAACGGTGGTCCGGACGCGCTCGACCTGGACGACGTCTTCGTCGAAGCGATGCGCAAGATGCTGCTTGATGAAAGCCTCGATCCGGCCTTCCGCGAACAGGCGCTGCTGCTGCCCTCGGAAACCATGATCGCCGACCAGCTCGACGTGGTGGATCCGCTGGCGATCCATACCGCGCGCCAGTTCGTGCGCGCCGACATCGGCGCCCGCCTGCGCACCGAGCTGCTGGCCCAGTACCAGGCCAACCAGACCCCGGGCGAGTACAGCCCGGACGCCGCCTCGATCGGCAAACGCGCGCTGAAGAACCTGGCGCTGAGCTACCTGTGCGCGGCCCCGGACGAGGAATCGATCGCCCTGGCCCAGCGCCAGTTCGACGAAGCCACCAACATGACCGACCGCGCGGCCGCCCTGAGCGCCCTCGTGCATGCGCGCGCACCCGGCGCCCGCGATGCGCTGCAGCGCTTCTACGACGAGTTCCAGGGCGAGGCCCTGGTGGTCGACAAGTGGTTCATGATGCAGGCATCGGCCCCGACCACCGACGTGGCGGCCGTGCGCGAGCTGATGAAGCACCCGGCCTTCACGCTGCGCAACCCGAACCGCGCGCGCAGCCTGGTCGCCGCCTTCTGCGTCAACAACCCGGTGCAGTTCCACGCCCCGGACGGCAGCGGCTACGCCTTCTGGGCCGAGCAGGTGATCGCCCTGGATGCGCTCAACCCGCAGGTGGCCAGCCGCCTGTCGCGCGCCATGGACCGCTGGCGCCGCTTTTCGCCGGCCCTGCAGGCGCACATGAAGAAGGCGCTGCAGCAGGTGGCCGGCCAGGGCAAGCTGTCGAACGACGTGCGTGAAGTCGTCAGCAAAGCACTCGCCAATTAACTATTACAAACCAAAGGAAGTCCATGAAACGTGTCAGCCTGACCCAATACCTGGTTGAGGAGCAGCGCCTCCACAACAACATCCCGGCCTCGCTGCGCCTCCTGATCGAGGTGGTCGCGCGCGCCTGCAAGACCATCAGCCACTCGGTCGGCAAGGGCGCCCTCGGCGACATCCTGGGCAGCGCCAACACTGAGAACATCCAGGGCGAGGTGCAGAAGAAGCTCGACGTCATATCGAACGAGATCCTGCTCGAAGCCAACGAATGGGGCGGCCACCTGGCGGCCATGGCCTCGGAAGAGATGGAATCGATCCACCCGATCCCGAACCGCTACCCGATGGGCGAATACATGCTGCTGTTCGATCCGCTGGACGGGTCCTCGAACATCGACGTCAACGTCTCGATCGGCACCATCTTCTCGGTCCTGAAGGCGCCGGAAGGCATGACCGCCCCGACCGAAGCCGACTTCATGCAGCCGGGCACCAAGCAGGTAGCGGCCGGCTACGCCGTCTACGGCCCCCAGACCATGCTGGTGCTGACCACCGGCGACGGCGTCAACTGCTTCACCCTGGACCGCGAGATGGGTTCCTGGGTCCTGACCCAGAAGGACATGCAGATTCCGGAAGAGACCAAGGAATTCGCGATCAATATGTCGAACCAGCGCCACTGGCATCCGCCGGTGCAGCGCTACGTCTCCGAAATGCTGGCCGGTAAAACCGGTCCGCGCGGCAAGGACTTCAACATGCGCTGGATCGCCTCCATGGTGGCCGACGTGCACCGCATCCTGAACCGCGGCGGCATCTTCATGTACCCCGCTGACCTGCGCGATTCCAGCCAGCCGGGCAAGCTGCGCCTGATGTACGAAGCCAATCCGATGGCCTTCATCGTCGAGCAGGCCGGCGGCGCCGCTACGGACGGCCGCCAGCGCATCCTCGACATTCCGCCGACCAAGCTGCACCAGCGCGTGCCGGTTTTCCTCGGCTCGAAGAGCGAGGTCGAGCGCGTGACCAGTTACCACCAGGAGTAAGCTGGACAAAATTGCCGAGCCGGGCTAGCCAGTTGACGAAGTTGTTTGTTAGAATACGGCTCCCGCCGCTGTAGCTCAGTCGGTAGAGCAGCGCATTCGTAATGCGAAGGTCACCAGTTCGATTCCGGTCAGCGGCACCAGTTTTGGCGTAAAAGGCATCCCATCGGGGTGCCTTTTTGCTTTCCAACGCTCCCTTTCTCCACGATCCAACAGCTCTGTTAGTCAGCGCACAGTCCCCATCGACCGTAAGTTGTATTTTTTCTATCGCGACGCTGCGCAACCGGTGTCGAACCGGCATCGCGGCCCTACCCAGCGAAACCCGAAATGGATCATCCCTATGCGCGGAACTCCTGAAAGTGTTCAGGGTCAATGTGTTGATGGTCGAGTATCGGTCTACTCCGCGTTCGTCAAAATTTTACGAGGAATACATCATGGATAATCAAAAGCCGAGCGAAGCAAAAGGTAGCAATGCAGGTAATCAGGGCAGCTCGAACAGCTCGGGTAGCCTGAACAAGAGCAGCCAGCCGAACCAGGGCAAGGACCAGATGGGTTCGACCGGATCGAGCACCGGCGGCGCGACCGCGTCGAGCACCGGCGCCGTGGGCGGCATCAGCAATGCCGGCTCGTCGTCGACCTCGACCTCGTCGCAGGGCGTCGGCTCGATGGGTGCGATGAGCGCCAGCGGCTCGACCGCCAGCGGCACCAACAGCTCGACCGGTTCGACCGGTTCGACCGGCTCGTCCAACCTCAACCGCGGCGGCTCCAGCATGGGTCCCACTGGTTCGTCGGGCAGCAGCCAGAGCGGCATGGGCACCGGCTCGGCCACCGGTTCCGGCACCGGCGGCGACATGAAGGACATGGCGAACAAGGCACAAAACCTGGTCGACCAGAAGGCCCAGGACCTGCACGGCAAGATCGACCAGGCCGCGGACGCCGCCAAGCCGATGGTCGACAAGGCCGTCAACAGCGTGCAGCCGGTGGTCGACCGCCTGGCAACGACCGCCCACGCCGGCGTGGACAAGCTGCAGGGCATGCTGAGCGGCGCGGGCGACAGCCTGGGTCAGCGCAAGGAACAGCTGACCGACGCCTATGGCCAGTACATGGACCAGGGCCGCGAATACGTGCGCCAGAACCCGGGTACCGCCGTGGCGATTGCTGCGGGTGTGGGCTTCCTGCTGGCCAAGATCCTGGGTGGTGGCCGTCGCGATTATTGATCGTTAGATCGATTGGTAGGTGAGCAAGCCGGCCCGTGGGCCGGCTTTTTTGTTGGCTTCAGAACGTCGTCCCCGCGGAGGCGGGGACCCAAGTCTTGCACGCGTTTCGGTAGCGCCGGCCAACTTGGGCCCCCGCCTGCGCGGGGGCGACGTTCATTTGACCGCGCTTTCCTCACGCGCCCGCTGCCGCGGCTGCTTCCGCAACTTCCTCCCCATCCGTCCGAACCAGTGCTCGGCATCGTCCACATAGGTGAACACCGCCGGCACCACCAGCAGGCTCAACAGGGTCGAGGTGATCAGGCCGCCGATCACGGCCACCGCCATCGGCGAGCGGAAGCTCGGGTCGCCGGACAGGCCGAGGGCCAGCGGCAGCATGCCGGCGCCCATCGCGATCGTGGTCATGACGATCGGGCGCGAGCGCTTGTGGCAGGCGTCCACCAGGGCGTCGAAGCGGTTCATGCCCGCCTTCCGCGCCAGGATCGCGTAGTCGACCAGCAGGATCGAGTTCTTGGTCACGATCCCCATCAGCATGATCAGGCCGATCATGGTCGGCATCGACAGCGCATCGTGGGTCAGGAGCAGGGCCACGAAGGCGCCGCCGATCGACAGCGGCAGCGCGGCCAGGATCGTCACCGGCTGCAGGAAGTCGGTGAACAGCAGCACCAGCACGCCGTAGATGCACAGCACGCCGATCAGCATCGCCGTGCCGAAGCTGGCGAACAGCTTGCGCATCTCTTCGGCGTCGCCCAGCTCGGCGATCGTTACCGAGGCCGGCAGCTTGCGCAGGGCGGGCAGGGCGCGCGCCTCGGTGTTCACCTCGCCCAGCGAGCGGCCGTTCAGCTCCACTTCCAGGGTCACGTTGCGGCTGCGGTTCAGGCGGTCGATCTGGGCCGGGCCGCTTTCCATCGTGATGTCCGCGACGTTGGCCAGCAGGACCGGGCCGTTCTTGCCCGGCACCGTCAATCGTCCGATGGCATCGAGGTCGGCGCGCACCGCGTCCGGCAGCTTCACGCGGATCGGCACCTGGCGCTCGGACAGGTTCATTTTCGCCAGCACCTGCTCGTAGTCGCCGGCGGTGGCCACGCGCACGGTCTCGCCGATACTGGCCGCGGTCACGCCCAGGTCGGCGGCGCGCGCGAAGTCCGGACGCACGATGATCTCCGGCCGCACCAGCGACGCGCTCGAGCTGACGTTGCCGATGCCGTGCAGGGTGCGCAGTTCGCGTTCGGCCTGGCGCGCGGCGGCCGTCAAGGCCACCGGATCCTCGCTGCGCAGCACCAGCTGCATCTTGACGCCGGATTCCGGCGGGCCGACCGTGAAGCGTGCGCCCGGGATGTCCATGAGTCTTGCACGCAGGCGGGATTCGATCCGGGCCAGCGATTCCTTGCGGTCGTCGCGGTGCACGGTGGTGACGGTCAGCACGGCGCGGCGCGCTTCGGCCGCGGCGCCCGGTGCGAACACGTCGCCGCTGGAGCCGCCGCCGACGGAGCTGAACACGGTCTTGATGAGCGGGTCGCGCAGGGCCAGTTGGCGCACCTGCTCGGTTACCGCGCGCGTCTGCTCCAGGGTCGCGCCGGGCGGCAGCTCGACCTTGATCTGGGTCTGGGCGCGGTCGCCGGCCGGGATGAAGCCGGTCGGCAGCAGCGGCACCAGCGAGATCGAGGCGGCGAAGAACGCGGCCGCCGCCAGCATGGTCAGGCCACGGTGGCGCAGGCACCACTGCATGGCGCGCATGTAGCGGCGCATGATGGGGCCGTCCTTCTCTTCCGTTTGCCTGGCCGGCTTCAGGAAGTAGGCCGCCATCATCGGCGTCAGCAGGCGCGCCACCAGCAGCGAGGCCAGGATGGCCAGCACCGCGGTCCAGCCGAACTGCTTGAAGAACTTGCCGGGGATGCCGCTCATGAAGGCGGTCGGCAGGAACACCGCGACCAGCGAGAAGGTCGTCGCGATCACCGCCATGCCGATCTCGTCCGCCGCTTCCAGCGCGGCCTGCATCGGCGTCTTGCCCATGCGGAGGTGGCGCGAGATGTTCTCGATCTCGACGATGGCGTCGTCGACCAGCACGCCCACCACCAGCGCCAGCGACAGCAGGGTCACCATGTTCAGGGTGTAGCCGAACAGGTACTGGCCGAGGAAGGCCGGGATCACCGACAGCGGCAGGGCGGTGGCGGCGACGATGGTGGCGCGCCAGTCGCGCAGGAACCACAGCACCACCAGCACGGCCAGGATCGCGCCCTCGTACAGCATCTCCATCGAAGCGTCGAAGTTTTCCTGCACCGGCCGGGCATTGTCGATCACTTCGCGCAGCACCACGTTGCCATGTTTCGCCTGCAGCTCGCGCACGGCGGCGCGCACGCCCTCCGCGACCTCGGTCTCGCCGGCGCCGCGGGTGCGGAAGATCTCGAAGCCGACCACGGTGTGGCCATCCTGCTCGGCCAGGGCGCGCGGCTCGGCGATGCTGTCCGATACCGTGGCGATGTCGTTCAGGCGCACATGGCGGCCGTCCGGCAGCGGGATCTCCATGCGCGCCAGCTCCTGGGCCGTCCGCACCGTGGCCAGGGTGCGCACCGACTGCTCGGCACCGCTGACGTCGCCGCGTCCGCCGGGCTCTTCGCGCTGCACGTTGCGCAGCTGGCGCGAGACGTCCAGGGCCGATACCCGCAGCGCCGCCATCCGCGCTTCAATGAGTTCGACCCGCACTTCGCGGAACACGCCGCCGACGCGCTTGACCGCGCCCACGCCCGGCACGCTGAGCAGGCGCTTGGAGACGGTATTGTCGATGAACCAGCTGAGGTCGGGCGCATCCAGCGCCGGCTTGCCGTTGGCTTGCGCCGCCTCGGCGGTGAAGGTCAGCACCACGCGGCCGGCGGTGATGGTCTTGGTCACGCTGGGGTCGCGCATCTCGGCCGGCAGGTCGGCGCGCACCCGCGAGACGGCGTCGCGCACGTCGTTGACGGCGTCCGACAAGTCCTTCTCGAGGATGAATTCGACGGTGACGGTGGCCACGCCGTCCAGCACCCGCGTGTAGATGTTCTTGACGCCTTGCAGGGTCGCCACCGAGTCTTCGATCTTGCGCGCGACCTCGGTCTCGAGCTGGGCCGGGGCGGCGCCGTCGAGGGTGGCGGTGACGGTCACGATGGGCAGCTCGATGTCCGGGAAGTCCTGCACCTTGTTGGCGCGGAAGGCGAGGATGCCGGCCAGCGTGAGCAGGACGAACAGCATGATCGCCGGGATCGGGTTGCGGATCGAAAGGGCCGAGAAATTCATCGCCGTCCCTTCAGCGCGCCGGCATGGCGACCGGCACCACGTTGCGCACCAAATCCCCATCGTTGAGGAAGCCGGCGCCGCTGACCACCACCAGCGCATCCGCCGGCAGCCCGGCCACCACCTCGACCCGCTCACCAAGGCGGCGTCCGGTGGTGACCTTGACCTGGCTGACGCGGTTGTCCGGATTCAGGCGGAACACATAGGCGAAACCGTCGCGCACCGCGACCGCCTGCTGCGGCACCGTCAGCGCATCGGACTCGCCCAGTTCGAACCGGCCGCCGGCGAACATCCCGGCCTTCAATGGCGCGTCAGGCGACAGGCTGGGCGGCAGGTCGACGTAGACCAGGGCCACGCGGGTCTGCGGATCGACGGTCGGGGCCACCGTGCGCACCGTGCCCTTGACGACGGCGCCGCCGGCGGTCCTGACCTCGGCCTTCAGGCCAGGCTTCATGCGCGGCAGTTCGGCCGCCGTGACCTCGGCCCGCCACTCCAGCCGGCCCTGGCGGATCATGCGGAACAGTTCCGTGCCCACGCCGGCGACGGCGCCCACGGTGGCGCTGCGCGCCGAGATGACGCCGCTGTCCGGCGCCACCACCTGGGTGTACTTCAGGCGCAGCTGCTGTTGCGACAGGGTGGCGCGCGCGGCTGCCACCCGTGCGTTGGCGGTGCGCTCGGCGGTGATGTACTGGGTGACCTGCTGCGCGCTCATCGCGCCCGAGCTTTGCAGGGCGCGCGCGCGCTCGGCGTCCGCCTGAGCGGCGGCGGCATTCGCTTCGGTTTCCTGCAGGGCGGCCCTGGCCTGGGCCAGGTCGGCGTTGACGACGTCGGCGTCGAACACGGCCAGCACCTGGCCCTTCCTGACGACGTCGCCGACGTTGACGCGCACCTCGCGCAGGCGCAGGCCGTTCGACTCGCTGCCGATCACGGCTTCCTGCCAGGCGGCGACGTTGCCGTTGGCGGCGAGGCGCAGCGGCAGGCGTGCGCTGGCGGGGCGCGCCGTGGTGACGGTCAGCGCCGGACGGGGTGCCGCCGCCTTCTTGTCGTCGGCGGCGCGGCCGGTGGCGAGGACGCCGGCCAGGCCGGCCAGCACGACCACCGGAAGGAGAACGAGGAGGGGGCGGAGTCTGGTCATGGTCACGACAGTGTAGCAAAAGGAAGGCGGCGCGGCGCCTCGTGTATGTACGGCGACTGCGGTTACAAATCCTTACTTTTGCAAAGAGGCAGTCCTATCTACACTTCCTGGTAGAGATGATTGTTCGATAAACCTCCGGAGCGTTCACCATGACCAGCCGTCCTTTGCTCGCCATCCTCGCAGCAAGCCTGCTTTTCACACCGGCGCTCCACGCGGCGCCGCTCGCGCCCGACCAGCAGGCGGTGCATGTGCTGAACCGCCTGGCCTTCGGTCCGCGTCCGGGCGACATCGAGCGCGTCCAGCGCATGGGTGCGCAGCAGTACATCGATGAGCAGCTGCACCCCGAGAGCATCCCGATGCCGCCGGAATTGTCGGCGCGCCTGGATGCGCTGGAGACCGTCAAGCGCAGCGCCGGCACGGCCCTGGGCGACTACATCGAGCTGCGCAAGGAAGTGCGCAACGAGGAAGAAGGCGCCAAGCAGCGCCGCCGCATCGAGCAGGGACGCGCCACCCGCGAGGAAGCCGAGGCGCGCCTGCTGCGCGCGGTCGAGAGTCCGCGCCAGCTCGAGGAGGTGATGGTCGACTTCTGGTTCAACCATTTCAACGTCTTCGCCGGCAAGGGCATCGACCGCGCCCTGGTGGCCAGCTATGAGCGCGACGCTATCCGTCCCTACGCACTGGGTTCCTTCCGCGCCCTGCTGGGCGCCACCGCCAAGCACCCGGCAATGCTGTTCTACCTCGATAACGTGGTCTCCTCGACGCCGCGGCCGAATGCGAAAGGCAGAGCGCAAGGCCTGAACGAGAACTATGCGCGCGAACTGATGGAGCTGCACACGCTGGGCGTGGACGCCGGCTATACCCAGCGCGACGTGACCGAGCTGGCGCGCATGCTGACCGGCTGGACCTTCGACCAGCGCCGCCTGGTGCGCATGGGTGAAACCTTCCGCTTCGACGCCGGCCGCCACGACAAGGGCGCCAAGACCTGGCTCGGGCACGAGATTCTGCCTACTGGCCAGGACGAAGGCGAATACGCGCTCGACGTGCTGGCCATGCACCCGGCCACCGCGCGCCACATCAGCTTCCAGCTGGCCCAGTACTTCGTCAGCGATACGCCGCCGCCGGCCCTGGTCGAGCGCATGAGCCGGACCTGGCTGGCCAGCCAGGGCGATATTCGCGCCGTGCTGAAGACCCTGTTCTCCAGCAGCGAGTTCATGGACAGCGAGGCCGCCGGCGCCAAGTTCAAGACGCCCTACCAGTTCGTGGTCTCGGCCGCGCGCGCCGGCAGTGCGCCGCTGGTCAACGTCGGTCCGCTGGTGAACACCATGAACCA
Source organism: Massilia sp. 01N410 (assembly GCF_056399665.1). Lineage (NCBI taxonomy): Bacteria > Pseudomonadati > Pseudomonadota > Betaproteobacteria > Burkholderiales > Oxalobacteraceae > Massilia > Massilia sp. 01N410. The sequence goes on along the minus strand of NZ_JBFTRV010000005.1, from coordinate 8,098 downwards.
GCTCGGCATGCCGCTGTACGGCTGCCAGACCCCGGACGGCTACAAGAATACCCAGGAGGCCTGGCTGAACCCGGACGCCCTGACGCGCCGCATCGCCTTCGCCACCGCGCTGGCCCAGGGCCGGCTGCCGCTGGCGACCAGGCCGCTGCTGGCGCCGCCGCCGCCGGCCCCGCCGATGCAGAACCTGGCCGGCAGCGACGCCTCCCCGGCGATGTTCGCGCCGCCCCCGCCGACGCCGCCCGCACCGCCGGTGCCGCTGGATGCGGCCAGTCTGCGGGCCACGCTGGCGGGTTCGCTGTCGCCGCGCACCGCCGACACCATCGCGCGTAGCCCGGACAATCTGCGCGCGGCCATGCTGCTGGGCAGTCCCGACTTCATGCAGCACTAACCTCGATACCTGGAGAACGACCATGCAACGCAGGGATTTCCTGAACACGCTGGCGCTGGGCGCCGGCATCATGCTGCCGCTGGGCCGCCACGCCTGGGCGGTCACAGGCAGCGGCACCGCCGACAGCCCGACCCGCAGGAAGCTGGTGGTGGTGATGCTGCGTGGGGCGGTGGACGGCCTGAACGTGGTGGCGCCGGTGGGCGACGAGAACTACCTGCGCCTGCGTCCCGGCATCGGCCTGGCCAGCCCCGGCATGGAGAACGGCGCGCTCGACCTGGACGGCTACTTCGGCCTGCATCCGGCGCTGGCCAGCCTGCAGCCGCTGTGGCAGCAGAAGAAGCTGGCCTTCGTGCATGCCAGCGGCTCGCCCGACGCCACCCGCTCGCACTTCGACGCCCAGGACTACATGGAATCGGCCACGCCCGGCCGCAAGAGCACGCCGGATGGCTGGATGAACCGCCTGGTCACGGCCCTGCCGGGGACCGCCACGCCGAGCCGCCTGCTGGGCATCGGCCCCGTCATGCCGCGCATCCTGGCCGGCCAGGCCGCGGCCGTCAACCTGCCGAACGTGGCCTCGGCTACCCGTGCCGACATCCTCGACCGCCCGGCCGTCGGCGCCGCCTTCGACCAGCTCTACGCCGGCCACCCGCGCTTCGGCCGCGCCTACGAGGATGGCCGCAAGGCCCACCGCGAAGTGATGATGGCCGCCGCCGAGACGCCGCAGATGCAGGCGGCCGATCGCGGCGCGCCGCTGCCGAACGGCTTCCCCGACGATGCCGCGCGCCTGGCGACGCTGATGCGCAACGATCCGAAGATCCAGATGGCCTTCGTCGCGCTGGGCGGCTGGGATACCCACGTGGCGCAGGGCGCCGGCACCGGCCAGCTGGCGAACCGCCTGGCGCCGCTGGGCCAGGGCCTGGCGGTGCTGGCCGAACGCCTGGGCAGCCTGTTCGACGATACCGTGGTGGTCGTGATGTCGGAGTTCGGCCGCACCGCGCGCGAGAACGGCACCGGCGGCACCGACCATGGCCACGGGAACGTGATGTGGGTAATGGGAGGGAAGGTCAGCGGCGGCCGGGTCTACGGCGACTGGCAGGGCCTGGAAGAGGCTGCGCTGAACGAAGGCCGCGATTTGCCGGTGACGACCGATTTCCGTTCGGTCCTGGCGCAAATCGCCGAACAGCATTTACTTTTGAGCGATAAGCAGCTGAGCCAGGTCTTTCCCGCAATGCCGCAAAAAGCAGCGTCCTTCCGCGTGCTCAAGGCCTGATTGTAGGAGCGGTCCCACTGGAGGACGAGGTCAACGCGCTATCGTAGTTTTACCGTATTGCGGTGCACAATAAATGGCGCTATAGTTGAACCGTCTCCTCCAGTTTTCTCCGGAATCTGGATTCCGCCCGCTCCGCAAGGTAGCGGGTTTTTTTTTGCCCGTAGCTTTAAAGACGACGTCCCCGCGATTCAAACCGTCGTCCCCGCGAAGGCGGGGATCCAAGTTTGCATGCGTATCGTCAGCGCGGACAGAACTTGGGTTCCCGCCTGCGCGGGAACGACGGTCTTGCGTTTCGTGGTGGCTTACGCTCCCGTGGTCTCCACATCATCGCCCTGGAACGCCCCGGCCCGCCAGGTCAGCACCAGGGTATCCCGATGTCCATGCTCCCCCAGCGGCTGGATCGGCGTCGATTCGTGGATCACGGCTGCGTCGTCGAGCAGCAGCATGGTCCAGGGTTCCAGCATGGTGAAGCGCTGGCCTTTCGGGCCCTCGGCTTCGAACACGCGGGTCTCGCCGCCCTTGATGTTTTCGCGGCCGATCAGGATCACGGCCACGAAGTCGACGCCATCGCGGTGGGCGCCTTCCGGCGTCGGGCGGCCGATGCCGTCGGCGGTGTCGATGCGGAACTGGTGCGCCTCGACATACCAGGTCTGCTCGCCCTTCACCGTCGAGCACACCGCGCCGAGTGAGCGCAGCAGCTTGTTCCAGGCCGGCTGCTCGGCGGTGCCGGGTTCGATCGGTACGAACAGGCGGTGCATGCCGCCGTGCAGGGCGTTGTATTCGACCGGCTGCCAGTGGGCGCGGTGGGGACTCTGCGTGAGCGCGCCGCCGTCGTCGACGAAGCAGGAGTGGCGCCGGCGCCGGTAGCGGCCGCCGTCCTTCAGGTAGTTGTCGAGTTCCAGCCGGTCCCAGCTCGGCGCGAGGGCCTGCAGTTCGTCGAGGGAGCAGCCGGCCAGGCTTGCCACGTCTTGCGGACGCAGCAGCGCATAGCCGTCCGTGCGCAGCGCATCGGCGATGCGCGACGGGTCGGTATAGGGTGGTTGCGGTGTAGTCATCCCGCTAGCGTAGCACTTTTTGCCTACCAATTCTTGATGAGGGTAAGGCGGAAGGAGCGCGATTCGAGCGGATGGAAGTGGATGTCCTCGCGCGGCTCGCTCTCGCCGCGCAGCTGCGACGCATAGTAGTAGTCGATCGCCGAGACCTTCTTGTTGGCCAGGTTGAAGCCTTCCAGCTCCAGCCGCAGGTCCCTGGCGATGCGATAGCCGATGCGGCCGTTCAGCGTGGTGCTGGCATGCGAGCGCACGCTGTTGTCCTCGATGAGGGGACGCGGGCCGAAGTAGCGCAGGCGCAGCGCGCCTTCCCAGGCGCCGTTCTTGCCGAGCTGGCTGGCGGTGATGGCCAGCTGGCCCACGCCTTCGACCGCGCCCGGAATGCGGTCCTCGCCCGGCTCCACGTCGCGCGTGCGGGCCCGCGCGAAGGCGGCGTCGAAGTCGATCGACAGCCACTTCCCCGGCTTGTAGTAGTTCGAGAATTCGATGCCGTAGCGGCGGCTGGGTGAGCCGGCCTCGGTGGTGCCTTCGTCGCCGACATAGCTCAGCTCCGAATCGAAATCCAGGCGGTACAGCGACAGCGCGGTCTGCATCTTCGGAATCGCATCAAGGCGCAGGCCGATCTCCATGCCGCGCGAGCGCACCAGGCCCGGCGACTGGCCGAGCGCCGCCAATGTCTTCGGATCGATGGTGGCGACCGTGCCGCGCGCATCGTTGCTGTGGAAGCCCTGGCCATAGTTCAGATACAGCTCGCTGCTCTTCCACGGGCCGAACACCAGGTTCATCGACGGACTGACCAGGGTGTCGCCGGCGCTGCCGGAGTTGGCGGCCAAATCGCTCTTCACGCGGAAGCGGTAGTGATCGGCGCGCAGGCCGACGATGGCGCGGAAGAACTCGCCCCAGCGCGTGGCGCTCTCGATCCAGGCGGCGCGGCTGGTCTCGACGATGTGGTCCTGGCGCGTGGTCTCCAAGGTCTGGCGCCCCTGGGTGTGCTGCAAGCCGTTGAAGATATTGTCGCTCTGGGCCTGCAGGCCGACGCTCAGGTCCGAGGTGACCGTGTCGGTGCGGTGCGCATGCCAGGTGTGCAGGGCATTGAAGCCGCCGGTCACGCGGCGGTCCGGCTGGGCGAACTGGTCGCCATGCAGCGGGTCTTCCATGTAGTAGGTGAAGTTCGACCACAGGTCGAGCTGGTTGCGGATCAGGTAGGCGCTCACCTTCGACATCGAGTCGGCCGAGGTCTGGCGCCACACGCCGGACAGGCTGTAGCGGCGCGCCTCGCCGCCGTCGCTGTCGTCGACCAGGTCGAAGCGGCCGATGCGGCCGTCGTCCACCGCGCGTTCGGGGATCTGATCGGTGGAATTCCAGCGGCCGCGATAGGCCATCGCGGTGACGCTCCAGCCATTGTTCGCATAGCCGCGGCTGTAGCGCAGCACGCCGTTCACCTTCTGGTAATCGTCCGGATGGGTGAAGGGACCATCGTTGTGCAGCAGTTCCAGCGCATAGGTGAGGGCGCCGCCGGCCGCATCCCTGGACGCCGCCAGCGCGCTGCGCGCATAGCCGTTCTGGCCGACGCTCAGCGTGGCCACATCGCGCACCAGGCGGTTCGCATAGGTGACCGAGGCGCTGCCGGCCGAGGCGAAGTCGCCTTCGCGAGCCGAGTACGGTCCCTTGCGGTAGTCGAGACGGGCGGTCAGTTCCGGGATCAGGAAGTTCAGGTCGGTCCAGCCCTGGCCGTGGGCGTGCGAGCGCTGGTTGACCGGCATCTCGTCCACGTAAGTGGCGAGGTCGGTGCCGTGGTCGAGGTTGAAGCCGCGCAGGTAGAACTGGTTGGCCTTGCCTTCGCCGCTGTGCTGGCTGACGATCAGGCCGGGCGCCGCTTCCAGCAGTTCGCCGGGACGGTAGATGGTGCGCATCTCCAGCTCTTTCTGGCTGACGCTGCCGGCATTCGCGGAGTCAAGCAGGCCGAGCTGGCTCGCGCGTGACCCTTCGACCAGTACGCGCTGGATCACGAAATCGTCGGCATGTGCAGCGGGGTGAACCAACAATGGGGAAAACAGCGCGGCCAGCGCGCAAGGCAGGACTCGAAGACGCATTGAACTGGAACTTAATGTACTGAAAACTCGGGGTGATTGCTGCTGAAGCCGAAGGTGCGGATGCTGCCGGCCACCGTCAGGTTGACGGTATTCAGCTGGTCGGGCAGGAAGTCGATCATCACTTCGTCGTGGAGGAACTCGACCTTCGAGGCCGGCGTCTGCTGCACTTCCTGGAACACGACGACGCTCTGGGCGTCGGCCGTCATGCCGACCCAGTTCAGCGGCAGGCGGCGCTTGTCCTTGTCCGCCAGCCAGAACTGCTTTTCGACATACTTGCGGAACACGGCCTGGTCGTCCGGGTCGGACAGGTCGAACTGGCGCTGGTACAGATTGGTCAGCAGGGCCTCAACGTCGTGCGCCATATAGGTGTGCACGACTTCAAGGCTGCCGGTACGCTCGTTGTAGCTGATGTCGGTGATCCCGGCGTGGAAGTTGTGCGCCGGCGCCAGCGCGCAGGCGCCCGCCAGGACGGCGGCCGCTGCACACCGGGCGATAAAGCCACGATAACGGTGAAAGCTCATTGCACCTTCCTGCCCGCTTCGATGGACTGCTCGGCATCCTTCACGGCTTCCTTGCTGTCCTTCTTGGCGTCTTTCGTTTTCAGTTTCTCGCTATAGTCTTTCATCATGTCGTCCTGCGGGCGCTGGCTCTTGAACAGTTCCAGGCGCGACGGCGTCACCTTGCGCGGCCAGGCGTTGTCGCTGGTGTCGATGTCGGCGGTTTCCAGATAGGGGTCCTGCACCAGGCTGGTCATCGGCTCGTCCGTGATGATCAGTTTCGTGATCTTCTTCGGGTTGTAGCGCCACACCTCGGCCGGCACGCGCTCGACGTACTTCTTGCCGCTGGCCAGGGTGATATCGAGGATCAGCGGGGTCACCAGGCCACCCTTGTTGCTGAAGTCGACCAGGTAGAGGTGCTTGCCTTCCTTCAGCAGCGCCTTTTCCCAATCCTCCAGCCCCTCCATGGTTTCATTGTACTTGTTGCGGTCCTTGTTGGTGACCGTGAAGTCGTCGTGCTCGTTGTAGAAATCCTTCAGTTCCGGATGCGCGTCGACGCGGCGCGGCAGGCTGCCCCTGTTGCGCTGGTCGGTGATCGACACCGGTTCCTGGTCCTTCAGGGATCTCTTCCACTTCTTCTCGACTTCCGGATCCTTGGTCCCGATCGTGTACTCGCTGATGCCGTCCACGCTCACATCCACCGCGTCGGTGGTGTAGAACCAGCCGCGCCAGAACCAGTCGAGGTCCGTGCCGGAAGCGTCTTCCATGGTGCGGAAGAAGTCGGCCGGAGTGGGGCGCTTGAACTTCCAGCGCTCGGCATAGGTGCGGAAGGCGAAGTCGAACAGTTCGCGGCCCAGCACCGTCTCGCGCAGCACGTTCAGCGCGGTGGCCGGCTTGGCGTAAGCATTGCTGCCGCGGTTCGTGATCGATTCCGAGTTGGTCATGATCGGCTGCTGGTTGCGGCTCTTCATGTAGTCGACGATGTTGCGCGCTTCGCCGCGGCGGGCCGGGTAATTGTCTTCCCACGCGGTCTCGGCGAGGAACTGCATGAAGGAGTTGATGCCTTCGTCCATCCAGGTCCACTGGCGCTCGTCCGAGTTGACGATCATCGGGAAGTAGTTGTGGCCGACCTCGTGGATGATCACGCTGATCAGGCCATACTTGGTGCTGCGCGAGTAGGTCAGCTCGCCGGTCTTCTTGTCCTTGGTCGGGCGGCCGCCGTTAAACGAGATCATCGGGTATTCCATGCCGCCCACCGGGCCGTTCACGGAAATCGCCACCGGGTAAGGGTAGTCGAAGGAATACTTGTTGTACTGGTCGATGGTGTGGATGATGGCCTGGGTCGAATACTTTTCCCACAGCGGGTTGCCTTCCTTCGGATAGAAGGACATGGCCAGCACGTCGGTACCGCCCTTCCTGAAGCCCTGCGCGTCCCAGATGAACTTGCGGCTGGTGGCCCAGGCGAAGTCGCGTACGTTCTTCGCCTTGAAGCGCCAGGTCTTGGTGGTGGTGGCGCGGCCCTTCTCGCGGGCTTCCGCATCCGCCTGGCTGGCGATGATCACCGGCTGGGTGGCGCTGCGCGCCTGCTTCAGGCGCTCGCGCTGGGCGCTGGTCAGGACTTCGCCTTCGTTCTGCAGCTCGCCGGTGGCGGCGACGATGTGGTCGGACGGCACCGTGATCTCGACGTCGTAGTCGCCGAATTCCAGCGTGAACTCGCCGTCGCCCAGGTACTGCTTGTTCTGCCAGCCGTGGGCGTCGTAGTAGGCGGCCATGCGCGGATAGAACTGGGCGATCTCGAACAGGTCGTTTTTATCTTGTTTATCGAATCGTTCGAAGCCCATGCGGCGGCCCAGCACGTTCGTCTCCGGCACATTGAAGGACCACGCCATATTGAAGGAGAAGCGCGAGCCCGGCTTCAGCGGCTGGTCGAGGTCGATGCGCATCATGGTCTTGTTGATCACGTAGCGCAGCGGCTTGCCATCAGTGCCGGTGACGCTGGCGATCTTGAAGCCGCCGTCGAACTTGCGGCTCTCGACCAGGAAGCGGGCCGCTTCGTACTGCAGGCCAGGTTGAGCTCCACCCGGGCCGCCGGCGCCGGCCGTGCGCCATGCCTCGCGCGAGGGGTAGCTCGAGATATTGCGGTTGTCCGAGTCGGCGCGGAACATGTTCTGGTCCAGCTGCACCCACAGGTAGTTCAGCGTGTCCGGCGAGTTGTTGTGGTAGGTAACGGTCTCGCTGCCGCTCACGGCGCGATTCGCTTCGTCCAGTTGGGCGCGGATCTTGTAGTCGGCGCGCTGCTGCCAGTAGGCGTGGCCCGGTGCACCCGAGGCGGTGCGGGTGTCGGTGGGCGTGGGCAGCAGCTCGTCGAGCTGGCGGAATTTGTCGTCGAATTGCTGGGCGAAGGCCGAGCCGGTGATGGCGGCGATCAGCGAAAAGGCGGCGAGGCTGGCGGGCAGGCGTTTCATGGTCATGTTCATTTATTTCGCGATCGGTTGGGCGTCCTTGTCGTCCGCTTTTTCCTTGGTTTTCAGCTTTTCGCTCAGTTTCTCGTTATAGTCTTTCATCATGTCGTCACCGCCACGCTGCGACTTGAACAGCTCCAGGCGCGACGGCGTCACCTTGCGCGGCCAGGCGTTGTCGCTCAGGTCCGTATCCGCGGTTTCCCAGTACGGGTCCTGCACCAGGCTGGTCATCGGCTCGTCGGTGATGATCAGCTTCGTGATCTTCTTCGGGTTGTAGCGCCACACTTCGGCCGGCACGCGCTCGACGTACTTCTTGCCGCTGGCGAGCGTGATCTCGAG